>NZ_LJHP01000025.1:0-14283 GCF_001295965.1 Blastomonas sp. AAP25
CGTTCCGGCCCCGCCCGAGACGGTCGCGGAGTTCCTGGCGCAGGCAGACGCGCTGCTTGCAGCCGGGAACGACGCGGCGGCCACATCACCGCAGGCCGATGCCATCCGCAGCGCGCTGCAGCAGGCTGCGATGGCCTATCGTGCCAGCCTGGCCGAAGCCGTCCAGCGCGGCGCGCCGCCTGCCAGCTGCCCACCGCCGCCAGGGCAGGCGCAGCTCTCGCTGGGGGACATCACCGAACTGTTCCGAGCATTTCCGGATGCCAACCGGCCCATGCCGGTCACCACCGCGTTTGCTCTGGTGATGACCCTGCGGTTTCCCTGCCCGACGCCACCGTAATGAGGTCATCGACGGTTCATCTTGGTGTGTTATACGCGCGGCACAGTTGGGTGGAGGTAGTTGAAGATGAAATGGGCGATCCGGTCGGCGGTGCTGGCCTCAGCGGCATTCCTGTCGATCGGGGCGACATCCGAGATGACTGCCGGGCAATTCCTGGCTGCGATGAACAAGGCGGAAAGCCTTGGACCTGCGGCGCTGATGTCGTCCGATGTCCGCGCGCTGCGCGCCGAGAGCGAGCGCGTGCTGACGCTCTACCGCTCCGATGTCGCAAAGCAGGCGAAGGCCGGTGGACCGCGCCACAGCTGCCCACCGCCCAAGGGCCAGGGCAAGATGAAGGGCGAGGAGCTCAAGACCTATCTCACCGGCCTGCCTGCGGCGAAGAAGAAGCAGCCCTTCCGCACCGCGCTGTATGATTTCATGAAGCAGAAATACCCCTGCAAATAAGGGTGGTTGGCCAGTTCTGATCGTCATTCCCGCGGACGCGGCATCCCGCTTTTCTCAAAGTCGGCGCAAAAGCGGGACCCCCGCCTCCGCGGGGGTGACGAAGAGGGCAGGGTATCCAGACCACCGTTTTCAGGCACACGAAAAAGGCCGCGGTCCCGTGAGGAGCGCGGCCTTTTCGATCGCTTGCAGAGCGAAGGATCAGCCTTCGAAATCGCTGCCCATGTTGCTGGTGCGCGCGGGAGCCGATGCGGTGAGGCGCAGCGCCTCTGCCGACAGGCTGAGCGAACCGATCTCGTCGGGCATGTCGTCGTCATCGACCTGCACCTTCTGCAGCGAGACGATCAGGCCTTCCTTAAGCTCTTCGGGGAACACGGTTTCGTCCGCGATCTCGCGCAGCGCCACGACCGGGTTCTTGTCGCGATCGCGATCAATGGTCAGCTCGGCACCGCCGCTGATCTCGCGTGCACGCTGGGCAGCGAGCAGAACGAGATCGAACCGGTTGGTGACCTTGTCGATGCAATCTTCAACGGTAACGCGCGCCATGAACGGGCTCCAGACTCTGTCAGAATATCAGGGAAAGGCGGGCCTTAGTCGCTGACCCGCGCAAAGTCAACGATTGCCGTGTTCGGCGGCGCTTTCGTCTTGTGCCTTCCAGCCCCAGAACAGGTGGCAGGGAAGCACGTTGAGCAGCTCGTAACCGCGATCGATCCGCTCGAAATAGGGGCGGAGCAGCTGGGTGGTGAAGGTGTTGAACTGATAGATCAGAAATGCACCGCCTGGCCGCAAGGCGCGATGTGTGGCTTGCGCGATATCGTCGGCGACGGTTCCGGGAAGCGTCGAGAGCGGCAGGCCGGAAAGAACAAAATCGGCATGGGCAAAGCCGTGGCTCGCGATGATGTCTTCGACATCCGCAGCCGATCCGTGCACCGCGACAAAACGGCTGTCGGGGATGGTCTTGCGCAGATAGCGGATGAAATCGGGGTTGGTATCGATCGCGATATAGGTGGCATTGCGTGGCAGCTTGTCGAGCACCGGACGGCAAAAGGTGCCGACGCCCGGACCATATTCGACAAACAGCTGCACGTCTTTCCAGGGGACCGGCGCCAGCATCTTGCGGATGGTGCGGTCGGACGAGGGGACGATCGATCCGACCATCACCGGGTGCTTGAGAAACCCTTTGAAAAACACTCCCCAGGCCCCGAAAAGCCGCTCGGCGCGCGCCTTGATCCGCTGCCGCAGGGGCAGCTGGGCCAGGTCGTTGGATTGCATGAAGAACCTCTCAGAATATCTGTCAACAGTCTGTCACAATTGCAGATTGGGCCGGGCAAAGCAATCATGTGCGTCCGCAGGCCATCGCAACACTTTGCAACACAGGTGGCAGCGCGTAGAGCATTTGCCATGCACGCGTCCACAGATTCCCGCATCCATGCCAATGGCAGCATTGCCGTGATCTTCGCGGCGCAGCGCAGCGGGCGCGATGCAGAGGGGTATGCGGCGATGGCAGAGGCCATGGACGCACTGGCTGCACAGCAGCCTGGCTATCTGGGAATGGACCATGGCGGGGGGGCGGACGGTTTCGGCATCACGGTCAGCTACTGGGCGGATGACGCCAGCGCCCGCGCATGGCGCGACAACCGCGAGCACCGCGCCGCGCGCGAGGCGGGGCGGGACCGCTGGTACGCGCATTACACCCTGCACGTCGCGCGGATCGAGAGAGGCTATGCCTGGCCATGAGTGACATGCCCGCCCAGCACGAGGGCCCGCTTTCCGGACAAAAACTGCCGACCGACCGCATGGCGTTGCTGTTCATGGTGATGCTGGTGACGGCAGCGGGCAACACCGCGATGCAATCGGTGATGCCCGCGATCGGCACCCGGCTGGGGGTCGCGGATGTCTGGGTCAGCCTGGCGTACAGCTGGTCGGCGCTGCTGTGGATGGTCTTTGCGCCCCGCTGGGCACGGCTGTCCGACCGGCGCGGCCGCAAGGCGCTGATGAACCTTGGCCTGGTGGGCTTCATCTCTTCCTTCGCGCTGTGCGGGCTGACGCTGATCGTGGGGCTCAACGGCTATCTTTCGGGCGCGTGGACGATGCTGATCTTCGCTATGTTCCGCAGCCTGTACGGCGGGCTGGGCTCCGCCGCACCGCCCGCGGTGCAGGCCTATGTCGCCGCACGCACCAGCCGGCAAGAGCGCACCCAGTCGCTGTCGATGATCTCCTCCTCCTTTGGCCTCGGCACCGTGATCGGCCCCGCGCTGGCGCCGCTGATCATCCTGCCGTTCCTGGGCCTGCCCAGTCCGTTCTTCGTGTTCGCAGCCTTCGGCCTGCTGGTGCTGGTGACGCTCAAGCTGCGGCTTCCCGATGACACGCCGAGCTATGCCGCGCGCGGGCGGCTGGTATCCGAACCGATGAGCACCAGCGCCGCCGGGGAAGTGTATGATGCCGACGAGCATGACGAGGCTCCGCCTGCACCGGTCGATCCCACCCAGCAGCGTCTGTCGTGGAAGGACGCGCGGCTGCGGCCGTGGCTGATCACCGGGCTGGTTGGCGGCCATGCCAATGCGATGATTCTGGGGCTGGTCGGTTTCATGCTGCTTGATCGGCTGGACCTGCGCGCCACACCCGAGCTTGCCGCCGGGCCCACCGGGCTGGTGCTGATGGCGGGGGCCTTTGCCACGTTACTCGCGCAATGGGGGCTGATCCCCTATTTGAAGATGGGGCCGCGCAATTCGACCTTGTGGGGGATGGCGCTGGCCGCGACCGGGTGCACACTGGTCGCGTTTTCGTACAGCATCAACGCGATCGCGCTGGGCTTTGCGATCGCCTCGCTCGGCTTCGGGCTGTTCCGCCCGGGCTTTACCGCCGGTGCCTCGCTGGCGGTGACTCGCGCCGAACAGGGTCAGGTCGCCGGGATCGTGGCCTCGGTCAATGGTGCGGCTTATATCGTTGCGCCGGCCATCGGCGTCTGGCTGTACAACATCGCGCCGCTCGAATCCTTCGCGATCATCATCGCATTGTGCGTGTTCCTGCTGGCCTGGGGACGCAAGGCGCTGCAGCGCGACGAGATGCTGGTCCGCTAAAGCCCGCGCCATATGCGCAGGCGCGTGTCGCCGCGCGGCTGGCGCACATAGGCCGGGCAGGCGCGCGGACGATAGCCCGGCGCCAGACAGATCCGCACCTCCTGCAGCCATCCGCGGCCATTGCTCTTGATTGCGATGGCATCGGGCTTCATCCCAGGATTGCGCCGGGCGATCTCCTGCTTGAGCATGCCGTGGGTCAGCGGCCTGCGCGACAGGCGCTCCATGTCTGGGAGCTGCATTGCGCGGTAAACCCTTGTCGCAGTTTGGAAATAGGATTGCGGGTCGCGCGCCATGCAACTGCCGTGCTTGTCCCATTGGTGCGCGATCAGCCGCCGGGACGGCATGGAGCACAAGGTGCTGCGGACGACCGACGCTGGCACCTGGACCGGCGAGCGCGCGCAATATTGCGGAAAGGCGGAGGTCTTCCCCTCGGGCCACAGCCCGTGCAGCACGAATCCGAACTCACCGTGGTTGCGGCTGCACTGCAGCGCTTCACCCGGGCGATCTTCGCGCCCCTTGCAATATTCGGGCGACCAGCTGAGCGCCAAGGTATAGCCTGTGATGGGCGTGACACGGCGGACATCCTCGGGTCCGCGCCGGGGTGGTGTGACCGGGGCAAGCCGCTCCGGCATTCGGCATTGATAGGCCTGTGCGCTTGCCGGAACGGGCTGCATCGCACCCCATAGCCCCGGAAGGACAAGGGCGGCCAGCCAGCGCATTCAGACCGCCGTGAAGTCCAGCCCCACATCGGCAGCAGGGGCCGACTGGGTGAGGCGCCCGACCGAGACGTAATCGACCCCGGTTTCGGCAATCGCGCGGATCGTCTCCAGCGTGACGCCGCCTGATGCCTCGCAAGGTACGCGTCCGCCGACCAGCGTCACCGCGCCGCGCAGCGTGGCAGGCGACATGTTGTCGAGCAGCAGATGCGTGGCGCCGGCGGCCAGGGCAGGCTCGATCTGTTCGACATGATCGACCTCGACGATGATCTGCGCGATTCCCGCCACCACCGCGCGGCGGACAGCCTCGCCGATATCTCCGGCCACCGCGACATGGTTGTCCTTGATCATCGCGGCATCCCACAGTCCCATGCGGTGGTTCTGCGCGCCGCCCTGACGGGTCGCGTATTTCTCCAGCAGCCTGAGGCCCGGAATGGTCTTGCGCGTATCGAGCAGCACCGCGCCGGTGCCCGCCATCGCATCGACATAGGTGCGCGTCAGGCTGGCTATTCCGCTGAGATGCTGGACGGTGTTGAGCGCCGAGCGCTCCGCGGTCAGCAGCGCGCGCGCCTTGCCCGAGACATGCAGGATATCGGTGCCGCCAGAGACCTGCGCGCCTTCCTCGACCAGCAGGCGGACCTCGCAATCGGGGTCCAGTGCCCGGAAAAAGGCCTCGGCGATCGGGAGTCCTGCGACCACCATTGCATGGCGCGCATCCATCACGCCGGTAAAGCGCGCGTCTGCGGGGATGACGCTTTGCGAGGTGACGTCGATCCCGTCCGGGCCCAGATCTTCGGCCAGCGTGGAGGCCACGAACCGGTCCAGGTCAAAGCCGTCGATCGCAAACGCCATAGCCATTCATCCCCCGCCGGATGGCGCGACACGCGCATCCGGTGCCAAGCCGCAGATCCGTTCAGTCGGCGATGCGGTGCTCGCCCTTGACCCAGCGCACGGTGCCGCTGGAAGAGCGCATCACCACGGTTTCGGTGGTCATCACGCCATCGCGGCGACGCTTGACGCCTTCAAGCAGCGAACCGTCGGTCACGCCGGTGGCGGCAAAGATACAGTCGCCCTTGGCAAGATCGGTGAGGTCATAGATCGCGTTCAGATCCTCGATGCCCCATTTGCGCGCGCGCGCACGTTCGTCGTCGTTGCGGAACAGCAGACGGCCCTTGAACTGGCCGCCGACACAGCGCAGCGCGGCTGCCGCCAGAACGCCCTCGGGCGCGCCGCCCGATCCCATGTACAGGTCGATCGTGGTGTCGGGATTGGTCGTCGCGATCACGCCTGCGACATCGCCATCGGGGATCAGCATGATGCCGCAGCCCAGGCCGCGCAGTTCCTCGATCATCTCGGCATGGCGCGGGCGGTCGAGCACGCACACGATGATGTCGCCGGGCTTCACACCCTTGGCGGCGGCCACCGCCTGCACGTTCTCGGTCGGGGACTTGTTGAGATCGATAACGCCGTCGGGATAGCCGGGGCCCACCGCGATCTTGTCCATGTAGACGTCGGGCGCGTTGAGCAGGCAGCCGTTTTCGGCGATCGCCAGCACCGCAAGCGCATTGGGTCCCGCCTTGGCGGTAATGGTAGTGCCTTCGAGCGGATCGAGCGCGATATCGATGCGCGGCGCGCCTGCATTGCCCAGGCCCACCTTCTCGCCGATGTACAGCATCGGGGCCTCGTCGCGCTCGCCTTCGCCGATCACCACGGTGCCGTCGATATCCAGTCCGTTCAGCGCGGCGCGCATCGCTTCCACGGCGGCGGCGTCAGCGGCCTTTTCATCGCCCCGGCCGATCAGCTTGGATGCAGCGATCGCGGCGGCTTCGGTCACGCGGACCATTTCGAGAACCAGGACGCGGTCAAGCTGCGGGGTTTCTGCAGGCGGCGTTGCTTTCAGGCTTGCGCTGGACATGGCAGGCGGGTCATCCTTCTAATGTGGGGCACCAGTTCCGCTTTCAGGCCGGGTGCATTGCGCCCGGTCCATAAGGGAGCATTATTGCATTGTCGAGAATGCTGTTTGCGGCGGCCGTGTTGGCCCTTTCCGCGTTTTTTGCTCCGCCCGCAAGCGCTCAGGACGCCCAGGATGACACGCGGCTGCCCGAGCCCGAACAGCGCGAATCCGACCGGGTTGACGCAAAGGTCAAGCAGATGATTCGCAAGGCCGATGAATGGACCGGCAAGGAAGAGCGCGCCAAGCGCTGCCAGCCAAGCGCCGCGGGCAAGGATATCGTGGTGTGCGGCGAGACCGATCCCAGCGCGAAGTTCCGCGTTCCGCCCGATACCGAGGGGCGGCTTGCCACCGGTGGTCCGCCGCCCGCGCCCGACGTTGCGGGCGATGGCATCTTCAAGGGCAAGGCGACCTTCAGCAATCTGTGCGTGGTGCCGCCATGCCCACCGCCGCCCGCCTATCTGATCGATTTTTCCAAGCTGCCCGAGGTGGACGAGGAATATCTCAAGAAAGCGCGCGAGGCAGAGGCTGCCGAACGCCGCCGCGAACAGGCGGCAAGCAGCGGCGGGCCGCAATGATGGCCGCCATTCCGGTGATCGAGACCGAGCGGCTGCGATTGCGCGCGCCGGTGATGGCGGATTTCGATGCCTATGCGGCGATGTGGGCCGACCAGCGGGTGACAGCCTATATCGGAGGCAATCCGCGCACCCGCAATGAAAGCTGGGCCCGGTTCATCGGCATGCATGGGCTGTGGGCCCTGTGCGGCTATGGCTATTGGCTGTTTGCCGACCGGCGCACCGACGCATTGATGGGGGTAGGGGGCCTTGCCAGCTTCGAACGCGGTCTGCCCGATATCGATGGCGTGCCCGAGGCCGGCTGGGCGATGGCACCCGACGCCTGGGGCAGGGGGCTCGCGACAGAGGCGATGGCCGCCGTTCTGGACTGGAGCGATACGGTGCTGAAGGCGCCGATCGTGCGCTGCATCATCGATCCCGGGCACACGGCGTCGGAAAAGGTCGCCGCGAAACTGAGGTTCGTGCTCTTCGGGAGGGGTGATCTGGACGGCCATCCGGTGAATATCCACGGCCGCCCTGGGCGCTTGCCCTGACGATTACCTGAGGTTGGGCTGTCAGTGCTTCTTGCCCGGAAGTGCCTTCAAGGCCAGCGCGATGATGCTGCCAAGGATAAAGCCGACGATACCAGCGCCCACAGCGCCAACAAGCCATTCGACCAGCCCGCCGATCGCAGGGACAGCCGCGCCGGCTGCCACCGCGATATCGTGGATCAGGTGCTCGGGACCTGCAAAACCGAACACCGCCAGCCCGTGGATGATGATCTGACCGCCGACCCAGATCATCGCTGCTGTCCCGATGATCGCCAGCGCCGACATCACGATCGGCATCGCCTTGACCAGCCCCCGGCCAAAGCCCTGCAGCGCGGCCGAAGGCTTTTGCGCCAGATGCAGGCCGAAATCGTCCATCTTCACGATCAGCGCCACCGCGCCATAGACCGCAGCGGTAATCACCAGTCCGACCAGCGCCAGCACGGCTGCCTGGATGGCGATCGGGCGGCTGGCGACTTCTGACAACGCAATCGCCATGATCTCGGCCGAAAGGATCAGGTCAGTGCGCACCGCGCCGCTGACCCGCTCGTTCTCGAGCGCGAACATGTCCTGAACCTGGCTGACATCCTCGGCGACATCCTGATGGTGGCCAAGCTTGTGGATCACCTTTTCGGCGCCCTCGAAGCACAGATACAGCCCGCCCAGCATCAGGATCGGCGTGATCGCCCAAGGCAGGAATGCGCTGAGCAGCAGCCCGATGGGCAGCAGGATGATGAACTTGTTGAACAGCGAACCCTTGGCGATCCGCCAGATGACGGGAAGCTCGCGCTCGGGCTTGAAATCGGTGACATATTGCGGGGTAACCGCAGCGTCATCGACCACGACCCCGGCCGCCTTGGCGCCGGCCTTGGCCGAGGCTGCGCCGACATCGTCGAGCGAGACCGCCGCCAGCCGCGTCAGCGCTGCGACATCGTCCAAAAGTGCAGCAAGGCCTGAGGGCATGGGGTCAGTCTCCCAGAATGTGGATAACGAGCGGAGCAGCGTGCAAGCTGGGGGAACCGTTGAGCGCGGAAATGGTTGCCGCCACCGCGCTTTCGGGGCCTTCGTGCGTTACCATGGCGACCAGCACGCTGCCATCGGGGCTGCGGCCCTTCTGGATCAGGCTCTCGATCGAGACTCCGGCGTCGCGCATCGCGGCGGTGATCTCGGCCAGAACGCCCGGGCGGTCGGCAACCTCGAAGCGCAGATAGCATTTGCCGATGCGGTGACCGGTTTCGGCGCGCTGCACCTGCTCGAGCTCGCGCACCGGCATCGAGAAAGCCGGGCCGATCTCGCCGCGCGCGATGTCGATGAGGTCGGCAACCACGGCGCTGGCGGTCGGGCCATCGCCCGCACCTGCGCCCTGGAACAGCAGCCTCCCTGAGAAATTGCCCTCTGCCACCACCGCGTTGGTCGATCCGTCGACATGCGCCAGTGGATGGTTCATCGGCACCAGATAGGGGTGGACCCGCTGGAACAGCCGCGCGTCGCCGTTGCTGCCGTCGAGTTCGGCCATGCCGATCAGGCGGATGCGATAGCCCAGCGCATCGGCCTGCGCGATATCGGCGGAGAGCACCTTGCGGATGCCGCTGCGTTCGATGCCCTCAAAGTCGAGCTGCGTTCCGAAGGCGAGCGCGGCGAGGATCGACAGCTTGTGCGCGGCATCAACGCCATCGATGTCGAAGCTGGGGTCGGCTTCGGCGAAGCCGCGTGCCTGCGCTTCGGCAAGCACTTCGGCAAAGTCCTGGCCGGTCTTTTCCATCGCCGACAGGATGAAATTGCAGGTGCCGTTAAGGATGCCATAGACCCGCTCAAGCCGGTTGGCCGCAGCGCCCTCGCGCAGCCCCTTGATGACGGGGATGCCGCCTGCCACCGCAGCTTCATATTTAAAAGCGAGACCGGCAGTCTCGGCACGCTGCGCAAGATCGAGTCCGTGGTGCGCGACCATCGCCTTGTTGGCGGTGACGAACGCCTTGCCGCCGGCGATGCTTTCCTTCGCCAGCGTCAGCGCGGGGCCGTCTGCGCCGCCGATCAGCTCGACCACCACGTCGATATCGGGGCGGCTGGCGAATTCGCCCATGTCATCGACCCATTCATAGGGCGACAGATCGACGCCGCGATCCTTGGAGCGGTCGCGTGCGGTGATCGCGGCGACGCGAATCGGCTTGCCCGCGCGCCGCGCGATCAGCGCCGCATTTTCCTCCAGCAACCGGATCACGCCCGCGCCCACGGTACCCAGCCCGACCAGCGCGATGTTCAGCGTTTCACCCATCAGACGTCCTTCAGCGTTAATTCATCCGCTTGGCTCTTAGCGTCTGCCGCGTCAAAGGGAAGAGGGCAAGCCGGGTTGTTGCGTGGCCAAACCCTGCCTATAGGCGCTGCGATAATCGGGGCGCGCGAAAGGTCTGCATCATGTCATCGCCAACTGTTCTCATCCTCGCGGGCAAGCGTGATGGCAAGCTCGACCCGCTGGCCGAAGCCGCGGGCGTCACCCACAAGTGCAACGTGCCGATCCAGGGCAAGCCGCTGCTGCAATGGGTGCTCGAGGGCGTAAAGGATGGATGGGCCGATGCGCCGATCTGGGTCTCTATCCACGATCCCGAGGTGATCGCCGATGTGCCTGGCGTTGCCGAGCTGACCCAGGCGGCCCGGTTGCACATGAGCGTGTCGCGCGACGGCATCGTTGAGAGCATCGAGGCTGTCATTGAGCAGGCCAATAAGCAGGGAACCAATCCGTTCCCGATGCTGATCACCACCGGTGACAACGTGCTGGTCACCGCAGAGGAGATCCGGGCCATCCACGATTTCGGAATGCGCGAAGGGGCAGGGGCGGTGATCGCGATCGCCGAAAAGGCCTCGATCATCGCCGAGCACCCCGAGGCGCAGCGGCGGTTCTACGAGTTCAAGGACATGGCGATCTCCAACTGCAACGCCTACTGGCTGCGCGATGCGGCCTCGTTCCGCGCGGCAGAGGCGTTTCGCGGTGGCGGCCAGTTCATCAAAACCAAGGGCCGGATCGCGCAGGCCTTCGGCATCCTCAACCTCATCCGGTTCCGGCTGGGCTGGTCGACGGTCGATGGCGCGATGGCGGCGATCTCGCGCCGGTTCAAGGTCAAGGTCCGCGCGTTCCTGCTCACCGAAGGCGCCTATGCGGTCGATGTCGACAACGAGCGCACCTACAAGATCGCCGAGATGCTGCTCGCCAAGCGCAAGCCTTCATAGAGCACGCCCTGCTAGAGCACGCCAGATCCGCCGTCATTCCCGCGAACGCGGGAATCCCGCTTGTTCTGCAACCTCGGCGCAGCAGCGGGACCCCCGCGTTCGCGGGGATGACGATGACGTTACAGAGTATTGAGTGTCAGTCCTTGCCCGCGCGGAGCGAATTGCCTGCCCGCTCTCCGCGCAGCGACTGCCACCAGCTCATCGGGTTCCAGTTGGTGCTGCCGTCGAGCGAGAAGGTGACGATCTCCGCCCGGCCGCCGATATTCTCCAGCGGCACCGCGCCGCCCAGGCCGAGTTCTTCCAGGCTCGCGCGGCTGTCGGCGCTGCGGTCGCGGTTGTCGCCCATCAGGAAGACATGGCCCGCAGGCACCTTGTAGGGGCCGTAATTGTCGAGCGGATAGTCGGGGCCGAGATCGATGGTGTTGTACGAAACGCCATTGGGAAGCGTCTCGCGGATGATCGGCAGCTCGCAATAATATTTGCCGTCGGCGCCGCGCATCTTGAGCATCGGGAAATCGCTGGCGTTGCACGGCGAGTTCAGATCGACCGGCAGCAGCAGGTTGGGCTGCACCGCGCGCACCACTTCTTCGCCGTTGAGGATCACTCGGCCCGAGCGCACCTCGATGGTGTCGCCGGGGCGGCCGATCACGCGCTTGATATAGTCGGCGTTGCCGCCCGGGGGCGTGGCGATGACGATGTCGCCATATTCGGGCGTCGATCCCATGATCCGCCCCTTCATCGGCGGCAGCAGGTGGAACGACACCGACACCCAGGACCAGCCATAGGGGTATTTGCTCACCACCAGCCGGTCGCCGACCAGCAGGTTGGGCATCATCGACATGGTTGGGATGTAGAAGGGCTTGGCGACCAGCGAATGGAACGCCAGCACCGCGAGCAGCAGCAGGAACAGGCCGCGCACCTCGTCGAACCAGTTGATCGGCTTGTGCTCGTCTTCGGCGAGCGGACGGCGAACGGTGTCAGCGTCGATCGCGGCGTCGGAAGCTTCGGGTGCCATGCGGGTGTCTTTCGGGTCCGGACCGGGCGGGGGAGTATCAGTCAATGGGCCGCGCCTCGATGATCACGAATGCCTGCGCCCATGGATGATCATCGGTGAGCGTCAGATGAATGAAAGCGCTATGGCCTGCGGGAATCATGCTGTCCAGCCGCGCTTTCGCACCCCCGGTCAGTTTCAGCGTCGGTGCGCCCGACGGGGCATTGACGACGCCGATGTCCTTCATGAACACGCCCGCCTTGAACCCGGTTCCAACAGCCTTGGAAAAAGCCTCCTTGGCGGCAAAGCGCTTGGCGAGCGTTCCCGCCTTGGTAAACGGGCGGCGGGCGGCCTTGGCCTGTTCGGTTTCAGTAAACACGCGCTGCTCGAACCGCACGCCGAACCGGTCGAGCGACTTTTGGATTCGCTCGATATTGCAAAGGTCAGAGCCGAGGCCGATGATCATAGTGTTGCTCCTCCCCCCTTGCGGGGGAGGATGAAGTTGGCCTGGCAGCTTGCTGCCTGGCAACTCCTGGAGAGGGGGGCGGATGCATGGCGCAGTTGCCCTCTCCCGCCGCGACTAGGCAGCAAGCTGCCAAGTCTCGCGCCCTCTCCCGTAAAGGGAGAGGGGTGGGATACGACCGTCTGCATCATTGCAAGAATCACCGCGCTTCATCCATCAGCTGCCGCATCCGGCGAATGCTGGCCTCCAGCCCGTCGAAGATTGCCTCGCCGATCAGGTAATGGCCGATGTTGAGCTCGGCGAGCTGGGGAATCGCCGCAATGGGCTGGACATTATCGAAGGTCAGGCCGTGCCCCGCATGCGGTTCGATGCCGTTCTTGGTGGCGAGCGCCGCGGCATCGGCGATGCGCTTGAGCTCGGTCTCGATCCCGTCGCGGTCCTCGTCCAGCCACAGATGTGCGTAGCGCCCGGTGTGCAGTTCGACCACCGGTGCGCCCAGCCGCATCGCGGCGTCGATCTGCCGCGCCTCCGGCTCGATGAACAGGCTGACGCGGATTCCCGCATCGGCAAGGCGCCCGACGATGGGCGCGAGCGTGTTGTGCATGCCAGCGGCATCCAGCCCGCCCTCGGTGGTGCGCTCCTCGCGCTTTTCGGGAACGATGCACGCAGCGTGTGGACGGTGGCGCAGCGCGATCTCGAGCATTTCCTCGGTCGCGGCCATCTCCAGATTGATCGGCAGGGTCGACCCCGCCATGATCGTGTCGAGATCGCTGTCGCGGATGTGCCGCCGGTCCTCGCGCAGGTGGACGGTAATGCCATCGCCGCCCGCCGCCTGGACAATCCGCACCGCGCGCATCGGATCGGGGTGATCCCCGCCGCGCGCGTTGCGGATGGTGGCGACGTGGTCGATGTTGACGCCTAGGCGCAGGTGCTGGGTCATAGAGGTGCTCCGGTTGCGCACAAGGCCGCGCGCATCACGTCATGGGTTATGCCGGCCTGCTGCCAGATTTCGCCAAAGGCGGCCTCGGCCTCGGCGCGGTTCGATGTCATGATGATCACCACGTCCAGATCGGGCAGGATGATATTGCGCAGCACCACGCCGCCAATGAAGCCGCGCCGCTCGACAATGCGCACCGGCGTATCCCCGCAATCCTTCAACGGTACGCTGAACGACCATTGGCCGAGCGCGGCAAAGCCATATTCGGGCTTGCCGTCCCACATCTGCGCGCGCTCGGCTTCGGGGATCAGCTTGCCGGTCATCAGCGCGCGATCAAAGGCCAACAGGTCACGCGTCGTGCCATAGAGCGCGCCTGCGCCGCCGAAATTCTCGAGCCGGAACGCCATTGTCTCGGGCTTGCCCTCGGCATATCCTGGCACCGTCGGTTCGGTTCGCGGGAACACGCCCACGCTGGCAAGGCCCAAAGGCTGTGCGATGCGTTCGGCGATCAGCGAGTCATAGGACTTGCCGCTGGTGGCCTCGATCACGGCAGCCATCATGATGAAATCGCAGTCTCCGTAGAAGAACTCGGACACCGGTTTGCGGTTGGTCGGCCCTTCGCACCACGTCCGCCCGGTTTCGGGGCTGCCGCGATCGACCATGTAGAAGGTCGACCAGCCGTCCCTGCCGATCGGCCCCTCTTCGGTGCGCGGCAGGCCGGAAATGTGCTGCATCAGCATCCGCGAGGTGATGGTGCCTGCAAACGGAGCCTTGCTGTCGGGCAGGTATTTGAGGATCGGTGCGTCAAGGTCGAGCCTGCCGGCGGCCACCTCCTGCATCGCGAGTGTGGCGGTTACCTGCTTGGATACGGAGGCCCAGCGCCAGGTCTGGCCCAATGAGTGCTCGGCCTTGGCTGCCGGGTCGACAAGGCCGAATGCGCGCTCGAACACGATCGTGTCTCCGCGGGCGATCAGCACGGTGCCGGGGGCCGTGGTGGCATCGAGCGCGGCTGCCACGGCAGCCTCGTCAATGGCAGGCGGCGG
>NZ_LJHP01000026.1:0-4070 GCF_001295965.1 Blastomonas sp. AAP25
CCGCGGGTTCCTGCACTGGAGGCTTTCGTACGCAAGCGCCCGAAACCCTTCACAGACCCAGCCATTCACGAGCGCCGAGCTAAACGTCCGGTTCCGCCAGAAGCCGCCACGCTGCTTTCGATAGAGCGGCCCCGCCTGTGCATTTATGCCGCATGTCAACTGGGCCGGTTTGTCGTTGGCTTCTGCGCCCCGGTCTGCTTCGGCCGGATATAGACCTTCAAGCTGTCGCGCCTGACTTCAAAGGCATCTGACCTCTCAATGAGCGTCAGCAGCTTTGGGCATCCGTAGGTGCGAGGGTCGAAGTCGGGCATCAGCGCGGCAATACGTGTGCCGACCGCCCCAAGAAATTGCCATCCGTCGACATCATCGAACTGGCTGAGGGCGGTTCGAATAAGCGGTATCGCAGCAGTCGGAGGCATTTTGGATAATCCACCGGCCGACGCGCTCCCCTCGGCCTCTGTTCCAGAAAGCGCCGATCCATCGCCTTGGGGGAGCAGGTTCTCAGTATAAATAAACCGCTTGCACGCCCGGCGGAAGCTTTCAGGAGTCTTCTGTTCGCCGAAGCCATAGACATCGAGGCCTTGCTCACGGATGCGAGCGGCAAGTCGTGTAAAGTCGCTGTCGGACGATATCAGACAGAATCCGTCAAACCTGCTGCTGTGGAGAAGATCCATTGCATCAATGACTAAGGCGATGTCTGACGCGTTCTTCCCGACCGTATTGGCGAAATTCTGCTGGGGGATGATGGCGTAAGTGGCCAACACCTCGGACCAACCCTTGAGGCGCGCACCGGAGAAGTCGCCATAAATGCGCCGGGCGCTGGCCTCGCCTATGGTCGCGATCTCCTCGAAGATCGCCGCAGCCGCTCGCGGGGATGCATTGTCCGCGTCGATCAGAATTGCGAGCCTCTGGGGGCGGTCAAGTTCGATGGCCATAACACACGCTAGCTGATCTGTCCTAACGCCCTGTTACGACCCAACTTAAGTCGTTCACCCTCACACGCGCAAATGGCCGCTACTGCCAGAACCGGCCATTCCCGGTTCATCCGCCCCGCCTCACTGTGAACGTCCGCGAAAACCCATCCTTTATGGCGCCGCCTTCGAAATCCTCACGCGCCAGTGATACCGATCCGAACGGGAAAATCGGATAATCACCTACGCGGTCCAGTGCCGGGCGTTCGAGGCATGGCGGTTTACCTCGGCCATCCTTTCGGATAGTCTGCAACAAATGGAATCTTCCAATTGCCTTGCACTGCCTACTGACGAAATCGCGCATCCTTTGCACGAACACAGGGTCGTGTTTGCGGCCTTCATTGCGCTGTTCGTGGCGCTGGCAAGCGCACTGCTGCCTGGCAGTTTGCCGTCATCCCAGACCGTGGGCTCTGCATTTAATCCAGCGACCACCCAGGTCGCACTCGCGCGGAACGATTCCGAGGAAACTGCAAATCTTGCGGCAGTAGGCACGCGATCAGACACGATGGACCTTGGCGGTACGATGGATACCGCAGACCCTGGGTTGCCATCGTTGTCCTGGACGAATGCTCCAGCTTTCGCGGCGATGCTGCCACCACTAGTCCACTCAGCCAAAGACGATGCCGCAAGCGAACGCCGATTGCCCGGAGGTGGCCCTCGTGCTCCGCCTGGAGAGGCTTAAGCGAAGCGTCGTTTTGCTGCTGTTGAGGCACTCTGCGTGAAGCGGCAGTGCAATATGCCTGACGATTAAACTGCCGCTGGGTGCGATGAGCTCATCGGGTGTGGAAGCCAGCAGCACGACCTCTTCAATGCGTTCTCAAATGTGAGCTGTGTCGCGTGCAAGCCGGACTAGTACCGCCATCACGAATTAACGGCTCATTCGATTTCTCTCGATCCTGAGAGCACAATATATGCATCATGCTACCCCTTTGATCGGCACGATCGTCGCTGGTCTTGTCGTCGCGTTCCTGATGGGCGCGCTGGCCCAACGCCTCAAGGTTTCACCCATAGCCGGCTATCTGCTCGCCGGCGTATTGGTTGGACCGTTCACCCCAGGCTTCGTTGCCGATGCCAGCATTGCCAATGAGCTCGCTGAAATCGGCGTGATCTTGCTAATGTTCGGTGTGGGGCTGCACTTCTCGCTCCGCGACCTGATGGCCGTCAAGAACATCGCTGTGCCCGGCGCGATCGTGCAGATCGCGGTGGCTACGCTGCTGGGCATGTTGCTGTCGTGGTTCATGGGCTGGACGCCGATTGCCGGCTTCATCTTCGGCCTCGCCCTTTCGGTCGCTAGTACGGTGGTGCTGTTGCGTGCCCTTCAGGTGCGCAATCTGGTAGAGACAGAGCGCGGCCAGATCGCCATCGGCTGGCTGATCGTCGAAGATATCGTGATGGTGCTGGCACTGGTCATGCTGCCTCCGCTGGCGAGAATTGCAACCAACCCTGACGGCGCCGATTTCATGATGGTCGCCCAGCCCATGGCAGCAACCTTGTTCAAGGTTACGGGCTTTGTCGTCTTTATGTTGCTGATTGGCCGCCGGATCATCCCGCGCGTGCTTCACTGGGTGGTGCATACCGGATCGCGCGAGCTGTTCCGTCTGGCTGTGCTGGCCATCGCCCTTGGCGTTGCCTTTGGCGCGGCATTTGTGTTCGAGGTGTCATTTGCCCTGGGCGCCTTTTTCGCAGGCATGATCCTGGGTGAAACGGCACTGAGCAGGCGGGCTGCCGAGGAGACCTTGCCGCTGCGCGATGCGTTTGCGGTGTTGTTCTTCGTATCTGTTGGCATGCTGTTTAACCCGAACGTGCTCGTCGAACAGCCGCTGCCATTGTTTGCCACGGTCGCAATCATCATCGTAGGCAAATCATTGGCGGCGTTCGCTATCGCCAGGCTCTTCCGGAAATCGACCAAAACAAGTCTGACGATTGCTCTGAGCCTCGCCCAGATCGGCGAGTTCTCGTTCATTCTGGCATCGCTGGGCACAAGCCTTGGCGTATTGCCAGACGAAGCACGCGATCTGATCTTGGCCGGGGCGATCATCTCGATCTTTATCAACCCGTTCCTCTTCACGTGGGTCAGCAAGGCCTACGCTAAAATCGAGGCAAGCGACCCGTCTCCAGCCGCAGACACCAACCGAGGCCATATTGTCCTGATCGGCTATGGCCGGGTCGGCCAATACGTTGCGGCAGACCTATTGGAGAGCGGCACGGACCTGATCGTCATAGAGGACAGTCCGGAGAAGGTAGCCGGAGCGGTGCGCAAAGGGGTGGAAACCGTTCGCGGAAACGCGGTGGACGCCGGCGTTCTGGAAAAGGCTGACATCGATCAGGCAGCACAGCTGATCATCGCCATCCCCGAAGGCTATGAAGCAGGAGCGATTTTCCAGCGGTCGAGATCACTGAACTCGGACATCAAGGTGATCGCGCGTGCGCATTCGCGCGATGAATATGACCACCTCAAAAAACTGGGTTTGACGCAAATCGTGTTGGCCGAAGAAGAGACCGCGGGGCGCATGTTGGCTCTGCTCGGGACACCATAGGTTTTCAATACCAGCTGGCGACACCAACCAAGGCGCCACTCTCACCCCAATTTTGAATTGATACACAGGAAGTCATTACCAATGAACAATGACAGGCAAGCTGCGGGATCACGAACCGAGGCACATTTTGACAACAAAAATAAATCAAGGGTCAAACACTTGCTGGAGCAGTATCCAAACACCAGCCGTGACGAGAACGCCGAAATACTTGCATTCCTGAGCGATGGACCGTTGTTGGATATCGGTAGCCTAAAGGGCGACGAGACCGTGCGCTACAAGATCGCGGCCTTTGAGGATGAGCATCGAAAGGCGTTTCGGACAACACCGATGCAGATAGCCGTTTTGTTGGTGGTTTTTGTCATCGCGGCATTGGCTTGTTCAATGCTGTGGGACATTGGTCGGTAGTGTTCAAAATCGCCAACAAGCTTTCATAGAATCTAGAGCTGCCAACGACATCTATGGAGATCAACCCTCCAGAAAGGGCAACTCGCCGAACGACCCGAAACTGACGTGATGGCGTGGACGACTCCTGCACGAGCGTAGCTGTGCAATGATGGGCCGT
>NZ_LJHP01000027.1:0-57078 GCF_001295965.1 Blastomonas sp. AAP25
AGGGGCAGCGGGATCGTACATTTCGGGCGGGGAGCGCACACTCGCTTCCCCTCCACCATTCGCTTCGCGAACGGTCCCCCTCCCCGAGACAAGCTCGGGGAGGATTTTTTACGCCTTGCCCACCCGGAACAGCATGGCATCGCCGTTCATGCAGTAGCGCAGCCCCGTGGGCTTGGGGCCGTCCTCGAAGACATGCCCCAGATGCCCGCCGCAGCGCCTGCAGTGGACCTCGGTGCGCGGATAGCCCAGCAGGCGGTCGGTGCTGGTCCCCACGGCCTTGGGCAAAGGCGCATAGAAGCTGGGCCAGCCGGTGCCGCTGTCGAACTTGGTTCTGGATGAAAACAACGGCAGCTGGCATCCGGCGCAGATGAAGGTGCCGGCGCGCTTTTCCTTGTCGAGCGGGCTCGAGAACGGCCGCTCGGTGCCTTCGGTGCGCAGGACGTAATACTGGTCCGCGGTCAGCTGGCGCTTCCATTCGGCGTCAGTCCTGGTGATCTCGAACTTGCCCTTGGGCTTCGCGCTGGCGCCGCCGAGCGTGAACGATCCCAGCCCGAACAGGCCTATCCCTGCCGCGCCGAGCAACCCGCGTTCAAAGAAGGTGCGTCTGTCCATATCCTGTCATCCCGTGTCCGTGCCCGGTCTGTTCGACCGGAGCACGATCACAGTTACGCCGGATCAGCCGATTCGGCTTCAATATTTGCTCAGTTGCACCTGCATCGAGCGATAGCCGTGGACGAAGCAGGCGCGCACCCGCTCGGGTTCGGCGAGCACATTCACCCGCATCCGGCGCTTGGCCATTTCCTCGAGCAGGATCGCAATCTGCAGCTCGGCCAGCCGCGCACCGACGCAGCGGTGGATGCCATAGCCGAACGCCAGATGCCGCCGCGCGTTCTCGCGATCGACGATGATGCTGTCGGCGTCGTCGAACACGGTCTCGTCGCGGTTGCCCGAGATGTACCACAAGGCAAGCTTGTCGCCTTTCTTGATGGTCTTGCCGAACAGGTCGTAATCGGCGAGCGCGGTGCGGCGCATATGCGCTAGCGGGGTCTGCCAGCGGATGATTTCCTGCACCGCATTGGGGATCAGGCTCGGGTTCTGCTCGAGCTTCTCGCGCTGCTCGGGGAACTGGTGCAGGCCATAAGCGAGGCCCGACATCGAGTTGCGGGTGGTGTCGTTGCCGCCGACGATCAGCAGGATGAGGTTGCCCATGAACTCGAGCTCGTCCATCTCCGCCATCGCGTCCGAATGGATCATCATCGAGATCAGATCGGGGGTCGGTTCGGCGTTGATCTTGGCGTCCCACAGATTCTTGAAATAGGCGCCCATCTCGTAGAGGTGCTTCAGGCGTTCGGCGCGCAGCTCTTCGGAGTGCACCAGCTCGATGTCACCTGCCCAGTCGGACCATTCGGTGAGCTTGCGGCGGTCGGCCCAGGGGAAATCGAACAGGATCGCGAGCATCTGCGTGGTGAGCTCGATCGACACGGTGTCGACCCAGTCGAACGGCTTGTCCCAGGGCAGGGTATCGAGCAGCTCGGCGGTGCGCATGCGGATATCGTCGGACATCCGCTTCATTTCCGACGGCGTGAACGCGGGCGCGACGGTGCGGCGCTGGCCGGTGTGCTTGGGCCGGTCCATCGCGATGAACATAGGCATGATCAGCTCGGTGCCGTCATCGATCCGGTCGGCGAGCGTGATGCCGCCGAACTCATAGGATGACGAGAAGATCTCGGGCAGCGCCTCGACGTGCTGGATCGCCTTGTGGCTGGTGACGTTCCAGAAATCGCCGAACGATCCGCCCTGGGTCCAGTGGATCGGATCGTGCGCGCGCAGCTGTGCAAACGGTTCCTGCCAGCGGTCTTCGACATACCATGAGGCATCGCTCATGTCGTAGGTCAGCTCGGCGCCGGGGTCTTTGAAAACGGTGGCCATGGCTCTCTCCTTGCGTGTCGCAATATGACCGGGATGCGATGAGCCCGGCGGCGCCGCTGTTTTGGCGGTCTGCTTGAAAGTCTCACCTTACTGACAGCTTTGTCAATACAGTTTTGATATGCAACGCAGATCGAAGGTTGCAGCGCTGCGACGACCCGCGCGGCGCGGACACAAAAAATGGCCGGGATGTTGCCACCCCGGCCTTGAGTTGTCAGTTCGCAGGAGGAACCTCTGGAGGTCTGTGGCGCGGCTAGCGGTTCGCGCCACAGACCAAACTTGAAAACTCAGTAATTGTAAGCCCGTTCGCCATGCTCGGCGATGTCGAGACCAGCCTGCTCGACCTCTTCTGTGGGGCGCAGACCGATGGTGAACTTGAGGGCGTAGAACAGGATGGCCGAGACCACGCCGGACCACAGGATGGTGATGCCCACCGCCTTGATCTGGGTGATGACCTGGGCGGCCATGTCGTATTCGCCGACCGCTGCCGGGAACACGGTGTAGTCGAAGAAGCCCTGTCCGCCGAGCGCCGGGTCGGCGACGATGCCGGTGCCGATGGCGCCGACAATGCCACCGATGCAGTGGACGCCGAACACGTCGAGCGAGTCGTCATAGCCCATCTTGTTCTTCACCGTGGTGACGAAGAAGAAGCAGACGATCGAGGCTGCAAAACCGAGCAGGATCGAGGTCATGGGAGCGGCCAGGCCCGAAGCCGGGGTGATCGCGACCAGACCGGCGACGGCGCCTGTGGCAGCACCCAGCAGCGAGGGCTTCTTGTGGACGATCTGTTCGATCACGGCCCAGGCAACGGTGGCAGCGGCGGTGGCGACGAAGGTGTTGATGAAGGCAACCGCGGTGACGCCGTTGGCTTCCAGGTTGGAGCCGGCATTGAAGCCGAACCAGCCCACCCACAGCAGCGAAGCGCCGATCATGGTCATCACCAGCGAGTGCGGCGGCATGTTTTCGGTCTTGTAGCCAAGGCGCTTGCCGATCACGAGGCAGCCGACAAGGCCTGCGATGCCGGCGTTGATGTGAACCACGGTGCCGCCAGCGAAGTCGAGCGCGCCCATGCCCCACAGGAAGCCGGTGTCGGTGGGTGCATCAGGCAGAAAGTCCGGGCCCGCCCAGTACCACACCATGTGCGCGACCGGGAAATAGCACAGGGTCAGCCACAAAACGGTGAAAATGATCAGCGGGGTGAACTTGATGCGCTCTGCAAACGCGCCGACGATCAGCGCCGGTGTGATGCAGGCAAAGGTCATCTGGAAGATCACGAACGCTAGTTCGGGGATGTAGACGTTGTTCGAGAAGGTTGCGGCGAAGGTGGTGCCATCGACCCCTGCGAGGAACATCTTGTCGAAACCGCCGACGAAGGGCGAGCCGCTGGTGAAGGCCATGGTATAGCCCCAGCTGACCCAGACCAATGCGGCCACCGAAACGATGGTCAGCACCTGCATCAGCACCGACAGCATGTTCTTGGTGCGAACTAGGCCACCATAAAACAGTGCGAGGCCCGGGATCGACATCATCAGCACCAGCACCGACGAGATCAGCATCCAGGTGGTGTCGCCCTTGTCGACCATGCCGGCCATCTGCTCGACGGTCGGCGCCTTGATCGGGCCTTCCGCAACGGCTTCGGCGACGGCGGGCGCGGCTTCAGCGACCTGTTCGGCCACCTCCTGCGCCCAGGCCTGCGCCGATACGAAAAACGAAAGCGCGGTCGTCCCGACAACAGCGCCAATCTTGTGCAAAGGTTTCATCATTCCCCCTTCCCCTTACAGTGCCGTGTCGCCGGTCTCGCCGGTGCGGATGCGCGTGGCCGCCGCGAGGTCGAGAACGAAGATCTTGCCGTCACCGATGGAATCCGTGTTTGCCGCCGCCTGGATGGTTTCGACCACCTGAGGCGCGATATCGTCGCTCGCCGCGATCTCGATCTTGAGCTTGGGCACCATGTTGGTGGTGTATTCGGCGCCGCGATAGATTTCGGTCTGGCCCTTCTGGCGGCCAAAGCCCTTCACCTCGGTCACCGTCATGCCGGCAATACCGAGGCTGGTCAGCGCTTCGCGGACCTCGTCCAGCCGGAACGGCTTGATGATGGCTATGATGAATTTCATTACGCCCCCTTTTGTAATTTTGTTGCGAAGCCTAGCCTCGTCATCGCCCGAATGCTACGCAAGCGACGTGCCAAGTCCGGGAATCCGGGGAATCCTAATGAATCGCTAACTGCGCGCCGGGGGGTTCAGTTCAAAATTTGTGCAACTGCGAAAGGGTGCGCAATTTTTAGGCACAGAGCATGCTGCATTTGCACAAAAAGACGGCGCCCGTTGCGGCGCCGCGGGTCAGGCCTCGCCCAGCTGCTCCAGCACCGCGCGGGCGCGCGCGGCATCTTCAGGCAGCACCATCAGCCGCGCAGGGGTCATGAACCCCAGGCCAAGTCCTGCCATGCCGCCGTCGAAGATGTGGGCCTCGATGCCCTCTGCGCCCAGCGTCAGCCGGGCCATCTCGGCCTCGATCCGGTCGGCATATTCAGCAATGGCCTTGAGGCTCACGCGGGTTCAGCCCTCGACATCGGTGAAGAACCGGGTCGTCGGGGTGGTGGGCAGGCCATCGATCGACCGGGTACGCTTGGCGGTCTTGGCCAGCCAGGCATCGGGCTTGCTCTGGCGGTGCGCTTTTTTCAGCGTCTCGCGTTCGCGATCGAACTCCATCACCGGCACGCCCCAGCCGCAGCTGGTCTGCACGCTGTCGACCGTGATGTCGAAGATCTGCCGGGTGCCCGGAAGGATGGTGAAGTGCGCAGCCAGCGCATCCCAGTCGGCATCCTGCGGCAGCACGGGGCGGCCGCGCCCGTAGATGCGCAGGATCAGCGCGGGGTTTTCGAACGCGCAGAACATGATGGTGATACGGCCATCGGCGACCAGATGCGCGTGCGTCTCGTTGCCCGATCCGCCCAGATCGAGATAGGCGGCGCGCGTTGGGGAGAGCACGCGGAATGCATCATAGCCCTTGGGGCTGAGGTTGATCCGCGCGTTGTCCGCCGCGGTGGCCACGAAGAACACCGGCTGGCGGGTGATGAAGGCGATGTGCTTTTCGCTCAGGGCGTCGCTGAAGTCTGACATGGCGCCAGTGTGCGGGAACATGCAGCGGCGCGCAAGTGCGTCCCCCCTTCCCTGCGCCTGCAAAAGCCATTACGGCTCCTGCCCATGACATCTGCTCCAGCCGCCGCAAACTCCGGCATTCCGCGCTCGCTTTACGTGTTTTCCGTCTTCTATGGCGGCATGGTGTGCCTGGCGGGCGTGCTCGGCAACAAGCAGGTCTCGATCGGCCCGCTGGCAGTCGAGGCGGGCATTTTCGCGTTTCTGCTGCTGGTCGTGGTCTCGAGCGCGATCGCCGAACTGCACGGCCGCGACACCGCAAACAGCCTGGTCAAGTTCGGCTTCGTGCCGCTGCTGTTCGCCATGGCGCTGTCGTGGATCGTCTATGCGCTCCCCGCCTCGCCCGACATGGCGCCCGAGAATGCCGATGCCATCCAGCTGATCCTCGGCGCGACGGGACGCATCTGGGCGGCGGGCGTGTGCGCTTATGGCGTCTCGCAGTTCCTCAACGTCTATATCTTCTCGCGGCTGCAGAACATGCCGGGCCGCTGGCTGGCGGTGCGCGGGGTGATCGCGTCCGCCCTCTCGCAGATCGTCGACACGCTGATCTTCGTCACCATCGCCTTTTACGGCGTATTCCCGATCGGCCAGCTGCTGATCGGCCAGATGGCGGCCAAGGTCGCGCTGTCGATTGCGCTGGTGCCGTTCCTGATTGTGTTCTTCGTCCGTCTGGGCAAAAGGCTCGACGCATGACCGACCATCAAGATTCTGGCCACATCCACGACCCCGCGCTGCTCGCCAAGGCAGAGACCCTCACCGAGGCGCTGCCGTTCATGCAGCGTTATGCGGGCAAGAGCTTCGTCGTCAAATATGGCGGCCATGCGATGGGCGACCCCGAGCTGGCGCGCGACTTTGCCGAGGATATCGTCCTGCTCAAGGCGGTGGGCATCAACCCCGTCGTCGTGCATGGCGGCGGACCACAGATCGGCGCGATGCTCAAGCGCGTCGGCGTGCAGTCGCAGTTCGTCGACGGGCTGCGCGTCACCGACCAGGAGACCGCCAACATCGCCGAAATGGTGCTGGGCGCGATCAACAAGGAGCTGGTCACCTGGATCGCGGCCGCGGGCGGCAAGGCGATCGGCATCAGCGGCAAGGACGCAGGCTTCGTCCGCGCGAGCAAGGTCGAACGCACCGTGCGCGACCCCGACAGCAACATCGAGCGCGCGATCGACCTCGGCTTTGTCGGCGAGCCGGAAGCCATCGACTGTTCGGTGCTCAAGACGATATCGGACGCAGGCATGATCCCCGTTGTCTCGCCGATCGGCGTGGGCGCCGACGGACAGACCTACAACATCAACGCCGACACCATGGCAGGCGCGGTCGCAGCGGCGTTGGGCGCATCGCGATTGTTCCTGCTCACCGATGTCGCAGGCGTGCTCGACAAGGCCAAGCAGCTGCTCTCCGACCTGACTCCTGCCGACATTGCTGCATTGCGCGCCGACGGCACGATCAGCGGCGGCATGATCCCCAAGCTGGAAACCTGCGTCCATGCGGTCGAACAGGGCGTGGATGCCGCGGTTGTCCTCGATGGACGGGTTCCGCATGCCATGCTGCTGGAAATCTTCACCTCGCGCGGGGCAGGTACGCTGATCCGGGCCTGATGGACTCGAGCCGAAAGGCCCGAGCCGTTTTAGTCTTGTAATACACCCAAGTTCGCCCTAGATATCGGGCAACGCCATAATGAGAGACCTATGCAGATCCTGCTCGAAATCCTGGACATAGTGCTAACGGTGGTGACCTGGTTCATCATCATCCAGATCGTGCTGTCCTGGCTGGTCGCATTCAACGTTGTCAGCATGCAGAACGATCTGGTCCGCCAGATGGTCGAATCGCTCAATCGGATCACCGAACCGCTGTTCCGCCCGGTGCGCAAGATCATGCCCGATCTCGGCATGATCGATCTGGCGCCGATGGTGGTGCTGCTGGTGATCATGATCGTCCAGCGCTCGATCATCCCGCGGCTGTGGGTCCAGTTCGCCTGAGCTGCGCAAATCCGCGCTCTGCTGTGGCAATGACGCGCATTTGACGTTAGAGCGGCGGGCATGACAGCCCGTAACATCGCCAGCATCATCGACGGCAAGGCCTTCGCGGCCGGCTTGCGCGCGCGCCTCGCCGCGCTTGTCCCAGATTTCGTGCGAGCCACGGGCCGCGCGCCCGGTCTTGCCGTGGTGCTGGTCGGCGACGACCCGGCAAGCCAGGTC
This sequence comes from Blastomonas sp. AAP25, assembly GCF_001295965.1. Lineage (NCBI taxonomy): Bacteria > Pseudomonadati > Pseudomonadota > Alphaproteobacteria > Sphingomonadales > Blastomonadaceae > Blastomonas > Blastomonas sp. AAP25. Next base: position 7,283 of record NZ_LJHP01000027.1, read on the forward strand.
TATGTCCGCTCCAAGCACAAGGCGACGGTCGAGGCCGGGATGCTGAGCTTCGAGCATCGTCTGTCCGCCGACACCACCCAGCAGGCGCTGCTCGATCTGGTCGCAACGCTCAACGGCGACGATGCGGTCGATGGCATTCTCGTCCAGCTGCCATTGCCTGCGCATATCGACGACAAGGCGGTGCTTGCGAGCATCGATCCGGCCAAGGATGTCGACGGCTTTCATGTCGTCAACGCGGGCAAGCTCGCCGTGGGTGAAGACGCGCTGGTCCCGTGCACGCCGCTGGGATCGCTGATTCTGCTGCAGGATGTGCTCGGCGATCTTTCGGGCCTGCACGCGGTGGTGATCGGCCGATCGAACATCGTCGGCAAGCCGATGGCGCAGTTGCTGCTTCAGCAGAGCTGCACCGTCACCATCGCGCACAGCCGGACGCGGGATCTGCCCGCGATCGTGCGGCTGGCCGATATCGTCGTTGCCGCGGTGGGCCGCCCCGAGATGGTGCGCGGCGACTGGATCAAGCCGGGTGCGACGGTGATCGATGTCGGCATCAACCGCGTGCCGGGGGCCGAGCAGGGCAAGACCCGGCTGGTGGGCGATTGCGCCTATGACGACTGCGCCGCCGTGGCAGGCGCGATCACGCCGGTCCCCGGCGGGGTCGGCCCGATGACCATCGCCTGCCTGCTGCGCAACACGCTGGTCGCGGCATCGCGCCGCGCGGGTATCGCCGCGCCGGAGGGCTTGTGATGAGCGCTGTGCAAACCCTTTCTCGGCAGGCGCTGCTGTCGCTGGCCGTCGCCATGGTGCTGACCCCGATCGCCGCATCCGCCCAGCAGGGTCCACCCCGCGGCGACCGGCGCGGGCCGCCGCCACGGCCCGAGGGGCAATCCTATGCCAATTCGAGCGCGGTGCTGGTTGCCGAGATCGCCTTTGCGCGTCTGGCGCAGGACAAGGGCCAGTGGACCGCTTTTCGGGAAACCGCATCTGCCGATGCCGTGATGTTCGTCGACCAACCGGTGCTCGCGCAGAGCTGGCTCAAGGGCCGCGCCGATCCGGCGCAAGCGGTCAAATGGCAGCCGCAAAAGCTGTTCATGGCGTGCGATGGCCGCACCGGAGCCTCGACCGGCGCATCGCAATTCCCCGGCGGCGCGGTGGGTTACTACACAACCGTCTGGCAGAACCTGGAAAAGCCGCGCGCCAAGAAGGCCGACTGGAAATGGGTGCTCGACCATGGTGCCATGCTGGCTGCTCCGCGCGCGGGCGACGAGATGATCTCCTCGCGCACCGCCGTGTGCACCGGTGAACCCAGGAAGCTGCTCCAAGGCGTTCAGATGGGACCGCTGGCCAAGGGTGACGCGATCGCCGCGCCCACCGCCAGCGGCGCGCGCGCGTCGGCTGACGGCACGATGGTCTGGCGCTGGGATGTGCGCGCAGATGGCAGCCGCACCGTCACCATCGACCTGTGGAACGGCACCGGCTTCGATACCGTGGTGCGCGACGATGTTCCGGCAGGTGCGGCATGATCGAGCTTTTCGTTTCCGCCTTCATCACCCTGTTCGTGGTGATCGATCCCCCGGGTTGCGCGCCGATTTATGCCAGCATGACCACCGACGCCAATGCGCAGCAGCGCCGCAGCATGGCCATCCGCGCGGTGATCGTGGCGGGCGGCATCCTGCTGGTGTTCGCGCTGTTCGGCGAGGCTTTGCTGTCCTCGCTGCACATCGAACTCAACAGCTTCCGGATTGCAGGCGGCATCATGCTGTTCCTGATCGCGCTCGACATGGTGTTCGAAAAGCGCACCGAACGCCGCGAACAGCGCGCGCAGAAGGTGATCGAAACCCCGGAGATCGAGGATGTGTCGATCTTCCCGATGGCGATGCCGATGATCGCCGGCCCCGGCTCGATCGCTTCGGTCATGCTGCTGGTGTCGCAGAACAGCGGCCTCGACCGCGCGCTGACGATCCTCGCCGCACTGCTCGCGGTGCTGCTGCTGACCCTGATCGCGCTGCTCACCGCAGGCCCCCTGATGAAGCTGCTCGGCGCCAAGGCGGAGGCTGTGATCACCCGCCTGCTCGGCGTGCTGCTCGCGGCACTGGCCGCGCAGTTCGTTATCGATGGGTTGCGAGCGAGTTTTCAGTAGGGTGGCTGGACGGTGTCGAAGCAGCATACGGCCCTGTTTCTTACCCCAGACTATCCGCCTCCGCCCATTCCTGAAACAGGTCAGGACAGAGCGGTGGAGGACCGCTTTCGAGCTGGGCTGGAAAAAAGCTGCCCGTCTGCAAGCGACCCCGTTGCGGTCGTTACTCAATCGAACGCCGGTAAGTCGAACGCCTCGCCCGCAGCATCTTTTGGTGGAGCGCCGATGGTAGTCACGAAGCCGTATTGCCAACCCGTTTGGCCAAGAACGACTTCGTGCGCCTCGAACCCTTCTGGATAGTCTCGAAACCCGGGTTTGTCCTTCAGAGCTTCGATGGCGGCCTCTGCTTCAAAACGACTGGCGTAAATCCCGATATGAAGTTCCGTATCCTCGCGATCGTCGTATTCGCGGGTGAACCAAAGGTCATAAACGATTGTCATAGCCGGTCTTTATCACGCCCGGTCGGAAAGCAACAGCGGCAGCAAACCACCCAAATTCGGCCGCCCCAAGTGCAACCAAAATGCACCGAAAGCGGTCATACCGGACGTAAAACACTGGAGATTTGCCACTCCAAGGCTGGCTTCGTTCCATGCATCTGGAGTTTCCACCTCTCCAACGGAAAAGCCCGCCAGCCTTTCGGCTGACGGGCTTTTTCTTGAGGCTTGCGCCCGGGCTGGTGCTTAGAAGCGAACCAGCGCCGAGAGCGAGTACTGCTGTGCCTGGAAGTCCTGACGGCCCACCGTGGTGTCGATCGACGCGGTGAACTCGAAGGTCGGCTGCGCGATGGTCAGGCCGACGCCTGCTTCGCCCCAGCTGTTGTCATCCGAGCGATAGGCGAACGGGAAGCGGCCGGTGGTGCTGCCTGCGAAGTTGGCACCGAAGAACGCATCGCCGTCCATCGCGTCATAGACGAAATCGGCATAGATATAGGGCCGGAAGACCGCGGTCTTCTTGGCGCTGGCCGAAATGCCGGTGCGGATCTGGAGGCTGTCGAACTTGTTGCGATCGATATCCAGAGCCGGACCGCCACCGGTTTCACGCACATCGTCAAAGCCGATATACTGATACTGGGCAGCAACCCGCGGGGTGATCACCATCGCTTCGGTGACGATCGGAGCCGACATGCCGAGTTCTGCGGTGATCGCCAGGCTGTCGTCGCTCGAGGCCAGGTTGAACAGGCCGGCACCCACCACGACGGTGCGGGCGGTATCGACCTTGAACGTGCCTGCGCTCACCCGGCCATCGAACACCAGACCGCTCTTGGTGGTCACGGCGCCGTAGACGCTGCCTTCGATCAGCTCACCGGCCACGGCCTGGCCGCGGACGACGCTGCTGTCGACATCCGAATAGCCGCCCGAGATACCCAGCACCACGCCATCGCGCGGCAGATATTCAAGGCCGGCGACCACGAAGAAGCCGTCGAACTTGTCGTCGCGGTTGGGCGTCAGCGCGGTGGGCATCGGCGAGGACTTGCCGTTGAGATAGCCACCGCCGAGATAGATCGCGAAATCGCTGTTGAGCGAGGTCGAATCCATCACGGTTTCCTGGCTGTCCTGGCCGGCCGAAGCGGCTGCCAGAGCGCCGGGCAGTGCCACACCGCTGGTCGCGGTGGCGGCAAGGTTCAGCGGCTGGCCGATCATCGCGATCGTGCCACCGGCATCGCCCGAAAGCGAGGACTGCAAGCGGGTGCGGTGGAAGCGCGAGGTGCTCGACAGCACGGCTTCACCCAGGCTCAGACGAGCCGATTCGGTGAACGGCGCCAGCGCTTCGAAGGTCGACTGGATCTGCGAAGCCGACATCAGATCGGTGCGCAGATAGACGTCCGCGAAGTTGCGCTCTGCGCTGCGGTTGCTGTCGAGAATGCCCGCATAGGAGCGCTGCACCAGCGAGAACGGATCGATCACGTTGCGATACTGACCCGCAGTGATCCGCATGTCGACGGCGTTGGCGCTGGTGGTCAGCACCGGGGTCAGGATCGCGCTGATCGGCGCGGCTGAGTTGAACCCTGCACTGATGGTGCCGCCGGTGGTGACGATGCGATAGGTATCACCGTTCTTGATGGTGTACCCGGCGACCGGCGAGACGATCACGCGGCCCCCGAGGCTTGCCGATCCGGTGATCGCCAGACGATCCGACACGCCGGCGCCGACATCGACCAGATACTGCGTGGCCGAGGACAGGATGGCGTTGCCGTCGATCGTCAGCGTGCCGATCGTTCCGGCGTTGCCGGTTGCGCCCGGCGAGATCGTTCCGGCGACGCTGGTGAAGAACGGTGCCCGGAGGGTTCCGGTGCCGCTCAGTCCGCCTGCCATCAGGAAGTAATCCCCGACCGAGGTCAGCCTGCCGTTGATCTGCATCGAGCCGATGGTCTGCGTCACGTCGATCAGGCTGGTAAGCGAGCCGGTCGAGGTGATGTTCAGCGCGGCCGACACGCCGTTCAGGCGGAAGCGGTCGATGGTGACCGCCGTGTCGAGCGTGGTTGTGCCGGCAGCCGCCAGGGTGACGTCGAAGTAACGCGGCAGCACACCGGTGGCGCGATTGCCGGCGCTGTTGTTGGGCACGAAATTGGTCGCGCCCGGCAGGCCGTTGGCGATGGTGGCCGGCGGCAGCGGGATGCTTGCCGAGCTGACCGGATCCGACGGGCTGATCTGCGCGCTGATCTGCGCGGACGCGGCGGCGCCTTCGATCACCGCTTCACCGATACCGCTGGTCAAGTTCGCGGTGCCGGCATTGTCGCCGATACCATCGGTGCCGATCGGCTTCTGCTCGACCGTGGTGCGACCGTTGCTGAAGTCGACGCATTCGCTCGAGCCACCGGACTGGAAGCATGCCTGACCGAACTTGCCGCTGATATCCACCGTGGTTCCGCCAGCCGAGGTCGGCGTACCGTTGATGAGCTGGCCGTTGGGGCCGATGATGAAGTAGTTGGGGTCCTGCGACGTGATCCAGTGGGTGGGATCGGTCCAGTTGCGGTTTCCGGCTGCAGCGGTGACGTAGCGATAGGGATTGTTCTCGGCAATCCAGTCCCAATACAGATACAGCGGCTGATAGAAGGACGCGGTTCCGAAGCTGTTGGCAGGCTGGCCGTTGAAGAAGCGGGTATAGCCGCCCGACAGCACGCCGATGATGACTTCGCGCGCAAAGGTGCGATCGAGGATCAGCGGGCCACCCGAGTCGCCGCCTGCGGTGTTGCCTTCACGGGGAAGGGCATTGTCGCGGAAGGCGTTGAAGTCGAACGGGCTGGCCGCCGACGTGCCACGCCGCGGATCATCGAAATCGATCCAGTACAGGTTCTGCGGCAGACCGGCAGGCGCCGCACCGAACAGGAAGGACGTGAAGTCATCGAGCGAGGTGAGCGCGCCCAGCCAGTTTTCCGCCGTACGGCGACGGAAATCGATCGGAAGTGTACCCGAGGTACCGGTGCCATTGCCGCCATAGCCGGCAAGATTGACATGGTAGCCGGTGCCGCTTGCTGCGGTGATCGCGCTAGGCTGGGGCAGCTGCGACAGCAGCAGCGACCAGGTCGGAATGCCGACCGCCGGGGTGTCGAGCGATGCGACTGCAACGTCGGCATAGCGAAAGCCGTTGCCCGGCTCGACCGAGCGGGGGTGATAGGCAACCGCATTGACGTTGTACAAGGCCTGCGCGGTGTTGGTCTGGAACCGGCCCTGACCATTGGTGCCCAGCAGCCAGCGAACCAGCTCGTCGACCTCGCCCGGCGCGTTGGCGCGGGTGTTGGTTTCGAAACCGAAAGCGATGCCGACGCCGCCCGAATTGGCGCCATAGGCCGTGGCAGCGCGGCTGTTGACGCAGTGCGCGGCGAACAGGATGGTGCGCGGGTTGATCAGCGAACCGGTGCAAAGGCCGACGCCGCCATTGCCGTTGTCGACAACCATCTGCGCGATGCCCGTGATGTTGACCGGATCGCGCGCCGTGATGGGGGTGTTGGGGTTGGCGATCAGAATTTGCGGATCGAGCTGGGCGGCGTCGATATCCAGACGCACCGTCTGGAGGTCAAGGCCGCCCGTGGTGATGCTGCTGGTCAGATCGAAATGCGGGGCGAGGCCGTCCGAGACAAGCGCGTTGCGCACATCCGAAGCGGCGCTGGCGTTGGCTTCGATGGCGGCGGCAGGCGCGGCGGCCAGCGCAACTGCCAGCGCCGTCGCGGCTACGCCGCTACTGATCGCCTTTTGCAAACGTGCATTCCTGTTGGTCATTATCATCCCCTGAAAAACTTTGCGTTGTTCAGGAAATTAGCTTGCGCTGAATTAAACGCAACGCGGCGCGGCGCGGGGCATTAAGATTGTGTGACAGTGTTGCCGTCTGGACACATTTTCTTGCGCGTCGGCGCGATAAAGGCCTGCAAACGTTAACCTTCAGGCGCCCCCACCCCCATATTCAGGGGGGTGGGTGGCTCCTGAGATCCGGCACGGCGTGTTGCAGCCGTGCATCAGCGAGAGTTTACTTGCCCAGCGTCTCGGTCAGGAACCAGGCACGTTCCTGCGCCTGGTCGGTCCAATCGTCGACGATGCCATCGGTGGCATTGTCGCCGGCATCACCCGCCAATTCCTTGACCTCGCGCAGCTTGGCGACAAACGCCAGATTGTCGTCACGCAGCTCCTTGAGCATCGCCTCGGCCGCCACGCCCGATTTGTCGTTGTCGGCAATCGTCTGGCGCTTGGCGATGTCGCCGATAGAGGTCAGCGTGCGGTGGCCGTTCTTGCGCACCCGCTCGGCGATCGCATCGGTGATTGCGAGGATCTGCGTGGCGTGGTCATCGAGCAGCAGGTGATAGTCGCGGAAATGCGGCCCGGCGACGTGCCAGTGGAAGTTCTTGGTCTTGAGATACAGCGCAAAGCTGTCCGCCAGCAGACCGTTCATGGCATCCGCCAGCGCCTTGCCTGCATTGTCGCCCTTTTTATTTCCCATGACGTGTCTCCTGTTGCTGTGAATTGGCTGATGTTAACATAGGTTGTGATGCCGCAATTGGCATGACAATTTCTTGCGTTACTGTGATCGCAAGGCTCGCAGCGCGTGCTGCGGGGACGGCTACACCAGCCCGAAGGCGCTCAGCGCCAGCAGGATGCCGAGTGCCGCGATGCACAGCCCCGCGCCGATCCGCACCGGACGCAGCGGCCAGCGGGCAAGCTCGTCCTGCCACACGACCCCCGGGAGCAGCCCGATGACGGTTCCCGCCGCCCCGCCCAGCAGCGGCCACAGCGCATCATGGCTGCGCGCCGCTGTCGCTGCGACGATGAACTGCCCCTTGTCGCCGAACTGCAGGATCATCACCCCGAACAGCGTCGTGAAGAACGGTCCGATGCGCCAGCCCTGCAACAGATCGACCGGCCTGCGCCAGCCGAGCATGCCCAGCCCGGCAAACAGCAGCGACAGCGCATAGAACAGCGAAAGCGCATCGCGGCTGATCCAGTCGCCCACCACCTGGCCGCCGATCGCTGCGATCGCGGCCCCCGCGACGCTCGCCGCCGCCACTGCCGCGATCAACGGCGCGCGCCGGTCGAATTGCATCGCGAGGCCTGCGCACAGCAGCTGGCTGCGATCGCCTGTCTGGACGATGGCAGTGAGCAGCAATGTCGTGACAAAGGCTTCCATCAGCGCGGACGATAGCGCAAATCAGCGTGCCCCGCGCACCGCGATCGAGGCCAGCACCGCTGCGCGCATGTCGGCGTTGCCGCAGTCGCTGGCGATCGCCTCGTCCATCGCATCGAAATAGTGCCGTGCCATCGTCCGGCTCCAGCCATTGGCGAGCAGATGCTCCAGCCCGTGCGCCAGATCGCTGACACACGGCATGGCGTTGCTGTCGGCGATGCGGCGCATCCGGTCGATCTGGACGGCAAGCTCGGCGCGCGAAACCCGCCAGGCAATCGCGCGGACATGGCCCGCCTGCATGCGCAGCTGCTGGCGCGCCAGCTTCAGCCGGTCTTCCGTGCTGTCCGATGCTGCCGGGTCCTGCATAACCGCTCCTGCTGTCCGCCTGTGATGCTGCACAGTGTCACAGCTGGGTTAATTTTTGGGCAAGGCTGATCGTGCGGCGGCAGGCGGCCTGTGCGGGGCACCGTGCTTGACAAGCCGGGGGCGTTGCGGCAAGGGCGGCGCTCGCATATTCAGGGCGGCCATTTGTGCCGCTCTTTGTGTTTCTGATTCGCTTAAATTTCCGGTGTCCGGCGCAGGCCGTGCACCATCGCAACATCATCCAAACCCAAAGGAACAGGTCATGGCCAAGCCAGCCACTGTGAAAATCCGCCTGGTCAGCACCGAAGGCACCGGCTTCTTCTATGTCACCAAGAAGAACCCGCGCAACACCACCGAGAAGATGAGCTTCCGCAAGTACGATCCCGTCGCGCGCAAGCACGTCGAGTTCAAGGAAGCCAAGATCAAGTAATCTTGGGTGCGCACGCCCGATGAACCGGCAATTCAGCGCCGGTTCAATCGGCTGCGCCCAGGGGCTTGGGGTTCCTTCCTAGATGAAAGCCCGCCCCAGATGCTGAAGTTCCGGTTCCGTCCCATCGCCGCCGCGCTGCTCGCGACCTCCATGGTCGCAGCGCCGCTTGCCCTGCCCCAGGCTGCCATCGGCCAGGCAGGCCAGCAGGCAAACCCCGGCGGGGATCTGGCGCAGGTGTCCCGGCACCTCAAGGCGATGCAGTCGCTGCGCGCCGGCTTCACCCAGACCGATCGCACCGGCCAGACGCTCAGCGGCACGCTGACGCTCAAGCAGCCGGGCAGGATCCGCTTCGAATATCAGAAGGACGCGCAGCTGCTGATCGTCAGCGATGGCCGCGCGCTCACGATGATCGACTATCAGGTCAAGCAGGTTCAGCGCTGGCCGATCCGCAACTCGCCGCTGGGCGCGCTGCTCGATCCTAATCGCGATCTCACCAAATACGGCAAGCTTCTGCAGACCAACGACCCCGATGTCGTCAGTGTCGAGGTGCGCGATCCCAAGCGCCCCGAATATGGGGTGATCACGCTGATCTTCACGCGCAGCGGTGCGGCGCCGGGCGGATTGTCGCTGGTCGGCTGGGTCGCGCTCGATTCGCAGAACAAGCGCACCACCATCCGCCTGTCTGGCCAGCAGTACAATGTCGCGGTTGCCGACAGCGCGTTCGCCTGGACCGATCCGCGCGCAAAGGGCCCGCGCCGCTAGGCTTGATCTCCTTATAATAGGTCATCGTCATTCCCGTGGAGGCGGGAACCCCGCTTGAATCCGAACGGCGCGAAGAAAGGCGGGACCCCCGCTTGCGCGGGGGTGACGACGAAGAATTTATCAGCACATCGCCAGCGCAGACGAACCGCCTTTACCGTTCGACGAACTGCGAAAGCCTCGCAAATCTGTTCACATGGCAGACAGGCTTGGCTGACTAGAACGGTTTTCGAAGACGGCGCCAAGGTTTCCCCCTGTTACCTTGACGAACCACCGGCTTCAACCAAGCGTGACGAACGCAAAAAAGAACCCTCGTTCCAATGCCCCCGGGACGAGGGTTTTTTGCGCTCTTTTCCGCCGACCGGAGTGTTTAGGGCTTGGGTTTGCGCACATCGCTGGCTAGAGCCTTGCCATGGCAACCCCCCTCAAGATCGCATCATGGAACATCAACTCGGTCCGTTTCCGGCTGGACTCGGTGCAGCGTTTTCTGGCTGAGGAACAGCCCGACATCCTGTGCCTGCAGGAGACTAAGGTCATCAACAACGACTTTCCCGAGGGACCCTTCCGCCAGCTTGGCTACAACTTCCAGAAGCTGAACGGCCAGCCGATGCATCACGGCGTGGCCATCATCGCCAAGGTGCGGCTGAGCGACGACAACCGGCTCGACTGGCAGGCCAATGGCGAGGCGCGGCACATCGGCGTCAACATAACCGGCCCGCTGGGCGGCACCGTGCGGCTGGAGAACGTCTATGTTCCGGCCGGCGGCGAGATTCCCGACCGCAACGTCAGCCCCAAATTCGGCCAGAAGCTCGATTTCATCGAGCGGATGACGCAATGGTCGAGCGGCCTGACAGGTCGCACCATCATCCTGGGCGATTTCAACATCGCCCCGCTGGAAGATGACGTGTGGAGCCACAAGCAGCTGATCAACACCGTCAGCCATACGCCGATCGAGATCGAGCGGCTGAAGGCGATGCAGGATGCGCACAACTGGGTCGATATCGGCCGCAAATTCTATCCCGCGCCCGAACGGCTGTTCACGTGGTGGAGCTATCGCGCGCGCGACTGGTCGGTGTCCGATCGCGGCCGCAGGCTCGACCATATCTGGGTGTCGCCCGACATCGTCGAAACGGTCAAGAGCCACCGCGTGGTCGAGCCCTGCCGCGGCTGGCCCCAGCCCTCCGACCACGCCCCGCTGATCAGCGAGTTCCTGTTCTGATGGAGCCTGCCATCTCATGAACGCGCGCGCTGCGGCCCGGGCGCTCGATGCGCTGGCCCGGGGCTGGGATATCATTGTCGATGCGCCCGACGGGCAGTTGGCCCTGCGTCCGGTTGAAACCGGCGCGGCGCCCGAAGCTGCCCAGCCGCGGCTGCTGATCTCCGCAGCACGAGCGATCACACTCAAGCTTGCCAACCAGAAGGACGCAGCCCGGCCCGATGCGCCGGTGTGCATCGCGGTGCCAGGCGCGCTCGATTCGGCGCTGGCGGTGGCGATCGCCGATCCCTCGCTCGATCTGTCCCGCCCGATGAAGGGGCCGTTCGCCGCGCAGCCGCTGCCAGCTCCTGAGGCCGCAGAGGCCGCGATGCAGCTCGCGCGGCTGGCGGGGCTGCTTCCGGCCTATCATATCCTGACCGAGGCAGAGGCCGAGGCGCCCCGTGTTACCCCAGCCGATGTTGCCGCATACGCCGACCCCACCACGCTGCGCATCGCCGCACGCGCGCGGCTGCCGGTCAGCGCCAGCGACACCGCCGAGATCGTCGCCTTCCGCTCGGACGCCGATTTTCACGAACATGTCGCGCTGATCGTCGGCACCCCCGACGACAGCCTACCGGTGGTGCGGCTGCACTCCGAATGCCTGACCGGCGACGTGCTGGGCAGCCTGAAATGCGATTGCGGCCCGCAGCTGCACGGCGCGCTGCACGCAATGGCGCACGCGCAATGGGGCATCCTGCTCTATCTGCGTCAGGAAGGCCGCGGCATCGGGCTGATCAACAAATTGCGCGCCTATCAGCTGCAGGATCAGGGCTTCGATACGGTCGATGCCAACAACCGGCTGGGCTTTCCGACCGACGCGCGCGATTTCGCGGTGGCCGCGCAGATGCTCAAGGCGCTGCATGTCCCCGCGATCCGGCTGATGACCAATAACCCCGAAAAGCAGGCGGTGCTCGCCAGCCTGGGCGTGACCATCGCCGAGCGGCTGCCGCTGCAGATTCCCGCCAACCCCCACAACGCGCACTATCTGGTCACCAAGCGCGACCGGACCGGGCATCAGTTGTGAGCGACACCATCCGCGTCGATGCCCAGGCGCTGACGGTGACCCTGGACGACTGGCAGGTTCCCTGCAGCATCGGCCGCAGCGGGGCGTGCGCTGCCGATGCCAAGCGCGAGGGCGATGGCTGCACGCCGCTGGGCCGCTGGCCGATTCGCGCGGTGCTGTTTCGCCCCGGCCGCGCCACCCCGCCGCCGGGCCTTGCGCTGCCGTGGCGCTGGACCTCGCCGGGCGATGGCTGGTCGGACGATCCTGCCGACCCCGCCTACAACCGCCCGGTGCGCCTGCCCCACGGCTTCAGTGCCGAGACGCTGCAGCGCGAGGACATGCTGTACGACGTGGTGCTGGTGCTGGGCCACAACGATACGCCGCCGGTGCCCGGCGAAGGCAGCGCGATCTTCTTCCATCTGTGGAACGAGGCGAAACCGGCGACCGAGCGCAGCACCGAAGGCTGCGTGGCGATTGCGCGAAGTGACATGGACGCGCTGCTGCCGAAGTTGAAGTCGGGAACGGTCGTGGAGATCGGGTAGATTTGCGCTTCCTTGAACCCTCCTCCGTTCCGGGGAGTATCTTAGCCTGTCATCCTCACCTCGAACACCGGCTCATAGACGCTGCCGTCGCGGCCCATATGGCTCTCCATCAGCACCAGCTGGTCGAAGGCGAACATGTCAGCCGGCAACAGCGGCTGCGCGCCCAGCCAGGCGGCGAGCTGGTCGGGCGGGGGCGCCATGGTCCGCGCGAACCGGGCGAGCGTGATGTGCGGAACGTATTTGCGCCCTTCCGGCTCGAGCCCGATGCCGACGCACAGCCGGTCCAGCCGTGCATGCAACCTCTCCAGCGGATCGCGCGGCGAAAGGCCTGCCCAGAGCTGGTCGACCCGGTCGCGCCGATCAAAGAACCCGAAACCGTCGAGCCGCGCCTCGATACGCGCGAACCGCTCGCGGCGCAGCGCGAGCATCAGCGCGTCGGTGGCGTGGCGATCGACATCGCCGATGAAACGCAGCGTCACGTGCAGCTGTGCATCGCTCTGCCAGCGCGCGCCGGCAAGCGCGTGCATGGTGGCGAGCAGGCTGCGGCGGACCTCCACCGGCGGGACAAGAGCAAGGAACAGGCGCATGGTTAAGCAGTTCCGTAGCAAAGCACGACGAACAGAACACCGGTTTCGCTTGAAATTCCCGTGGTGAAGGGTGATATTGTGTCCATCCGGCAACTATGCCGGGCAAAGGAGAATTTTTCGATGGCTGACCGTTTTGATCCTCGTACGACGGATCGACTTCGTGCCGGTTCGTTCGATGCGCAACAGGGTGTGGGAGCCAGCGCCGCAACGGATGCTGGCCTGCGTTCCTATATGCTGTCCATTTACAACTACATGACCAGCGGCATCCTGCTGACCGGCGTTGTCGCGCTGCTGTTTGCCCAGTCGGGCATGGCCGCGCAGATCATGTTCGGCCCCGGCCTGATGAAGTACCTGATCATCTTCTCGCCGCTCGCGATTGTCTTCGCGATGAGCTTCGGCATGAACAAGTTCTCGACCGCCGCCCTTCAGGCGATGTTCTGGGGCTTTGCGCTGCTGATGGGCCTGAGCATGTCGACGGTGTTCCTGGTTTATACCGGTGAAAGCGTCGCGCTGGCGTTCTTCTCGACCGCAGCGGCGTTCGCGGGGCTAAGCCTGTTCGGCTACACCACCAAGAAGGACCTCACCGGTTGGGGCAGCTTCCTGATCATGGGTCTGGTCGGCCTGATCGTCGCCAGCCTGCTCAACATCTTCCTCAAGTCGTCGGTGATGGGTCTGGTCATCAGCTATGCTGCGGTGCTGATCTTCGCAGGCCTCACCGCCTATGACACCCAGCGTCTCAAGAGCACTTATGCCTATGTCGCCGGAACCGACATGATGGGCAAGGTGGTCATCATGGGCGCGCTGAGCCTCTATCTCAACTTCATCAACATGTTCCAGGCGCTGCTGAGCATCATGGGCAGTCGCGACTGATTGCCCGGAAAGCCCTGGAACACTGACAACCCGGCGGAGCAATCCGCCGGGTTTTTTTGTCTGCCATTGTCATGCTGCGCGGTCGGCGCCCGGCTCGGCCGGTCGCTCGAGGGACTCGCCTCGTCGCAGCTGCGGCTCGCCCTTTGCTGCCGGCCATTTCACGGTTCACCGTTTTGGTGTTGAGATCGTCGCTTGGCGGGCATAGAATCATGCTTAAGAGAACGCGGCGGGACACATGTCCCTGCGCGCGCCACCAGGAGAAACAGCAAATGGCACGTATGGGCCTCAACCGTGCAGCAGCCTTGGCCATCGCGGCCGGCATGACCACCGTGATTTCGGCCTGTGGCGGCGCCAAGCCCGCGCCGGTCGCGGTTGCCCCGCCGCCGCCGCCGGTGGTTGTCGCCCCGCCGCGCATGCCCAGCCCGCCCTCGAACGCGATGCTGGCGATGACCGTGCCGGCGCTGCGCGCCGACGGCCTGCGCGATACGCCAATGCGCGATATCGATGACAACGAGAAATTGTGGTATTTCCGCGCCGCGTTCAACGTCGCTGCGCTCAACTGCCAGAACCCCCAGCATTTCCGCATCGCCGACGATTACAACCTGTTCCTGAAGACCCACAAGCGCGAGCTCGACCGGGTGAACAGAATCGTCGAGGAAACGTACCGCAAGCGCCATGGCGCAGGCTATGCCCGCATCCGCGATACCGAAAACACCCAAGTTTACAATTTCTTCGCCTTCCCGCCGACCAAGAACGACTTCTGCGAAGCCGCCCTGGTGCTGGGCCAGGAAGCCGCAGCGATCCCGTCCAAGGATCTGGTCGCTTTCGGAGCGCGCGCGCTGCCGACGCTGGAGGGCGTTTTCGACCGCTTCTACGCATCCTATGAAGGCTATCAGACCGACCTGCAGAAGTGGATCGCGCTGTACGGCAGCCCCGAGATGCGCGCTGCGCAGGCCGCACAGGCCGCACAGGCCAGCGGCATGGTCCAGCCCACCAACGCATCGGGCACCGCGCCTGCGGCAGCCTCCAATCCGCCGGTACTGCCGACGATCCTGCCCTCCAGCGGCGACTGACCGGCACGCGCGCGCCGCATTTTCCGGCTGGATCCGTGGCGGGCGAGCCAGTATATCGCCTGCACCGGATTTTTCCGCCGGACGATCAGGGGCCGTAGCTCAGTTGGGAGAGCGCGTCGTTCGCAATGACGAGGTCAGGGGTTCGATTCCCCTCGGCTCCACCAGCCCCGCCCGCACAGGTGCGGGCGGCTGACCTGGAGCGCAACGGGCCTGTCCCCCCTGCTATCTCATCGCCACCTTTTTCGGCGCCCCTGCCTTGGCCATCAGCGCCTTGTCCTCGTTGGCGCGGGCGATGACATAGTGGCGGATGCTGTCGATCTGAGGCTTCGTCATCACCGAGGCAAAGCTCACCATGCCATTGTCCTTGAGCGCTCCGCCATGGACGATCGTCTGCCAGTTCTCGGCGCTGGCCAGCGTGCCGGAATAGCGAAGATCAGGGATGATGCCCCCGCGGCCCGAGGCCTGGATCGCGGCATCGCCATGGCACACCGTGCAATAGCGGCCATATTGCGTCGCACCGCCCTGCACCACGTCCGCAGCAGCGGTGAGCGCCGGCGGATCGAGCGGCAGCTCATCGGCGGCGGGCATATCGGGCAGCTTGGCCTTGCCGCCCAGCTTGAACACCAGCAGCCGCGAGATGTTGCGCACCGGTCCCGACATGTCGCTCAGCACGCCTGCGGTGATCGCCCAGGCACCGCCCCATCCGGCGAGCACCGCGACATATTGCTGGCCGTCGATAGCAAAGGTCATCGGCGCGGCGACCACGCCGGTCTGCGCCGGGAAGCTCCACAATTGCCTCCCCTGCGCCGAATCATACGCGACGAAATTGCCCATCGCATTGCCCTGGAACACCAGCCCGCCTGCGGTCGCCAGCACGCCGCCGTTCCACGGCCCGCCCAGGGTGACGCGCCAGCGCTCCTTCTGCGCGACCGGGTCCCAGGCGATCAGCACGCCCTTGGTCGCCTTGCGCGCCGCCTCGCGCACCGCGTTGTCGGCGGGCATCGCGTTGTTCGCGGTATCCATGCCGACGTTGAAGCCCAGTTTCGAAGGCTTCCATCCCGCCGCCGGGATATAGGGATAGGCGGTGATCTGCGCGGGGATGAACACCAGTTTCTGCTTGGCGTCGAATGCCATCGGATGCCAGTTGTGCGCACCCAGCGGGCCGGGCGAGACGACAAAGGGCTTGCCGGTCTTGTCGACCCGCGCTTCCGGGTTCTCGATCGGCCGTCCGGTGGCCTGGTCGACCCCGGTCGCCCAGTTCACGGGTACGAAATTGTTGGCCGAGATGAATTCGCCGGTTGCGCGGTCGATGACATAGAAGAAGCCGTTCTTGGGCGCCTGCATCAGCACCTTGCGCGTCTTGCCGTCGATCTCGAGATCGGCGAGCATGATGTGCTGGGTGGCGGTATAGTCCCAGGTCTCGCCCGGGGTGGTCTGGTAATGCCACGCATACTCGCCGGTCTTCACCCGGATCGCGACGATCGAGGACAGGTACAGGTTGTCGCCGCCGCCGGGCGAGCGATAGGCCTGGTTCCATGGGGACCCGTTGCCGACGCCGACATAGAGCAGGCCGAGTTCGGGGTCATAGGCCATCGCGTCCCACACGGTGCCGCCGCCGCCGATGTTCCAGTATTCGCCCTTCCAGGTGGCTTCAGCGGTCTTGAGGTACTCGGCCTCGTTGGCGCCGGGGCGGTCGGGGACGGTATAGAATTTCCACAGTTGCTTGCCGGTCGCCGCATCATAGGCAGCGACAAAGCCGCGCACGCCGAACTCGGCGCCGCCATTGCCGATGATCACCATGCCATCGATGACGCGCGGTGCGCCGGTAACGGTATAGGACTTGGTCTGATCGACGGTCACCGTGCTCCAGATCTCGCGCCCCGTGCCGCGATCGAGTGCGATCAGCCGACCATCGAGGGTGCCGAGGAACAGCATGTTGCCCCAGGCGGCAAGACCCCGGTTGACGACATCGCAGCACGCCTTGACCCCGGTCTCGCCGGGCACCTTGGGGTCGAAATCCCAAAGCGGCTTGCCGGTGACGGCGTCATAGGCCTTCACCTTGGACCAGGCGGTGGTGACGTAGATCTTGCCGTCGATCACCAGTGGCGTTGCTTCCTGGCCGCGCGCGGTGTCCATGTCGGCATACCAGGCCAGGCCCAGTTCGCCGATATTGCCGGGGTTGATCTGGTCGAGCGGGCTGTAGCGCTGCTCGTCATAGGTGCGGCCATAGCTCAGCCATTCACCGCCATCGGCCTTGATGATCCGCGCGCCATCGATCCCGGTGGTGCCGGTCGTCGCGGTCTCGCCGCCGCCCGAACATGCCGCCGCCAGCAGCGCGAGCGCCGCCCCCATCAGAGCCTTCAGCCTCATCGCCCGTCCCTCTTCCCTTTTGCCTTGACCTTTGGCGGCCAATGGCTGTCTTTGCGCCTGCCGGATATTGACGAGGGCCAGACGGCTTGTCCATGGTGATTTAACTATCCGGTTAAAAGTTGGCCGGTTAACGACAGGAGAGTTTCATGTTTTCACACGTCATGCTGGGCGCGGACGATATCGACGCGTCCAAGGCGTTCTACGACGCAACGATAACCGCGCTGGGCGGCAAACCCGGAATGGTCGACCCCAAGGGCCGCGTCATCTACATGCACAATGGCGGACTGTTCCTGCTGACCAAGCCGATCGACGGCCAACCGGCCAGCTGCGGCAACGGCAGCACCATCGGCTTTGCCGCGACCTCGGCCGAGCAGGCCGATGCCTGGCATGCCGCAGGCCTGGCGCATGGCGGCACCGCGATCGAGGATCCGCCGGGCGTGCGCGAAGGCGCAGGCATGAAGCTGTACCTTGCCTATCTGCGCGACCCTGCCGGCAACAAGGTCTGCGCGATGCACCGGGTGTGAGCCTTGCTGCGGAGGTGGCACCTGCCGCCTCCGCACATGCCTCCCAACTGCCGCCTTGCATTCGTCACCGAATCCCGCTAGGCGCGCACGCTTCCGACAAAGCGGGCTGGCTGGTTATGGGCTGCCATGTTCGCTTGTATACGGACTTCCAACGAAGGAGACCAAAATGCCCAAGCTGAAGACCAAGAGCGGTGTGAAGAAGCGCTTCAAGCTCACCGCCACCGGCAAGATCAAGCATGGCGTCGCTGGCAAGCGTCACCGTCTGATGAGCCACAATGCGAAGTATATCCGCCAGAATCGCGGCACCTCGGTCATCTCGGATGCCGATGCCAAGACCATCAAGAAATGGGCGCCGTACGGCCTGGGTTGATCCCGCCTTACCGTTTCTCAAGTTCTTGATAATCAAAGGATATAGCACATGGCACGCGTCAAACGGGGTGTTACCACCCGCGCCAAGCACAAGCGCATTCTCGTACAGGCGAAGGGCTATTATGGCCGTCGCAAGAATACCATCCGCATCGCCCGTCAGGCCGTCGAAAAGGCAGGCCAGTACGCGTATCGCGACCGCAAGGCCAAGAAGCGCAATTTCCGCGCTCTGTGGATCGTGCGCATCAACGCTGCGACCCGCATGGAAGGCCTCACCTATGGCCAGTTCATGCACGGTCTGAAGCTGGCAGGCGTCGAACTGGACCGCAAGGTTCTGGCCGATCTCGCCATGCACGAAGCCGAGGTCTTCAAGACCCTGGTCAAGCAGGCACAGGCAGCTCTGCCCGCCGCATAAGCGCCAGCGCTCATCGCCAAAACTTCGCAAAAGCGCCGGGATCGTTCGATTTCCGGCGCTTTTTCGTGCATGCTCACCACGCCGCTGGCCCCCTTTTCGTGATGCGTCATGCCGGACGCCCCTTTGCGCAGGCCCGACCCATGACCCCGCCCGAGCCCAGCCCTGCCGATTCCGCCAAGCCCGCGCGCGGCCCCCGCAGGCGCGGGCGGTGGCTTCTCGCCGCGCTGCTGGCGGTGCTGGTCACTGCCGCGCTGGCGCTGCTCAGCCTGACGCCGCTGGTTCCCGAAGCTGCCACCCCCGATACCGCAAGCGCGGCTGCAGCGCGCAATGCCCTGCAGCAGATCACGGGCAGCGATACCCGGCGCGGCGCGCTGGTGCAGATCACCGTGACGCAGCGCGAGCTCGACGGGCTGGCAGGGCTTGCCAGCGAGGCGCTGGCCCCGCTGCGCATCCGTGCGCGGTTGCAGCCTGCCGCCCTGCCAAGGCAATCGCGCGGCGGCGAGATGGTCGTCGACATGAGCCGCGAGCTTGGTGCGGGCCTGTGGGTCAATGCAGTCGCGCTGGTGCGCCCGAACGATGCCGCCAAGGCTGCCGCGCTGCCCGAGCTGGCGGTGACCATCGGCCGCGTACCCGTGCCGCAATGGCTGAGCCACTGGGCGCTGGCGCGGCTATGGCGCCAGGCGCAAGGCGATGCGGCAAAGCCGGTGGCGCTGGAACAGGCGCTCAGGCGCTTCACCATAGCGCCGGACCAGGCGCGGGTGGTGCTGGTCAATCCCGGGCGCGGGGCGGCGCTGGCGGGGCTCGCCCAGGCGGGCGGCACCACCCCCGACCCCGAAAGGCTCGCCGCCGCCTATTGCGCGATCGCCGGCACCGCCGGGGCGGATCTGCCCAAGCTGGTGCGGCTGGCAGCTGCGCAGAAGCCTCCCGCCGGCATCAGCGCTGAAGATCACAACCGCGTGCTGCTGACCGCGATCGCGATGCGCGCGGTGCCCGAATATCGCGAGAAGCTGGCAGGGTCGGCCCGCGCGCTGGTGGCGGATTGCGGCGCCAGCGCAGACCCGGTGACGCTGGCGGGGCGCGAGGATCTGGCCAAGCACTGGGCGCTGTCGGTCGCGATCTCGGCCACGCTGGGCAGCCAGGTCGCGCGATCGATGGGGACGTGGAAGGAACTGGCGGACAGCAGCGAAGGCGGCAGCGGCTTTTCGTTCGTCGATCTGGCCGCGGACCGCTCAGGCGAACGATTTGCCATGGCGGCGGTCAAGCCGCAGCTGGCGCGCACGGTGCAAACCCGGCTGGTCGCGATCACGCAGGACCAGATTCTGCCGCCCGAACTGCTGACAAGGCCGGAAGGGCTCGATCAGGCGGCGTTCGAGCGCGATTACACTGCGGTCGATTCGCCCGAATATGCCGCAGCCGTGCGCACCATTGACCGGATGCTGGGCAATGCCGGGGTGCCCTGAGGGGTCCGCCCCCGATCCCCGCGATCAGCTCTTCTTGGTCTGCAGCGACTTGAGCGCGGCGAATGGCCCGCTGTCTTCGGGGGTGGAAAGGCCGTATTCGGCGCGCGCCGCATCCGCCCCGGGACCCTCGGCAAACGGATCGATCTCCAGCGCCAGAGTCTGTGCGATCGCCTCGCCCAGATCGAGCGTGCTGCCCGAATAGGCGATGGTGTCGAGATCGTCCGCGGCCAGTTCGACTTCGTCGCCCGCGGCCTGCATCGCCGCCTCGTACTCGTCTTCGGGTACGAACCGCAGGCGATAGTCCGATGCGATCCGCACCGGAAAATCCTCCGCCGAGATCGCGCAGCTCTGTACCAGGATGGCGGTGATCGTGCCTCGAACCTCTACCCCCCGGTCGGTTTCCTCGACCGTCGCTGTCGCCTTCAAGGCATCGATCGAGACGATAAAGAACCGGCGCGCGAGCGCGGCGCGTTCGGTCTTGTTGGCCACCAGATCGACCTGCTGGCGCGGCAGTGCGCGCAGATCGACAGGCCGCGAGAATTCCACCGGCGGCTGCATCAGAAATCGCCCTGCAGGATTGCGCTCACGGGCAGGGCCTTGAGCCGGGCGTACAGCGCCATCAGGTGCTGCCCGGCAGCGGCCACCGCGGCATCGCTGACGATGGCGTCGCCGTAAAGGTTGCGGCGCAGCGCATCGGCGAGCAGCGCCACGTCGCCCGCTTCCAGCGCGCCGCGATAGGCTCCCAGCCTGCCGCCCAGCGCGCTCATCATCTTGCCGATATGCTTGCCGACGATCAGGTCACCGACGCCGTTCTGGCGCAGCTGGCCATCCATGTCATCGACGAACAGTTCGGCCAGATGCACCGAAAAATGCCGTACCGTGGTGTCGGCATCGTCGCGTTCCAGCCGCAGCAGCACCGCGCCCAGCACCGTCATCACCGCCTCGAACCGGCCATCGACGCTGTCTGCCACTCCGCCATCGAGATACCAATAGGGGTCGCGGCCCAGCGCCACGACGCGGTCATAGGCCGGACGCGCCTGTTCGCGGGGGTCCTTGCGGGCAAAGATACGGGAGAGGACGGACATGGTTCAGCTTTTCCAGATGGAGCAGGCAGCGTTAAGCCACAATTCATTGGCCACTTGTGATGCAGGGGCTAAGTGCATATTGAGGCGTCAACGGCAAGTTGCAAGAGATGGGTGAGGCTGCAAGGCCCATGTCCATCGCCCTGCATCTCGACAGTCAGGCGGACGCACGCCAAGGAAAGATGATGATCAGCAAAGCTCCTACACTCCGCGCGCCGCTTAGCCGCACCAAACGGGCAGCTCTGCTGATCGGGCTTGCCGCTCTGCCGCTGCTGTCCGGCTGCGGCCAGCTGCGTGGCCATCAGGGTTTCATCTACGACCAGGCGCTGGCAGGCCAGATTCTGCCGGGCGTGGACAACCGCCAGTCGGTGGAACGGACGCTGGGTCGCCCGACCTTCACCGGCCAGTTCGCCAGCAACGAGTGGTATTATTTCGCGCGCGACACCCGTCAGCTCGCCTTCGCCAACCCGCGTGCCACCGCGCAGCAGGTGATGCGGGTGCGTTTCGATGCGGCAGGCAATGTCGAGGCGGTCGATTATACCGGGCTTGAACAGGTCGCCAACATCGACCCCGAAGGCAAGAAGACCCCGACGTTGGGTCGCAACCGCACCTTCTTCCAGGATCTGTTCGGCAATATCGGCGCAGTCGGTGCGCCCGGAGCCGGTGGCGGCGGCCCTCCGCAGTAACATACCCGCTATCCCGCGAGGCTCAGTCCGCGTCGGCCTCGATGCGGCTGACCAGCAGCTTGTCGACCTTGCGGTGGTCCATGTCGACGATCTCGAAACGCCATCCCTGGTCGTTGAACACCTCGCCCTCCTTGGGCAGGTGGCGCAGGCAGTGGAGCACATGGCCTGCCGCGGTCGCATAATCGCGGTCACCCGACAGGTCGATCCCCAGCCGCTCGGCCATGGCATCGGCAGGCAGCGCGCCTGAGATCAGCAGGCTGCCATCGGCGCGCTCGACCACCATCGGCGAATCGCCTTCGCCCTGGTCCGACGCGAAATCGCCGACCAGCGCCTGCAAAAGGTCCGCGGGCGTCACCAGCCCTTCGAAATGGCCGTATTCGTCATGGACGAGCGCCATCGGCACCTCGCCCTTCTGCAGCACCTTGAGCGCATCCATCGCATCGACCTGATCGGGAACGATCGGCGCGGTGCGCACCAGGGCCGCCAGATCGAGCGGCGCGCCTTCGATGATCGCCGAGAGCAGATCGCGCACCGTGACGATGCCGATGATCGCATCGACCGAGCCGTCCGCCACCGGCAGGCGGCTGTGCGGCGATTCGGCCATGATCCGGCGCAGATCCTCGAGCCCAGCCTCGACCGGCAACCAGTCGACCTCGGTGCGCGGTGTCATCACCTCGCGCACCGGGCGTCCGGCCAGCCGCACGACGCCCGAAATGATCGCGCGTTCGCTTTCCTCGATCACGCCCGACTTGGTGGCTTCGGCAAAGATCATCTGCAGCTCTTCGGCGGTGACGATATTCTCCGATTCGCGGTTGAGCCCGAGCAACCGGAAGATCAGCGCGCTCGAGCTGTCGAGCAGCCAGACCACCGGAGCAGCGCCGCGCGCCATCAGGTCCATCGGGATCGCCATGATCACCGCCAGCTCCTCGGCCTTGCGCAACGCGAACTGCTTGGGCACCAGCTCGCCGATCACCAGCGAAAGGTAGGTGGTGACGCCGATGACCAGCGCAAAACCGGCGGTATCGGAGATGTCGGCAGGTACCCCGATCATCGCTAGCCGATCACCCACCGGTCCGCCGAGGCTTGCGCCCGAATATGCGCCTGCGACAATGCCGATCAGGGTGATGCCGATCTGGACGGTGGAGAGGAACTTGCCCGGGTCCGCCCCCAGCCGGATCGCGGTGCGCGCAGCGCTGCTGCCTTCCTTGGCCATCGCCTCCAGCCGCGCGGTGCGGGCCGATACGATGGCAAGTTCGGACATGGCGAACACGCCATTCAGAAAGATCAACGCCAGAATGATGATGGCGTCGAGCCACGGAAAGGGAAGGAGAGGGTCCATCGGGCCTTATGCTGTTTGCAAGGAGACACCCTATATCGCGGCAACGCGCAGTGTCACGCGGTTTCGCTGGATGGCGCGGATCGAGCGCTGCCCGCTTGCGCACAAAAAGTTACGCAATGTTATATTTCGGTTCGGGAACCATTCAGCCGCTGGATCGAATAAGGCGCTGAGACGTTACGAGACGTACGTACGACAGAATTCTTCAAAAGTCCTGGGAGCCTTTCAGCATGAACAGCAAGACCATCCGCATCGCAGCCTTTGCCGGCCTGTCCAGCCTTGCGCTGGCAGCCTGTGTGACCGACCCCGAAACCGGCCAGCAGCGGATCAGCAAGTCGGCGATCGGCGGCCTCGGCGGCGCGCTGGGCGGCTATCTGCTGGGCGACATCGTCGGCGGACGCCGCGACCGTACCGAAAAGATCGTCGGCGCGGGCATCGGCGCCGTGGCAGGCGCCGGCATCGGCTATTATCTCGACCAGCAGGAGCGCGAGCTTCGCCAGAAGACCGCCGGCACCGGCGTGGACGTGGTCCGTGATGGCGACAGCCTGCTGCTCAACATGCCCAGCCAGGTGACGTTCGATGTCGACAGCTCGGCCGTGAAGCCCGAATTCCGCAATACGCTGAACGATGTCGCCGCCACGCTGGTGCAGTATGAAAGCACCTATATCGACGTGTACGGCCACACCGATTCGACCGGCAGCGATGCGTACAACCAGACGCTGTCGGAACGCCGTGCGCAGTCGGTGTCGAGCTATCTGTCGACCCGCGGCGTCCAGTCCGCCCGCCTCGCGACGCGCGGCTTCGGCGAATCGCAGCCGGTTGCCTCCAACACCACCGAAGACGGCCGCGCGCAGAACCGCCGCGTGGAAATCCGCATCGTCCCTGTGACCCAGGCCGACGTAAACGGCTGATAGCAAATCTCTCCCCTCCCGCTCGCGGGAGGGGAGAAGGCTCAAAACAGCCCTTCGATCTCGCCGCGCGCATCGAACCGGATGCTCTCTGCCGCAGGAACGCGCGGCAGGCCCGGCATGGTCATGATCTCGCCGCAGATCGCCACGACGAACCCCGCACCTGCACTCAGCTTCACCTCGCGTACCGGCAGCACGTGCCCGCTGGGCGCGCCGAGCAGCGTCGGGTCGGCGGAGAAGCTGTACTGGGTCTTGGCCATGCACACCGGCAGATGGCCGTACCCCGCCTCTTCCCAGCGCCCAAGCTGTGCCAGGATCGCAGGCGACGCCGCGACAGAGCCGGCGCGGTAGATGCGTGTGGCGACGGTGTTGATCTTGTCGATCAGCGGCAGGTCGTCGGGATAGAGCGGCGCAAACTGCGCGGCATCGGACCCTGCCAGCGCCGCCACCGCATGCGCCAGATCCTCAGCCCCCACCCCGCCATCGGCCCAGTGGCGGCAGACATGCGCGTCTGCCCCCTGCGATGCCGCAGCCTCGCGCAGCACCTCGATCTCGGCGTCGGTATCGCTGGTGAAGTGGTTGATCGCGACCACCACCGGCACGCCGAAGCTGCGGACATTCTCGATATGCCGCACGAGATTGACGCTGCCACGCCGCACCGCCTCGACATCCTCGCTGCCAAGGTCCGCCTTGGCGACGCCGCCATTCATCTTGAGCGCGCGCACGGTGGCGACGATCACCGCCGCAGCCGGTTTCAGCCCCGCCTGGCGACACTTGATGTCGAAGAATTTCTCCGCGCCCAGATCCGCGCCGAATCCCGCCTCGGTCACCACGAAATCGCCCAACGCCAGCGCGGCGCGCGTCGCGATCACCGAATTGCAGCCATGCGCGATGTTGGCGAACGGGCCGCCATGGAGCAGCGCGGGGTTGCCCTCCAGCGTCTGCACCAGATTGGGCTTGATCGCCTGCGCAAGCAGCACCGTCATCGCGCCGGCGGCCTTGAGGTCGCTCGCGGTCACCGGGGTCTTGGCGCGGGTATAGCCGATGACGATCCGCCCCAGCCGCTCTTCCAGGTCATCCAGATCGCGCGCCAGGCACAGGATCGCCATCACCTCGGACGCGACGGTGATGTCGAACCCGCTCTCGCGCGGGAAACCGTTGCCGACCCCGCCCACCGATTGCACGATCTGGCGCAGCGCGCGGTCGTTGATGTCGAGCACCCGCCGCCACACGACGCGGCGCACATCGATATCGAGCGCGTTGCCCCAGTGGATGTGGTTGTCGATCATCGCCGCGAGCAGATTGTGCGCCGAGGTGATCGCATGGAAATCGCCGGTGAAATGGAGGTTGATGTCTTCCATCGGCCCAACCTGAGCATAGCCGCCCCCAGTCGCGCCGCCCTTGGTGCCGAAGCACGGGCCGAGCGAGGGCTCGCGCAGCGCGAGCACGGTCTTGTGGCCGATCCGGCACAGGGCATCGGCAAGGCCGACCGACGT
Organism: Blastomonas sp. AAP25; assembly: GCF_001295965.1. Taxonomy (NCBI): domain Bacteria; kingdom Pseudomonadati; phylum Pseudomonadota; class Alphaproteobacteria; order Sphingomonadales; family Blastomonadaceae; genus Blastomonas; species Blastomonas sp. AAP25. Next base: position 32,552 of record NZ_LJHP01000027.1, read on the forward strand.
GGTGGTCTTGCCCTCGCCCGCCGGCGTGGGGTTGATCGCGGTGACGAGGATCAGGCGGCCCCGCGTGTCGCGCAGCCCTGCCGCAGCAAGGTCGATCTTGGCCTTGTGATGACCATAAGGTTCGATCGCGTCAGGCTGCAGGCCCAGTTTTGCGGCGATGGCGGAGATCGGCTGGAGCCGGGCGGCGCGGGAAATCTGGATATCGGTGAGCATGAAGCCTCTTGCATGACAAGCGTGTGGGCACGGTCGTAATGCCCCTGTGCCGCGTGGCAAGCGCAGACCTTCAGCGGACGATGATCTCCACGCGGCGGTTGCCGCCATTCTCGGTCTCGTCGGGGGTGGGAAAGCGCAGTTCGGTCTCGCCGCGCCCGGTGGTGGTGATCACCCCGGTGGGGAAGCCCATCTGCACCAGCCTGCCCTTGATCTCCTCGGCACGCTTTTGCGAGAGCACGAGGTTGTAGTCCGCCTTGCCCACGGTGTCGGTATAGCCGATGATCTCGATCTCGGCGCCGGGGCGTGCCTTGAAGTGGCGGTCGAGCGCCTCGATCATGCCTTCGGACCCCGGTGCCAGATCGGTGGTGTCGGGCACGAAATACATGATGAAGCGCGCAGGCGGCGGCGGAAGATCGTTGATCAGCGCGCGCTCGTCGGGCTTGAGACCATCGGCCCCGACACCCTTGGGCCGCGGCGCGCAGCCGGTGAGCTTGGTGCGGGTGAACGACCCGGCGATGGTCGACCCGTCGGGGTTGCCGCACCCCTCGTCGATCACCGCCAGCGCGCCTTCGGACGACCCGTCCTCGTTGTCGAGCAGCAGCAGCGAAGGACCCGCACAGGCCGAAAGGGCAGATGCGGCAAGCGCCGCTCGGAAAGCAGCGCGCCGCATCATTCAGGCACGTTCACGATGAAGCGGGTGCCGCGGACCCCGAGCAAGGATGTCGGCGTGCGCACCTTCATCGCGTCGCGCCGCGACTTGGCGATCTGGCCCGAGACGACGCCGAGCGATCCCTTCTCGACCCGGGTCTCGAACGCGCCCGATCGGGTAGTCCGGTCGAAATCGAACTTGTCGACCGCGATGCGGCTGTTGGGTCCGACCGAAAAACGGGTGTTGTCGGCAAAGGTCACCGCGATCTGGCCGCCATTGCCGGTGACCAGCACATCGCCGGGCAGCAGGCTGGTGCCGACCGCGGGTGTCACCCGCGCGCCCTTGCGCTCGATCGAGGCTGTTCCGGTGGTCTTCTTGACCCGGCCGATATCCGCCCAGGCCGGTTGTGCGACCATCGCCAGCAGTGAAAATGTAACAAGCAGTCCGCATTTCATAATATGCATCCCCTCTTGCCCGCCATCATGGCATAACCTCAGCCATGATCCGGCGCAATTTCAATCCGCATTCGTGCGACCTGGACGAAAATGGTCCCGAATCGATACATCGTGCGGTGGCGCTGGTCCAATTGTTCTGCACAGCCAACATGCTGCCGCCGCAGCAGCGCGCCAAGCTTGCGATCCTGGCGGAAGAGGCAGTTACCAATCTTTACGACCATGGTGAGGTCCGCCCGGGGTTTTCGGGCACGCTGACGCTGCGGGGGAGCAGCGACGCGGTGACGATCTGCCTGTGCGACTCGGGGCAGCCGTTCGATCCGCGCATGGAAAGTGACAGCGACAGCGAGGCCGAGATGCCCAATGCCGAGCGGGGCGGCGGCGCCGGGCTGGCGCTGATCCGCGCCTGGGCGGACATCACCGACTATCGCAGCGAAGACGGCGTCAACCGGCTGGAGATGAAACTGCGCGACTGAGCCCGCGGGCTCGATCAGGTATCGGCCACCAGCGGGTTGATGCTGCCCTTGAGCCGGCCGCGCTGATCGATCAGCCGGGCAAGCTCGCCCTCACCGGTGCGCAGCCTGGTCGGCGTGGTCCCTGCAAACAGCTTGAGCTCGCGAATCATGTGCGACTGGTCGTAGAATGCATCGCGCAGGAAGTCGGCCTCGTCCGGCTGGGCGTCGATCAGCGCCCGCGCGGCGCGCAGCGCGCGATATTTGCGCGAGAGATATTTGGGCGGCATGCCGTAGAGCTGCTTCACCCGGCGGGTGAGCTGGCGTTCGGACAGATCGGTCTGCGCGTGCAATTCGGTCACCATCGGCGAGACGCTCGAGGCGAGCCACTGGTCGACCATCCGCGTGAAGGCGACCATCTCCGGATTGGCCTCCTGCATGATCGGCTTCAGGATCGCATCGGCCGCAGCGCACATCGCGGGCAGCGAATCGAGCGCGCGCACCTCTTCGAGCCGCTGCTCGATATTGGGGAACACCATGACCGCGGGCACGATTCGGTCGAGATACTGCGCCGCGCTCTGCTGGGTCAGCGCGCCCCATCCGGCTGCGGTGATGCCCAGGCCGAACATGTGGAACGGGCCCTCGATCTCGAACTTCACCGCCGCGGTGGTCGGCCCCATCAGCGCGGCACCGCTGATCTGCGTCTTCGATCCATCGGGAAAATGCATGGTCACGCGCCCGCAGGTGCCCAGCCGAAGCTGCGCAATGGCCGCGCGCTCGCCGTCCATGACATAAGGTTCAGGGCTATCGAACAGATAATAGACCGAGACAAACTCGCGGAGCGATTCGTCCGGAAGAGCATATTGCAGGTTCGGCATGCGCGGCCCCATTTCCCCGTGCAACGCAGCAGCGGATTGACCGCTTGTCCCCGTGCCGGGGTTATTTTCTCGTCGACCCGGCAAGGCCTATAGACCGAATGGAGCACAAAAAAAAGGCGATCCCGCCACAAGGGCAGGATCGCCGTTAGGAAAAGAACTCTCGGCATCGCTGCCTTGAGCCCTTCGGGTCGCAAACGGGCTATAGGGGATGATCGGGGGGGATGATTGGATGGATTCGACACGATGAAAAATCGTGCAAAATCTGCCCGCTAGTCCCGAACCGTTCAGGAATGGCGCGAATCAGCCACCGCTGGCGATCCAGCCGTCGATTCGCTCCTCCAGCACCGTCAGCGGCACCGGTCCGCTCTTGAGAATCGCGTCGTGGAAACGGCCGTACTGGAACTTCGGCCCCAGCGCCTTTTGCGCGCGTTCGCGCAGTTCCATGATCTTGAGCTTGCCGATCATATAGGCGTTGGCCTGGCCCGGATAAACGACATAGCGCTCGATCGCCTTGGAGATATCGCCATCGGGATTGGGGGTGTTTTCGGTCAGGTACCCGATCGCCTGCTCGCGGCTCCAGCGCTTGTGATGGATGCCGGTATCGACCACCAGACGGCAGGCGCGCCACAGTTCCATGCCCAGCCGGCCGAAGTCCGAATAGGGGTCTTGGTAAAAGCCCATGTCCTTGCCCAGCTCTTCCGAATACAGGCCCCAGCCTTCGGTATAGGCGGTAACCCCGCCAAAGCGGCGGAACGGCGGCAGATCGCCGAGTTCGGTCTGCACCGCGCGCTGGAGATGGTGGCCGGGAAGCCCCTCATGATAGGCCAGCGCCTCAAGCTCGGTCGAGGCCATGTCCTTGAGGTTGTAGAGGTTCACATAATAAGTGCCGGGGCGCGACCCATCGGGCGCGGGGCTCTGATAAAACGCCTTGCCTGCGGACTTCTCGCGAAACGCCTCGACCGCCTTCACCGTCAGCGGCGCCTTGGGCAGCGTGTTGAAATATTCGGGGAGCTTGGCGGTCATCGCCTTCAGCTTGGTGTCGACCGCCGCAAGATAGTCCTCGCGCGTCTTGAAATAGAAGCGGTCGTCGGTGCGGACGAAGGCGAAGAATTCCTGCAGCGTGCCGGTGAAGCCCACCGTCTTCATGATCTCGCGCATCTGCCCGTGGATACGCGCGACATTGTCGAGCCCGATCTGGTGTACCTGATCGGGGGTGAGATCGGTGGTGGTGTAGCTGGCAAGCAGCTGCGCATAATAGGCCGCGCCGTCCTTGAAGCGCCATACGCCATCCTCGGCAGGGGCGATGGCCTGTTGCCGCTCCATCTCGGCGATCAGCCGCTGATAGGCCGGCTTGACGCTCGTCAGCAGCGCATCGCTGCCCGCGGCAATCAGCGCGGCCTTGTCGGCCGCGGGGATGTCGAGCGCATCGACCTTCTTGCTGAGGTCGGCGAGCAGCGTCGAGGGCGCGCCGCCATCGAAGGGAGCGCCCTTGATCACGTTGCGTGCGTCATCGATGACGAAAGGATAGACCCATTTGGGCGGCATCACGCCCGCTTCCGCCCGCGTGCGCGACTCGGCGATCAGGCCGTCCAGCCTGGGGCCGATGCCCTGCAGGCGAGCGACATAGGCCTCGGCATCGCTCTTGCTGGCGACGCGGTGGATGTTGATGAGGAACGCGGGCATCTGGCTCTGCGCGCCGTTCATCTGGTCGAAGACATAATCGTTGCGGCGGAACGGGTGCGCCTTGGCGGCGCGCTCGGCCTGATATTCGAACAACCGATAGCTCAGCGCATCCTCGGTGCTCAGCTTCGCCGGGTCGAACCGCGCCTTCATCGTCGCCAGAGCCTTTTGTCCGCGCTCGAAATCGGCGATCGCCTTGGCGTCGGAAGGGTCGTTCCACTTGCCGTAATCGGCATCGCGGATGCCGCGATAGGCCTTGCCCTGCGGCGATTGCGCCAGGCCATCCGCATCGACCTGCTCGAAGAATGCGGCAAGCTCGGCGCTATTGGCCCTGGCTGCAAGGGCGGTCTGGGCCGCGACCGGGCTGGCCAGCACCAGCGGGCTGGCGGCAAGCAACAGGGCGGTGGCTAGGGTACGCAGGGCCATAAGACGACTTTCCGTTATTCTGTGATGGTTTAGGCAAACGGTATACACTTGGCTGCCAAGGGTAAACCGCCAGCAGGGCGCTTGACCATCGGCCCGTCGCAAAGCCATAGGCTGACCATGCTGTTTTCGCTCGCCCGGCCCGCCCTGTTCCTGCTCGATGGAGAGACCGCCCACCGGCTGACGCTGGCGGCGCTGCGGCTTGCGCCGGCCTCTGCTCCGCCCGCTGCCGATCCGATGCTGGCGATGCGGGTCGCGGGGATCGATTTTCCCGCGCCGGTGGGTCTGGCCCCCGGCTTCGACAAGAATGCCGAAGCGCCGCATGCGCTGTTCGGCTTCGGCTTCGGCTTTGTCGAGATCGGCACCGTGACCCCCCTGCCCCAGGCGGGCAACCCGCGCCCTCGGCTGTTCCGGCTGGTCGAGGACAAGGCGGTGATCAACCGCATGGGCTTCAACAACGACGGCGCGGGCGCAGTGGTCGAGCGGCTGGTCGCGGGCCGATCGAACGCCGGGATCATCGGCGTCAACATCGGCGCCAACAAGGACTCCGAAGACCGGATCGCCGATTATGCGACGATGACGCGGATCATGGCGCCTCTGGCGCGCTATCTCACGGTCAACATATCCTCGCCCAACACCCCGGGCCTGCGCGCGCTGCAGGACGCTGGCGCGCTCTCGGCGCTGCTCGATGCGGTGATCGAGGCGCGGGAGGCCAATCCCTGCCCGGTGTTCCTCAAGCTCGCACCCGATCTGGAGCCGGCCGATATCGACGACATCACCCGCATTGCGATGGACAAAAGGCTCGATGCGCTGATCGTCTCGAACACCACCATTTCGCGCCCCGCGCTGCGCTCGCGGCATGCGGGCGAAGCAGGCGGGCTGTCGGGGGCGCCTTTGCGCGATCTGGCACAGCAGCGCTTGCGCGATTTCCGGACCGCAAGCGGCGGCGCGATCCCGCTGATCGGCGTCGGCGGCATCGCATCGGCAGAAGACGCCTATGCCCGGGTGCGCGCGGGCGCGTCGCTGGTGCAGTTGTATTCGGCACTGGTGTACGAAGGTCCGGGACTGGCCGCGCAGATCAACCGGGGCCTCAAGAGACTCCTGAAGCGGGATGGTTTTGCGACGCTGGGCGAGGCTGTGGGGATCGATTGATATTTTGCACTAGCCGGTCCCCTGTGCAGGGGAACCGCAAACGCGGCGGCCTGAGCTACGCTGCCGTGTTGAACCGCACAACTGATCGCCCCACTCGATCACCGCACCCCAAAACCTTCATTGGCGCAGTAATATGCGAATGATTATCAATAGCCTGTTACCGCATGACAGGAGTTCGACCATGCCCCACGATATTGCCAAGACCCTGAGCTATCTGGCGGTGCATCTCACCATTGGGTTTTCTGTCGCCTACGCGTTCACCGGATCGCTCGAGATCGCTGGCGGCCTTGCGATCATCGAGCCGATGGTCAACGCGGTGGCGTTCTTCTTCCACGAGAAGCTCTGGGCGGCCAAGCCCGAGGGTGGCGCGGCGGTCGCGCTTGCCTGAGGCAGAGCTTGCCGCCCCCCGTCCCCGCGCTATAACGCAGCGATGACCGCATTCCCCCGCACGCTGCTCGTTGCAGCCGCCTTCACCCTGTCCACGCTCTCCATCGCCGGCCACGCGCAGGCACCCGCGCCCGCCCGCTCGTCCGCAACCGCGGCGCAGGGCAAGGGCGTGGTCTCCTCAGCCGATCCGCGCGCAACCGCAGCGGGGCAGGAGATCCTGCGCAAGGGCGGGTCGGCTGCCGATGCCGCGATGGCGATGATGCTCGCGCTGACCGTGGTCGAGCCGCAAAGCTCGGGGATCGGCGGAGGCGGACTGCTGCTGCATCACGATGCCGCGACCGGCACGCTTGCCACCATCGACGGGCGCGAAATGGCACCGGCTTCGGCCAGCGAGGCGCTGCTGCTGGGCGCGGATGGCAAGCCTTTGCCGTTTATCGATGCCTTTCAGGGCGGCCACAGCGTCGGGGTTCCCGGCAACATCCGGCTGATGGCGATGACCCACGCCAGATGGGGCAAATTGCCCTGGGCGGACCTGTTTGCGCCCGCGATCCGACTCGCCGACCAAGGCTTCGAGGTGAGCGACGTGCTCGCCGGCACCCTCAAGCGGCTTGCGCCGATCTGGGCCCGCTTCCCCGATGCGCGCGACATCTACTGGAACGCCACCGGACCCAAGGCAGCGGGCGAGCGGGTGACCAACCCCGCGCTTGCCGAGCTGCTGCGCGCGGTGGCCAAGGGCGGGCCGGACGCCTTCTATACCGGCAAGCACGGCCAGGCACTGGTCGATGCGGTGAGCAAGGCTTCGGTCAATCCTGCAAAGATGACGCTGGCCGACCTTGCCGCCTATACCGCCAAGGAGCGCCCAGCGGTGTGTTCGCGCTATCGCGGCTACAAGGTCTGCGGCATGGGCCCGCCCTCTTCGGGCGCGACCACGGTGCAGCAGATCCTGGGCATGCTCCAGCCGCACGATATCGCAGGCATGGGCAAGGACGACCCGAAGACCTGGCATCTGATCGGCGAGGCGATGCAGCTCGCTTATGCCGATCGCGAACAGTATCTGGGCGATCCCGATTTCGTCTCGGTTCCGGTCAACGGCCTGCTCGACCCCGCCTATGTCGCTGCCCGCGCAGCAACGATCGATCCCGCCAAGGCGTTGGGTCGCTATGAAGCCGGCACCCCGCCGGGCGCCGAGCCGCGCACGGCCGCGATCTCGAGCGAGGTTGCCGGCACCACCCATTTCGTCGCGGTCGATGGCGCGGGCAATGTCGTCAGCATGACCTCGACCGTCGAAGGCCCATTCGGCAGCCAGCTGATCGCCAACGGCTATTTCCTCAACAACGAGCTCACCGACTTCACCTTCGCGCCCGAAAAAAACGGTATGAAGGTCGCCAACCGGGTGCAGCCGGGCAAGCGCCCGCTGTCTTCGATGTCGCCGCACATCGTCTATGACGCTGCTGATCGCCCGGTGCTGGCCGTTGGCTCGGCAGGCGGCAAGCGCATCATCATGCACGTGACAAAGGCGCTGATCGGGGTGATCGATTTCGGCCTGCCCGCAGGCGACGCGCTCGCGCTGCCCAACATCTATTTCGGCAACGGCTCGCTGATCGTCGAAAAGGACACCGGGCTGGGCGCGATGAGCAAGGACCTTGCCGCGATGGGCCAGCCGGTGGTGGTCAGTGACCTGGGCTCGAAGCTCAACGCGGCGCAGTTCGATGGCAAGGCCTGGACCGGCTATGCCGATCCGCGCAGTCCCGGTGTCGCGCTGGCCGAGTGACGCCCGTCCCCAACCTTGCGCTTTCGACCAACCTCTCCCCCTGTTCGACCAGCAGGCGGCGGCGGTAAAGACATGTCAGTCATCTGCGGTTAAGACTGTCGCCGATGAAAATGCTTGCCACGCGCCATGCCCGGCCCCGGGTGGACCAGCAGGTCGCCCTGCTTTCGATCCTGGGATTCTGGCTGTTCTACATGATCATCGTCACGCTGCGCGCGGCGGTGCTGGATTTTCCCGCCCAGGAAGAGCTGGTGATCCGCCGGGTGGCGGTGACGGTGTTCGGCATCGTCACCAACGTCGCGCTGTATCTGGGCCTGCGCTGGTTCGAGGACAAACCGCTGACCCCGCGGATCATCGCCGCGTGCATCGGCGCGATCCCCGCGGCGCTGGCGATCTCGTCGTTCAATTATTTCGCGTTCAACGTCTATGATCCGATCAGCGTGTTCGAGGACAGCGAACTGCGCGAGAAGATCGCCGAGATCGACCCGCTCGCCATCGTGCTCGAGTTCGCGATCTCGAGCTATTATTTCCTGATGTCGTGGGCGATGCTCTATCTGGCGCTGAGCTATGCCAGCGAAGTGCGCGCGGCCGAGCGCCGTGCGGCGCGCTTTGCCCAGGCCGCGCAGCAGGCCGAGCTGCGCAGCTTGCGCTATCAGGTCAATCCGCATTTTCTGTTCAACACGTTGAATTCGCTGTCTACCCTCGTGCTGCGCAACCGCCCGGAAGAGGCCGAGTCGATGATCATGAACCTGTCGACCTTCTATCGCACCAGCCTGACCGGCGATCCGCTGGACGATGTGCCGCTGGCCGATGAGGTGCAGCTGCAGCAGCTGTATCTGGCGATCGAGGCGGTGCGCTTTCCCGACCGGCTGAAGATCGAGATCGACGTGCCCGATGCGGTGATGAGCTGCTGCGTGCCCGGGCTGATCCTGCAGCCGCTGGTCGAGAACGCGATCAAATACGGCGTCGCGCGCGCCACCCGCCCGGTGACGATCCGCATCACCGCGCGCGAGGTGGACGATGTGCTCAACATCATCGTCAGCGATGACGGCGATGTCATCCCCTCGGATCAGGACAAGGGCAGCGGCATCGGCCTTGCCAATGTCCGCGACCGGCTGGATGCCCGGTACGGCAGCGCGGCGCGGATCGAATGGCATGTCCCGTTTGAAGGAGGCTTTGTGGTGGATTTGACCCTGCCGGCGGTGCGCCATGACTGTTGAGGCCGATACCGCACCGCTCAGAACCATGATCGTCGACGACGAACCGCTGGCGGTCGAACGCCTGCAACTGCTGTGCGCGCGGCTGGGCCAGATCAGCCTGGTGGGCACCGCCAGCGACGGCGAATCGGCGCTGCGGCTGGCCGAGCAATTGCGCCCCGAACTGGTGTTCCTCGACATCAACATGCCGCGGCTGGACGGCATGGGTGTCGCCCGCGCGCTAGGCAAGATGGACCAGACGCCCGCGATCATCTTCGTCACCGCCTATCAGGCGTTCGCGGTCGAGGCGTTCGATCTGGCGGCGATCGACTATCTGCTCAAGCCCGTTGCCACCGACCGACTGGAGCGAGCGGTCGCGCGCGTCATGGAGCGGCGCAACTTCGTGCTCTCCAACCCCGTGCCCGATGCGCCGCCCGCCAGCCAGGACTGGGTGCGCGAATTCTGGGTGCCGCACCGCTCCGAACTGAAGCGCATCGATGCCGACCTGATCGAACGGATCGATGCCGAGCGCGACTATATGCGGCTGCACGTCGGCACCCGCAGCTATCTGATGCACGAGACGATCAAGACGCTGGAAGAGCGGCTGGACCCTTCGCGCTTCGTCCGGCTGCACCGCTCGCACATCGTGCGCCACGACTACATCACCTCGCTGCGCCACAATGGCGGCGGCGTGTGGTTCGCGTGCCTCGCCGATGGCAGCGAACTTCGCGTCGGGCGGACGTATCTGGCGCGGGTGAAGGAAATGGCGGGCCGGTAGGGCGCGCTTCGTTTCCGCCCCCTCCCGGATCCCCCGCGAAGGCGGGGCCCCATCACCTGCCCTGCCGATCTCTCACCTGCCAGGAGATGGACCCCTGCCTCCGCAGGGGACCGGCTGGGAAGGATGCCGGGGTTACTCCTGAAACGCCGCAACGATATCCGCGGTCACCCGCGCGGGCCTGCCGGTCGCCTTGTCGAGCATCGCCCAGGTTGAAATCGCGCTGACAATTGCGCGCCCGTTCGCATCGCTGAACACGGCATGCCGGGCAAAGCGCGCGCCCTTGGGGGTGCCGGGGACCCAGGTCCGCCCCACCGCCTGCTCGCCCAGCGCAATGTTGCCGCGATAGTCGATCTCGTGCCGGACGATCACCCAGAAATACGCATCGACATGCGCAGGGTCGGCCGCGGCCTGCCAGTGCGCCACCGACAGCTCCTGCAGCCACTGCACCCAGACGGCATTGTTGACATGACCCAGCTCATCGATGTGCTGCGGCTCGGCGGTAAAGGTGCGTTCGAAGCTGTTCATACAAAAAGGCCCGGCTGATGGTGTGTCAGCCGGGCCATATTGTCAGTCGGCCTTGGTGTCGCTGGCCTTTTTGGCGGTCCGCGGCTTGCGGGCCTTGGGTGCCTTGGGCGGAGCGGGGACGATCTCGAAGGCCATCGCGCCATCCTTGAGATGGACGTTGACCTCGCCGCCCTGCACGAGCTTGCCGAACAGCAGTTCCTCGGCCAGCGGCTGCTTGATCTTTTCCTGGATCAGCCGCGCCATCGGACGCGCGCCGTACAGGCGATCATAGCCCTTCTCGCACAGCCAGTCGCGCGCCGCCTGGTCGAGACGGATATGGACGTTCTGTTCGGCCAGCTGCAGTTCGAGCTGGAGGATGAACTTGTCCACGACGCGTGCGACGACTTCGGTGCCGAGATAGGCAAACGGAACGACCGCATCGAGACGGTTGCGGAATTCGGGGGTGAACATCTTCTTCACCGCCTCGTCCGATGCGTCCTCCTTGCTGACATCGCCAAAGCCGATGCCTTCACGCGCCATGTCGGCAGCTCCGGCATTGGTGGTCATGATCAGCACGACATTGCGGAAGTCGACCGTCTTGCCGTGGTGATCGGTCAGCTTGCCGTTGTCCATCACCTGCAGCAGGATGTTGAACAGATCGGGGTGCGCCTTTTCGATCTCGTCGAGCAACAGCACGCAATGCGGCTGCTGGTCGATCGCATCGGTGAGCAGACCGCCCTGATCATAGCCGACATAGCCCGGAGGCGCCCCGATCAGCCGCGAGACCGAGTGCCGCTCCATATATTCCGACATGTCGAAACGCTGCAGCGGGATGCCCATGATGCTGGCGAGCTGCCGGGCAACCTCGGTCTTGCCGACGCCGGTGGGGCCGGAGAACAGATAGTTGCCGATCGGCTTGTCCGGATCGCGCAGGCCCGCACGGCTCAGCTTGATCGCGCTGGACAGCACCTCGATCGCCTTGTTCTGGCCGAACACGACGCGCTTGAGGTCGCGGTCGAGATGCTCGAGCACCTTCTTGTCGTCCTTCGACACCGACTTGGGCGGGATGCGTGCCATCGTCGCGATCACGCTTTCGATCTCGCGCGCGGTGATGATCTTGCGCCGCTTGTTGGGCGGAACCAGCATCTGCATCGCGCCGACTTCGTCGATCACGTCGATCGCCTTGTCGGGCAGCTTGCGGTCGTTGATGTAGCGCGCCGAAAGCTCGACCGCGGTCTTGATTGCCTCAGGCGTGTACTTGACCTTGTGGTGATCCTCGAACGCGCTGCGCAGACCCTTGAGGATCTTGATCGTGTCCTCGATGGTCGGCTCGTTGACGTCGATCTTCTGGAACCGGCGCAGCAAGGCGCGGTCCTTTTCGAAGTGGTTGCGGAACTCCTTGTAGGTGGTCGAGCCGATGCAGCGGATCGTGCCGCCCGACAGAGCCGGCTTCAAGAGGTTCGATGCATCCATCGCGCCGCCGCTGGTCGCGCCAGCGCCAATCACGGTGTGGATCTCGTCGATGAACAGCACCGCGTGCGGCATCTTCTCGAGCTCGGAGACGACCTGCTTGAGCCGCTCCTCGAAGTCTCCGCGATAGCGGGTGCCGGCGAGCAGCGCGCCCATGTCGAGCGAGTAGATCACAGCCTTTTCGAGCACTTCGGGGACATCGCCCTCGACGATCTTGCGCGCCAGGCCCTCGGCGATCGCGGTCTTGCCGACGCCGGGGTCACCCACATAGAGCGGGTTGTTCTTGGAACGACGGCACAGGATCTGGATCGTGCGATCGACCTCGGGACCACGACCGATCAGCGGATCGATCTTGCCCGCCATCGCGCGCGCATTCAGGTTGACGGTGAACTGGTCGAGCGCACTGTCCTTCTTCTGCTTGCCCGAGGTGTCCTGCTTTTCTTCCTGCGGCTCCTCGCTGCCGCGCGGGCTGCGCTGCTCGACCGCCTGGCCGCCCTTGCCGATGCCGTGGCTGATATAGCTCACCGCATCGAGACGGCTCATGTCCTGCTGCTGCAGGAAATAGACCGCGTAGCTCTCGCGCTCGGAGAACAGCGCCACGAGCACGTTGGCGCCGGTGACGACATCCTTGCCCGAGGACTGGACGTGGAGGATCGCGCGCTGGACGACGCGCTGGAAGCCGGAAGTCGGCGCCGGATCGGTCTTTTCGGCGACCTTGAGCGAGTCCAGCTCGTTGTCGAGATAGTGCGTTACCGCATCACCCAGCTCGCCAAGGTCCACGCCGCAGGCCTGCATGACCTGCGCGGCATCGGCATCGTCGATCAGCGCGAGCAGCAGATGCTCCAGCGTGGCATATTCATGGCGGCGGTCGGCGGCATTGTGCAGCGCCTGGTGCAGCGTTTTTTCGAGGGATTCGGCAAAGGACGGCATAGCAGCGATACTCCGCGCCGGGCGGAAGGCCCGGTCTTTCAATCAGTGTGCCCGGAAAAAGAGCCGGGCCTCTTTGGTCAAGCGCCTCATTGCCAATGCCCCAAGTCCACTCCGGGGCGCTTCCACCTGATAATATAGGCGAGTGTCTCGCCAAATCCAGCCGGGCGCAAGCCCAAGCTCAAGAATAATACCAGCAAGGACCATGCCACATGGGAAGGGGCCGTTTTCGGGTATGCCGGCAGCGTCCGCTCAAAGCGGGGTGCTGCAGCTAGCTCTTGCGGAACAGCGCCTCGGCACTGGCGCGGTGGCGCGTGGCAAAGGCCTTGCGCGCCTCGCAGCGCGCGATTTCGGCGCGGCAAAGCGCGATCCGGGCGTCGAGCTCGTCCAGCGAATAGGCATCGACATCCTCGCTGCCCAGTTTCTGGGCAGCATCGGCGCGCAGCCGGGAGAGGCTCTCATCGGGTTCCATCGGAGCTTAGTGTTGACCCGGACAGGCTAACTGTCAATATGACCGAGCGCTAATCCGCTGACGGCGCACGCAAACAGGGGGCAAGGCATGTCGGCTTTGGCAACAGCCACAGTGATACCAACGGTCATGCAGGCCATCGACTATGCCGAGCCCGGCGGCCCGGAGGTGCTGGTGGCGGGCGAGATGCCGGTTCCAGTCCCCGCGCAGGGCGAGGTGCTGGTCCGCGTGGAAGCCGCCGGCGTCAACCGCCCCGATGTCATCCAGCGCCAGGGCTTCTATCCGCCCCCGCCGGGCGCTCCGCATGTTCCCGGGCTGGAAATCGCAGGCACCGTGGTCGCGGTCGGACCCGATACGGACGATGCGATGATCGGCCAGCCGGTCTGCGCCCTGGTCGCAGGCGGCGGCTATGCCGAATATTGCGTCGCGCGCGCCGACCATTGCCTGACCGTTCCGTCGGGCATCTCGATGGCAGAGGCTGCGGCGCTCCCCGAAACACTGTTTACCGTGTGGCACAACCTGTTCCAGCGCGGCTATGCCCGCGATGGCGAGACCGTGTTGGTGCATGGCGGCACCAGCGGCATCGGATCGATGGCGATCATGCTGGGCAAGCTTTTCGATCTCAAGGTCATCGTCACCTGCGGCAGCGACGAAAAATGCGCCGCAGCGCTGAAGATCGGCGCGGCGCATGCGATCAACTACACGACGCATGATTTCGTCGAGGAGGTGAAGACGCTCACCGGCGGCAAGGGCGTCGAGATCGTGCTCGACATGGTCGGCGGCAGCTATTTGCCGCGCAACATGGCGTGCCTGGCCGATGATGGCCGCAACGTCACCATCGCGGTGCAGGGCGGCATGAAGGCCGAGATTTCGGTGCTGGAGATCATGCGCCGCCGCCTGACGCTGACCGGATCGACTCTGCGCCCGCGCTCGAACAGCTTCAAGGCGCTGCTCGCCGACGAGATTTCACGCGAGGTGTGGCCGCTCGTCGCCACCGGCGAGCTCAGCCCGATCATCCACAGCCGCTATCCGCTGCGCGACGCCGCCAAGGCGCATGCGCAGATGGAATCGGGTGACCTGGTCGGCAAGATCGTGCTCGAGATCAGCTGACCGCGTCCGCCGGGGCCCCTTACCGCTCAATAACCGGCGGTGGTATCGCCCGGATCGATCATCGGCGCGCCGAAGTTATCGGTCGGCTCGCCATATTCATCGGGCTTGCCATAGTCGCGTTCGCCATAGCCTTTCGGTTTCGACGGTCCGCCATTGCCACCGAACGCGTCCAGCATCGCGCGGTTGAGCGATTGCGTCATGCCGGGGTTGGTGGCGATCGCCACCAGATCGAGCACGCCGTTGAAGGTTCGCCCGGACTCGCGATAGCTCATGTCGCGGTCGAGGTCTGTCGCCACATCGCGCACCGCCTCTTCGAGGATCCCGGCGACCCTGTCTTCCGACACGACCAGCCGGGTGTTGCGGACGTCCTTCACCGGAGCGACATCGACCGTTGCGCGGATCACCGTCTTGCCCGGATCATCCCCCGGCACGAAGCTCAGCGTGATCGTCGAGCCGTCGGAATCGGCACTGGAAGGGACATGCCAGGTGATCGCCTTGCCATCCTCGCGGGTGATGACGACATCCTTGTCGAGCGACATCAGTTCGGAATCCCGCAGCGCCGAGCCATAGCCGGTTGCGGTGTTGAAGGCGGAATAGACCAGCTGCGGGCTATCGTTGACGGTGACCGAAAAGTCCTCGGTCCCTCCGTTGACACCGGACAGGCCCCCCGCCAATCCGCCTGCGCCGACGATCAGCCCGAACATGATGGTCAATGGCCGCATGGACAACTCCCCTGCCTGCTATTTGCTCGCCGGGGATAATTCAGACGCGTAAAGAAATGGTGATCGCATCCGCCGACATAGGCTGTGCCGGACCGGAACATTTGCCCTTCTTGTCACAAAGCCGTCATCGCTATGCGATTCCAGATGTCACATTAAACGCCCATTGGCGTGGTCCCGAGGGAAAAACTTTTCCGCACGGGAGCATCAACCGGCATGGCACTGGACGACTTCAGCAATCAGATCAGCGCGTTGATCGATGGTCACGGCAGCAGCGGGGTCGGAGGGGGTTTCGACAATGTCGCAGGCTTCCCCGATGGCCAGCCCTACACCCCCGAACCACCGCTCGAGGCGCGCCGCCGCTATCGGACCATCTGGATTTCGGACGTGCACCTGGGCACCAAGGGCTGCAACGCCAGCCTGCTGATCGATTTCCTCGACCATGTCGACAGCGACACCATGTATCTGGTGGGCGACATCATCGATGGCTGGCGGCTGAAGAAGAAGTTCTACTGGCCGCCGGCGCACAACGATATCGTCTGGCGCATCCTGAAGCGCGCCAAGCGCGGCACGCGGATCGTCTACATCCCCGGAAACCATGACGAGATGTTCCGACAGTTTTCCGGGCTGAACTTCGGCGGGGTCGAGATCCGCCGCGCCGCGTTCCACGAGACCGCCGATGGCAGGCGGCTGATGGTGCTGCACGGCGACGAGTTCGACACCATCATGCTCGCGCACCGCTGGCTCGCGTTCGTCGGCGACACGCTCTACCACGCGCTGATGGGGATGAACCTGTGGGTCAACTGGGTCCGCCAGCGGCTGGGCCTGTCGTATTGGTCGCTGTCCAAGATGGCCAAGCACAAGGTCAAGAATGCGGTCGAGTTCATCTCGCGCTTCGAGGAACTGGTCGCGCGCGCCGCATCCGAGCGCGGCGTGGACGGGGTGGTGTGCGGGCATATCCACACTGCCGACATCCGCACCATCGGCGGGGTCGAATACTATAACGACGGCGACTGGGTGGAGGGCTGTACCGCCTTGGTCGAGCATTTCGACGGGCGGATGGAGGTGCTGCACTGGGCCGACATCATGGCCGAGCGCCAGGCCGCCGAGACCGACCAGCAGGCGCGCGGCGCCTTGCAGCCCCAGGCCGCGTGAGCATGGGCAGCCTCGCCAGAAGCGCTGGCGTGAAGATCGCGATCGTCACCGATGCCTGGTCGCCGCAGGTCAATGGCGTGGTGCGCACGCTGACCTCGGTCACCGACCGGTTGCGCGCGCTGGGCCATGACGTGCTGGTCATCTCGCCCGATCAATATGCCTCAATCCCATGCCCCTCCTACCCGGAAATCCGGCTGGCGCTGGCGACGCGGCACGGCGTGGGCACGCGGCTCACCGATTTTGCCCCCGATGCGGTGCACATCGCCACCGAAGGGCCGCTGGGCATCGCCGCGCGGCGTTTCTGCCTGAACCATGGCTATCCCTTTACCACCGCCTATCACACCCAGTTTCCCGATTATCTCGCGCGGCGCACGGGGCTTCCCGCCAGCGTCTTCTGGCCGTTCATCCGCTGGTTCCACGCGCCGGCCACCGCAATCCTGGTGTCGACCGAGACGGTGCGCGCACAGTTGCGCGCGCAGGGGCTGCACCAGCTGGTGCACTGGGGTCGCGGCGTGGACCTCGCCTGCTTCACCCCGTCCGCGCCCGTGCCTGCGCTCTATGCCGACCTCCCCCGGCCGATCCAGCTCTATGTCGGCCGCGTTGCGGTGGAGAAGAACATCGAGGCGTTCCTCGCCAGCGAGCACCCCGGATCGAGGGTGGTGGTGGGCGATGGCCCGGCGCGAGAGGCTTTGGCCCGCGCCTATCCGCACGCGCACTTCGTCGGCGCGCAAACGGGCGCCGCGCTGGCGGGCTTTTATGCGGGCGCCGATGTGTTCGTCTTCCCCAGCCGCACCGATACCTTCGGGCTGGTGATGATCGAGGCTATGGCCTGCGGCACCCCGGTCGCCGCTTATCCCGTCTCGGGCCCGCTCGATGTGCTGGCGTCGGCATCGGGGGTGATGGATGAGGACCTCACCCAGGCGATCGCAGGCGCGCTGCGGCTCGACCGCCAGACCTGTGCCCGCGCCGGGCGCAGCTTCACCTGGGAAGCGAGCACCCGCCAGTTCCTGAACGCGCTGGTCCCGATCACAGCACCGGTCGCGCTGGCGGCATAAAGGTGACCGCGACGTCAAAAGCGCCTGGCTGGAGATAGCATTTGGCAACCGTCGCTGTTTGTCGTACGTTCGATTCGGGTCGCCCGTTAGGTTTTTTCACCAAAAACAGGGGCGAGTATGACCATCAGATGGATTTTGCAGACCGCACTGCCGTGCGCGCTCATGGTGGGCGCGATCACCGTTGCAGGCCATCAGGCGCTTGAGGCGGCCGATCACTTCGATCCGCCTGCGCGCACCGGATCGGACACCAACACCGTCGGGTTTGATGTCGCTGCTGATATCTCCGACCTGTTTGCCTTTCACGACGTGACCAACGTTTATGTGGCAATCGGATTTGGCGGCCCCTCCGCCACCAATCTGCCGGGCTTTTACGATCCCGACGTTCTCTACACGATCAATGTATCGAACACCGGCACGCGCACCGACATCGAGATCCCGATCGAAATCCGGTTCGGCCGCGACGGTGTGAACCCGGGCATCGAGGTGCGCAATCTGCCCGGGGCCGGTCCATTGCGCGGTCCGGTCGAGCGCAACCTGATGACCAACAACGGCATCACTGTGCGCGCAGGCGTGTTTGACGATCCGTTCAATTTCGATCCTCAGGGGCTGCGCGACTCGCGCGCTACCGGCAACCTGTCGTTCAGCAACACGCGCAACCGGTTCGCCAATCTCAACACGACCTTCGTCGTCATCGCGATTCCGCGCGGACTGATCGACCGCGGCCAGCCGCTCGACATCTGGACGTCGTCCGCACGGATCAGGAGCTGATCGCCATGGCACGTATCCCATCCTCGCTCGCGCTCGCCGGAGTCCTCGCAGCATCCGCCCTGCTCGCCGGTTGCGGCAGCAATGACCCGGTCGAAAACGCCGTTGTCGTACCGCCGGTTGCCGTGGCACCGACGCCGACCCCAACCCCTACACCGACGCCCACCCCGGTTCCCACCAGCTTCAACGTCACCCCCTGCCTCAACCAGACTGTCGTTCCTGGCCGCACGGTGGCCAATCTGGTGGTACCAGACGTGTTGCAGATGGATCTCAACCAGCCTGCGGGCTTTCCCAACGGACGCCGGTTTCTCGATCCGGTGGTCGATGTGACGCTCGCGGTGATCTTCCTCGATCTTGCACGGCATCCGGCCACCACTTTCGCAGCGATTCCGGTCAACCCGAACCGGGCCGACCAGCCGCTGCTCACTACCTTCCCGTTCCTGGCAGCGCCGCTGGGCGCTCCGCCGACGTCGGGCGGCGCGGGCACCAACTTTACCTTCCGCACCGACCTGCCATCGGCGTACACGCGGGTTGACCGCGCGGGCATGCCGGCGGTGTCGACCGCGCTGATATCGGGCAACCCCAACAAGAACAGCTATAACGACGACACCCCGACGATCGACGCGACCGGCAAATGGGTGCCCGAACTGTCGGGCACGCTCACCATCCTGACCAATGCGCTGGCCGATGATTTCACCCGGCTGGGGCTGAGCCTGTGCGCCAGACCCAGTTGAGATGCAGACAGCACGCTTGAATGGCCCGGGCATCGTCCCGGTGCTGGCCGCGCTGAAATGGTGGATCTTGGCGGCGGTGGTGATCGGTGCGCTGTGGGCCACCGAGCGCTTCACCGCCGACGATGCGACCCCCGAGGCCATCGCCTGGGGGGAATCGCCCTTTTCGGGCGAGGGCCCGCCACGCACCTATCGCAATGCCATCGAGCGATCGGACCGGGCCATCATCCATGCGCGCGCGGCTGCACAGGCGGCTCCCGACCAGTGGCTGATGCACGAGATCCACGCGAGCGAGGTGCTGGCGCGGGCGCAGCTGTCGGGATCCTATGACGATTACGCCGCCGCGCGTCAGGCGCTCGAGGCCGCGTTCAAAGTGGCGGTGCAGGGCAGCGGGCCGCATCTGATGCAGGCCTCGCTCGATTTCAGCATGCACCGGCTGCCACAGGCGCAGGCCCAGCTCGCTGCGATCGATGGCTATGCCGTCCCGCCCGAATCGGGCGATCGCGCCGAGATTGCCGCGATGCGCGGCGACATCGCCTTTTACAGCGGCGACTATCAGGCTGCGCTCGCGCTTTACGATCAGGCCGACGCATTGGTCCCCGGCTCGGCGAGCTTCCGCCGCGCGATCTTCGCTGCGCGGACCGGCGATGTCGATCAGGCCGATGCCTATCTGGTCGAGGCCGAGCGTGCGTATCGCTCGCCCACCCCGCAGACGCGGTCCTATATGGAATTGCAGCGCGGCATTCTCGATCTCGATCGCGGGCGGCTCAACGAGGCGATGAGCCATTTCAGAAAGGCCGACGCGCTGTTTCCGGGCCGCTGGCTGATCGAGGAGCATATCGCCGAGGTGCTGAACCTGCAGGGCAAGACGGCGAAATCCGAGGCCTTGTACCGCGACATCGTCCGTCGCACCGGCCACCCCGAATTCATCGACGCTCTGGCGGGTATAGCCGAGGCGCGCGGCGACACCGCCGAGGCGAAACGCCTCTACGCCCGGTCCTGGGCGATCTGGACCAAAAGGCTGCAGCAGTTCCCGCAGGCGACCTATGGCCATGCGATCGACCATTGCATCGCGCGGCAGGACTGGGCCTGTGCATTGACATTGGCGCAGCGCAACCATGAAGCGCGCCCGTATGGCGAGGCCAAGATCGCGCTCGCCCGCGCATTGCTCGGCAACGGACAGGTGGTGCAGGCGCGCACGCTGATCGAGCAGGTGCTCGCCTCGCGCTGGCGCACGCCCGATCTGCACGCCGCCGCTGCCGACATCTACCAAGCCAGCGGCATGGCCGAAAAGGCCGCAGAACAGCGCCGCCGCGCGCGGGCGCTGAACCCGCTGGCGTGAAGCAGCGCACGGCGCGGGATGCGCTTGGCTGATGCACGGCGCGATCGAACCGGCTAGTCTTGCGCCATGACCACAACCCGCAATCCTGCCGGGCAGCACGATCAGGTAACCTTCGATTTCTATGCGCACGAAGCGAGCGCCTATGTCGGTACGGGACAGGAACAGCCCTGCGCATGCGCGTACAGCTTGCTCCACGCCGCGCTTTGTCATATACGCTGCCTGTTACACGGCCACCCCGCAAGGGGTGGCCATATTTTTTGGAGAAACGCGCATGTCTGCCAACCCCCAGCCGCTGATGCCGCACGCCACCGCATCCTGGATGGTCGACAATACCGGCCTCAGCTTCGAACAGATTGCCGATTTCTGCGGCCTGCACATCCTGGAAGTCCAGGCGATGGCCGATGACCTCGCCAGTTCGAAGTACACCGGTCGCGATCCGGTGCGCGCGGGCGAACTGCTGCTCAGCGAAATCGAAAAGGGCCAGGCCGATCCCGAGTATCGCCTGAAGATCCAGGTCGGCCCGGCGCAGGTCCGCCGCACCAAGGGTCCGCGCTATACGCCCGTTTCCAAGCGCCAGGACAAGCCCGATGGCATCGCCTGGATCCTGCGCAACCACCCCGAGATTTCGGACGCACAGGTAGGCAAGCTGATCGGCACCACGCGCAACACCATCGCCGCGATCCGCGACCGCAGCCACTGGAACATCTCGAACATCCAGCCCAAGGACCCGGTGACGCTGGGCCTGTGCTCGCAGCGCGAGCTCGATGCGATCGTCGCCAAGGCCGCCAAGAAGGCCGGGATCACCGAAGAGGTGCAGACCGACACCCGTCTGGGAGGTGACCGCGAGGCGCTGATCGAGGAGCTGCGCGCCGAACGCAGCGCCGCCAACAAGGCCGCCGAGGATGCGGCGCGCGAAGCGGAGATCGAATCGGCGCTGCTCGCCGGAACGGAAAGCCGGCCCGAAGGCGACCACGCCTGATGGAGGGCCTGGCGCCGGACGCACTGGTACCGGACGCATTGACCCCGGACGCCCTCGCTACGCGCGCCGGGCCGCCCGCCTACGATGCCTCGCTCGCCGATCATGGTCTGGAGGCGAAGGAATTCCGCGGGCTGACCTATCCGCTGGGCGATCATGCGCCCGGCTATGGCGAATATTTCGCCATTGCGCCGGGGCTGGGCTGGACCCGCCTCCCCGTCCCCGGGCCGCTCGACCATATCAACATCTGGCTGCTCGACGATTGCGACGAGCAGGGTGATGGCGTCGCGATCGTCGATACCGGCCTGTACATGCCCGAATCGACCGACGCGTGGAAATCGCTGTTCGCAAGCGGCCTGCAGGGCCGGCGGATCACCCGCGTGTTCGTCACCCATTTCCACCCCGATCATGTCGGCGCCGCCGGCTGGCTGTGCCGCCGTTTCGGTATCGGGCTGTGGATGAACCGCACCGAATGGCTGATGGCGAGGATGCTGACATCCGATGTCCGAGCCGAACCGCCCGAAGAAGCGCTCGACCAGATGCGCATGGCGGGCTGGGACGATGCCCGCGTCGAACAGATGCGTCAGAAGGGCTGGGGCAATTTCGCGCGGATGGTCTCGGAAGTGCCGGTCAGCCACACAAGGCTCGACGATGGCGCGGATGTCGCCATCGGCGCGCGCACCTGGACAGTGATGACCGGCGGCGGCCACACCCCCGAGCATGCGTGTCTGGTCGACCGCGAAGGCCAGGTGGTGATCGCCGGAGACCAGATCCTGCCGCGGATCACCTCCAACGTCTCGGTGATGACCAGCGAACCGCATGCCGACCCGCTGCGCGAGTGGCTTGACAGCATCGCCAAGTTCAGGGCCGCGCTCAGCGGTGACGAACTCATCCTGCCCGCCCACGGTTTTCCGTTCACCGGCGTGCACGCACGGCTCGATGCGCTGCGCGACGGGCATATCGACCGGCTGAACGTGCTCGAGGACGCGCTGAAGCAGCGCGCCATGCGCGCGGTCGACACCTTCTCGATCCTGTTCGCGCGCGAGGTGGACGACACCGTCTATGGCATCGCCACAGGCGAGGCGATGGCGCATCTGCGCTATCTGGAGTGCGCTGGCCGCGCGACCTGCACGGTGCGCGACGGCGTGGGCTGGTATTCAGCCTGAGCCTTTGTGCCGGCGTCAGATTCCAGCATACCACTCATAACCGGCGGCATCTTCCCAATAGCCGCCGCCCCCGCCATAGCTCAGGCGGTAATCGGCCACGGCCTCGATCCGGCGGATGTATTTGGCGTGCTTGTACCCCAATTGCCGCTCGACCCTGAGCCGCAGCGGCGCGCCATTGCCGATCGGCAACAGCTCGTCGTTGAGCGCCCAGGCGATCATCGTCTGCGGATGCCGCGCGTCGACCATGTCGATGCTCTCGTAATAGGGCCCGGCGCGCAGGGTATCGGCGCAGTGGAACACCAGATAGCGCGCGGACTCGCGGACCTTCACCACATCGAGCAGCGCGGCAAGGTTGACCCCGGTCCATTTGCCGATCGCGCTCCAGCCCTCGACGCAATCGTGCCGGGTGATCTGGGTCTGGCGCGGCATCGCCCTGATCTGGCCAAGCGCGAAGCGGGTGGGTTTCTCGACCAGCCCGTCGATCGCAAGCGTCCAGTCGGCAAACCCTGTCGCCGCCTGACGCCTATAGTCGGCATCGGAAGGCGTGCGCGTGCCGTTGGCGGGAACCGAGCGGCCGATATCGCGCGGGCTGTACTCGCGTGCCAGCCCGTCCCGCCCCAGCAGTGCGCGCTGCACCGCCATGTTGCCGGTCTCGGCAAGCCGCAGCGTATCGCGCCAGCCCGGATTGGCGTTGATCGCATCGCAGCCCGAGAGCAATCCGCCAGCGGCCACGCCCAGCGACCCGAGCAGCGCGCGGCGGGTGATAATCGACGAAGGATGCTTGTCGCTCATGCCCGGTTGCCGATCGTCATGCCGCGCAGCAGCGTCAGCGGTTTGTGGACGATCACCAGCGCCACATGCACCAACAGAAATGCCATGAGCGAGAAGGCGATGATGAAGTGCAGCGAGCGCGCCGTCTGCCGACCGCCAAACAGCATGCTCGGCCAGTGCAGCGCAGCATCGGTCCCCGGCGACATCGCCAGCCCGGTGACGATCATCAGTGGCAGCGCAACGAAGATCACCGCGATATAGCTCAATTTTTGCAACGGGTTGTACGCCTCGCCCGGCGCGGTGTGGAACTTCAGCCGGGCGTGGTCGACGATCGTGATCCAGAGGTTGCGCGGATGCCATTCATGCCCGCGCATCGCGATCATCTTGGCGATATGCCCGTTGAACAGGCTGATGATCATGAAGGCGAGCAGCCCGAAGGCGAAGATCCACGCGAAGAAGAAATGCCAGTGCCGCGCATCGGCCAGATTGTAATCACTGGGAATGGTTGCCCAGCCGGGAAAGGCGCGGTTGCGCACCGTGCCATCGGAATCGCTGTAGCGGCCTAGCACGCCGGTGGTGTCCAGCCTTGCCCCTCCGACTTCAAGATAGCCGCGCTGTGACTCCTGGCCAATCGCGAGCCAGGCGGGCTCGTCACGATTGCCATATTCGCCCCAGTACAGCCGGGGATGCGCGTTGAAGATCATCAGCCCGCTCATGAACAGCGTGATCAGGCTCAGCAGATTGATCCAGTGCCATGCCCGCGTCGAGAGCGCATGGTCATGCGGCGGCACGGCCTCGGGCGAAGGCTCCGCAGGTGCATTCAGGCTGGGGGGATCGGCAGGATCCATCGCGGCAATCATGCCCGTCATTCGCAGCGCGCCCCATTTGGGTTACAATCGGTGGTCATGTTGCCCTGCAGATAGAACAGGAAAGGCCCGCTGTCATGCCCACCGACGCATCCGTCATCTCGATGTCCCCCGATCCGCTCGGGGCCTATGCCATTTCGCCAGGCTGGAAGGCGGGCGGATTGCTGTTCCTCTCGGGCCAGGCCGCGATCGACGAGCAGGGTGCGATCGTGGGCGTGGGCGATTTCGATGCGCAACTCGAGGCGACCTTCGCCGCGATCGACCGCGTGCTCGCGGCGGGCGGCAGCGACCGCAGCCGGATCATCAAGGTGACGATCTATCTGACTGACATGGCGAACTTCCCGGCGATCGTCGAGGCGCGGCGTCGGTATTTCACGCCGCCCTGGCCTGCCGACACGGTTGTCGAGGTACGGGCACTGGCATTGCCAGAATTGTTATTGGAGATTGAGGTGATAGCGGTGTGTGGTGAGGAT
>NZ_LJHP01000028.1:0-91612 GCF_001295965.1 Blastomonas sp. AAP25
CCGACCTACGGTCGGCGGTCCCCCTCCCCGAGACAAGCTCGGGGAGGATTTGCGATACTTTCAACCCCGCCCCAGCGGGTCGAGCGCGCTGCCGCGGCGTGGCTGCGTGGGGGCAGGCGCACCCCCCATGTCGCGCGCGATCGCTTCCAGCGCGGCGATGCGGTCGCCGGTGTCGGGGTGGGTCGAGAACAGTGCCCGCACGCCCGAGGGCACGATATACAATTGTGCCGCAGCCGGATTGCGCTCGACCACCGGGTTGGGGATGCGCTGTGCCTGGCTCGATATCCGCGCCAGCGCCGAGGCGAGCGCCATAGGCTTGCCGCTGATCTCCGCGCCACCGCGGTCCGCACCGAATTCGCGCGTCCGGCTGATCGCCATCTGCACGATCATCGCCGCGAACGGCGCCACGATCACCGCGAGGATCGACGCCCAGGGGTTGCGGTTGTCGTCGCGGAAGAACAGCCCGAAATTGGCGAGCATCGAGATCGCGCCCGCAATCGTCGCGACCATGGTCATGATCAAAGTGTCGCGGTTTTTCACATGCGCCAGCTCATGCGCCATGACGCCCTCGATCTCGTCGCGGCTGAGCATATTGAGCAGACCGGTGGTGGCGGCGACGGCGGCATTCTCGGGGTTGCGGCCCGTGGCGAACGCATTGGGTGCGGCCTGATCAATGACATAGACGCGCGGCATCGGCAGCCCGCCGCGCTCGGCGAGCCGGGCGACCAGATTGTAGAAATCCGGATGGCTCTGCGCGTCGATCTCGACCGCGTTGTGCATCTTGAGCACGATCTTGTCGGCGTTCCAGAAGGTGAACAGGTTCATGCCCGCCGCAAACAGCAGCGCAATCACCGCACCACCCGATCCGCCCAGCGTATAGCCCAGCGCCATGAACAGCGCGGTCAGCGCTGCCAGCAGCATGGTGGTCTTCATCCCGTTCATCGTTCTTCTCTTCAATCCTTTTGCACCGGCGCAGCCAACCGCTTCACATTCGGGTGGTCTGCCCCATATTGCCTTCATCAGATGTAATATCGCGCGCGCCGCTTTCAATCGGGCCTGCGCCCAGACGCTCAACCTCGAGGATCCGCTTCCATGCCCGAAACTCCCCGCGCAACCCGTCGTCCCGATCACGTCAAGCCGCCTGCGCATTGGGCCAAGTCCGTCCCCGTTCCCGCGCCACAGCCGATTTCCGACGACCAGGCCGAAGAGGCCGCGCGCGGCCCGACCCGGTTCGGCGACTGGGAGCTCAAGGGCATCGCGATCGATTTCTGACGCCCCCAATCCTGACCTTTCCGGGTGAGGAATTCGTTTGCGCACCCCGCTGTGATCGGTCCATATCCGATCACAGGGGCAACGGGGGCAAGTCCATCATGGCCAGTTTAGCAGGATCGCCCGTCGGGCCGCGCACGCTCGCGCCCGATCGGTTCGAACAGGTGATGGCGCTTGCGGCAATGTTGCTGCTGGGGTGCGTGATCGTCGCGGTGACCAAGGGCGTGGACGGTCTGGCGAAAGTGCCGCCGTTCATCCTGCTGCATCTGGCAACCATCACCATCGCGCTGGCGCTCACCCCGGTGATGCTGCTGCGCCCGCGCGGCGACCGCAGCCACCGCCGGCTCGGCACCATCTGGGTGCTGGCGATGTTCTCCACCGCTGCGCTGTCGTTCGGCATCCGCACCAACCAATGGGGCGGGTTCAGCGTGATTCATATCCTGTCCGTCTGGACCGTGATCCAGGTGCCGATCATCTGGTGGACCGCGCGCAATCACAAGATCGCCCGTCACCGCAGCGCAGTGCGCGGCATGGTGTTAGGGGCGCTGCTGATCGCCGGGTTCTTCACCTTCCCCTTCGACCGGATGCTGGGCCGCTGGCTGTTCAGCTGAGTGCGAGCAAGCGGCTCCGCAGCGCGATCGCGTCATCCAGCGGGATGGCGTGGATGGTGACCGGTGATGACCGTCCGGCAACCCCGATTTCGATCTCGGCCAGGCCGATGAAGCGGCTCACCGCGCTCTGCGTGATGTCGACGCTTTGCACCCGGCGCAGCGGCAGCAGCGTCAGGCGCTGCGCCCAGAAGCCGTCGCGGACATAAAGCTGCGTGCCTTCCAGCGCATACCGGTGCGCGCGCCAGTGCAGCCTGCTGCACAGGGGCACGGCCGGCAGCAGCGCATAGAGCAGAAACAGCCACGGATTGGCGAAGGTCGCCGATACGCCGATGCCGATCATCGGCACAGGCAGCGCGAACACCAGCGGCACCCACCACATCGCCGGGTCGACGGGCTGCATCTCGGGATAATCGGTGTCCCAGCGGATACCGGTCTCGTTCAGTATCGCGCGCACCTCATCGGCATGCGCCAGCGGAGCGATGGCGTGGTCGCTTTCCTTCTCGCTGTCGCTGGCCAGGCTCTGGACCTTGAGTTCGAACCAGCCCAGCCGTCGCCGCAGCGGGCCAGTGGCGATGACCGCAGCCTGGATGCGGTGCAGCGGCATCACCACATCGGTGAGCGTGATCAGCCCGCGCCGCCTGCGAAACCCGGTTTCGGTGCGGTCGAGCCGGAAGCCGTGCTCGCGCAAGACCGTGCGGATCACGCCGCCTAGCAGCCCGATCACCAGCAGGCTGAACAGCGCAGCGATGATCGACATCACTCGGGCGGCGATGTCGAGCGCGGCAAACAGGTCCTCCAGCCCCAGCATATCGAGCAGTCGGCGCGGATCCCAGATATCGCCGGGCAGTAGAAAATCGAGATTGTTGACCAGTGCACCAACGAGCGCGAAGAACACCAGCGAGAAATTGAACACGCCGGCGGTCAGCACCCGGCGGGTGTCCATCGCGAACATCGGCCTGGTCTCGGCCGCGGCATGCGTGAATTCCGGCGCGGCTTCAGCTGCAGGCTCGGTGGTCTCCTGCGCCGCCTTGCGCAGCCTGATGACATCGCGCAACCGGCTCGCTTCGGCCAGATCGACCGAATCGAGCACGCCTTCATCGCCGCTGCCGCTGCTCCCGGTTTCCAGCCGCACCTTGGCCATGCCCAGCATCCGGGCGAGCAGGCCCTGTTCCAGATTGACGTCCTGGATGCGTTCGTAGGGGATCGAGCGGACATTGCGGCTGATGATGCCGCTGGCGATGCGCAGTTCCTCCTCGCCCAGCCGATAGGAAAAGCGCCACCATTTCCAGAATTCGGTGCCGAACATCGCGACGATCGCAAAGAAGGCGATCAGCGCGACCCAGCCGCGGATTTCGTCCGGCCCGCTCAGTCGCAGTGCGATCAGCCCGATGATCGCCTGGGGCAGTTGGCGCGACAGGTTGAGCAGCAAGGTCAGCGGGTGCAGCCGCCGTTCGATCGCCGTGTCGGCGATCGGGACGGGCTGCGGGGCGATCAGCGTTCCGTTCATTCTGCCTCGCGGCGGATGTGCAGCCGCATCGCGTCGCGCATCGCTTCGGCATCGGGGCGGGTCAGGCCGGGCAGGGTGACGATCGAATTGTGGGTGCCTGCGGTGTGCACCGTGAGGCTGGCGAGGCCGAACAATCGTTCGACCGGGCCTTGTGCCACATCAATATGCTGGATGCGCTTGAACGGCACGATGGTATCGGTGCGGAACAGCCAGCCGCGCGCCACCCGAAGCTGTTCGTCGGCGCCGCTATAGCCCCAGCGGCGCCATTTGCGCTGGGGGAGGAAGACAATCACGAACGCACCGAACGCGAGCACCGGTGCCAGCACCGCGCCCTGTTGCATGCCGCCTTTGACATGCATCACCACCTCGACCACGCCGGCCCCCACCACCACAGCCAGCACCACTAAAGCCGTCATGATGCGGATGACGTTGCGATAGGCAGGCTCGACCGGTTGCAGACCGGCGTCGAGCGCCGACACCGACGGGACCGGCTGATCGAATATCTCGGCCAAGGATGACGACATGCTCCAACCCACTCCCGAATAACGCCTGAGGCAAAGGCCGATAGCCTTCGCCCGCACCTTATATGGGCGAGGTGTGTTAGTCGCGCAAGTCGGTAGATTGCTGGGCGCGGACGCGCTTATTCGGGCGAGGGGGTTTCCGGCTCGGGCTTGCGCTCGGGTTCGAGGCCATCGGCTTGCGCCCGCATCGCGGCGGCAGCCGCTTCGCGCTCGGCCTTGCGCGAATCCAGCTCGGCGGCGATTTCATCTTCACGCGCTTCGACCGCGGCGGCATCAGCATCGATGTTGGACAGGCGGCGCTGGCGCTCTTCCTCGATCAGGCGGCCTGCAACGACTTCCTCGCTGGTCTTCTTCTCGAGCCGTGCGGCCAGGCCAAGCTGCTGGCTGCAGCCGGTGAACCCGCCCGCGCCGACCGGCGAGCAGCTGTCGGTGCCGAAGTTGCCGACCGTTTCCATCGAGCGGACCCGCTCGGTCCACGAGGTGTTGGCGATCGAATTGGGGTCGCTGCGCAGCTTCTCGGGAATGCGATAGCGCTCCTGCTCGTCCATCCGCATGCACACGACGATCTCATTGGGGTTGGTCGAAGGCTCGCAGGCATCGCTGCCATAAACGATCCTCTGCACCACCTTGTCGCCAGCAGCATCCTGAGCAGAGGCCGGCGCGGCGAAGGCCGTTCCAATAAGCAGCAGGGCTGCCAGGGTTCCGGTCTTCATCGTCAGTCTCCTCAAGATCAGATCAGCAGTGTCGGCCTGTATCCGCCCGTGCATGAACGAGGCGTGACGCTTTGGCCAGATCAGATACGCTTGGAAAGCGCGATTGCCGCGCGGCAGCCCATGCGGATCACCGCGCTCATCACGGGATAGCCCACCGCCTGTTCGGCGCCCTCGGCCAGCGCGCGCTCCTTGTGCTCAAGCTCTTCTTCGCGGAATTTCGCGATCGCCGCGCTGAGCTCGGGATCGCTGTCACCCAGTTCGTCCAGCTGCTCGGAATAATGCCGGTCGATTTCGGTCTCCACCGCGACGGTGCAGGCCATCGCCGCCTTGGGACCGATCAGAGCGGTTACCGCGCCGAGGCCGAAGCCTGCGACATTCCAGAACGGCTGCAATGCGGTGGGGCGGACCCCGCGCTCGGCCATCATCCGGTCGAAGAACGCGCGGTGCACCTCTTCCTGCTCCGCCATCCCGGCGATCGCGCGCGCCTCGGGCCCGGTATCGCCCATCACCGCGCGCTGGCCTGCATAGATGCGGGTCGCGCCATATTCCCCGGCCTGGTTGACCCGGATCATCTCGGAAAGATCGATCTCGCGCCTGGCGGGGTTGAGCGGCTCGTTCTGGTGGGTCATGCGACTATGGTTCCCGGCTGTTTGCGGCGTAGCAGCAGATAGATGGCGGCGGCTCCGGCCAGCGACAAGAGGAAATTATAGCCTGCGAGCGAGATGCCGAACATCGACCAGGGCGCCGCGTCGCAGCGTACCAGAGGCGCTGCCATGATCGAGTTGAGCACGTCGTCGGTGGTGGCCCCTGCGGGCACCGAGGTGGCGCAGCTGGTAAGGCCTTCCCACCAGCCATATTCGACTCCGGCGTGAAATCCGCCGATCAGCCCGCTGGTGGCGATGGCGATCGCGGCAAGCGCCGCCATGCCAACGGCCAGGCCCTGTACGCGCCGCACCGAGAGCACCGCAATGCCGCCCAGCGCCAGCGCAGCCCAATGCGGCCAGCGCTGCCAGTAGCACATCTCGCACGGGTACAGCCCGAAGACATATTGGCTGACCAGCGCCCCCCCGAGCAGGAATGCAGGGATCAGCAGTGCCAGCCAGGCAGCGATACGCGGCGCGCGCGAAGTCATGTCAGATCAGGCCCCCGAAACAAGCAAGGAAAACTGCAGCATCCTGAACGCTGATGCTCAGTTGCGGCGAGTCACCGGACGGGCCGCACCAGTGGAACGCGCAGGAAGGCCGCGGGTTGCAGCCAGCCGCGGGCTCGCCAGCGTGGTCCTCTGCAGCGTTGCCAGCGCGTAATAGAGCTGGAAGTCCTCGATGCCCTTTTCCTTGAGCTGCTCTGTGGTCATCGTGAAACGCGGATCGGCGAGCTTGTCGACCTCCAGATCCTTGTCGTCGAGCCCGATCTCATTGATCAGATGCCCGCGCAGATCGGATTCGCGCAGCTTCATCCGGGTCTTGTAATCCGGGTCGGACAGCTGCGGAACCGCGATATCCGGTTCGATCCCGCCTTCCTGCACCGAATTGCCCGAGGGCGTGAAATAGCGTGCGGTGGTGAGCTTGAGCGCGGTAGTGCGCGACAGCGGCAGCAGCGTCTGCACCGATCCCTTGCCGAAGCTGCGCTCGCCCATCACCAATGCGCGGCGATGGTCCTGCAGCGCGCCTGCGACGATTTCGGAAGCTGAGGCGGAGCCCGAATCGACCAGAACAATCAGCGGCGCGCCATTGATGACGTCGCCGGGACGCGCATAATAGCGTTCGATATCTCCCTTGTGGCGGCCGCGCTGCGAGACGATCTCGCCCTTCTGCAGGAACGCATCCGACACCGCGACGGCTTCGTCGAGCAGCCCGCCGGGGTTGGAACGCATGTCGAGCACATAGCCGGTGGGCTTGCGACCCAGCTTTGCCTCGATGCCCTGCACCGCCTCTTCGACATCTGCACCGACGCTGGCGGTGAAGCTGGCGATGGTTATGATGCCGATATCGTCCTTCACCTCCCAGGTGACAGGCTTCAGGTCGATGATCGCGCGGGTGACGCTGACGTCGAACGGCTTGTCACGGCCTTCGCGCACGATGGTGAGCTTGATCGAGGTGCCCGGTTCGCCGCGCATCTGGTCAACCGCATCGTCGAGCGTACCGCCATAGATCAGCTTGCCGTCGAGATGGGTGATATAGTCGCCCGCCTTGATCCCGGCCTTGTCGGCAGGAGTCTCGCGGGTGGGGGCGATCACTTTGACCGCGCCGTCCTGCATCGTCACCGACAGACCCAGGCCACCGTACATGCCTTCGGTCTGGGTGCGCAGATTGGCGAAATCGCGGGCATCGAGATAGCTGCTGTGCGGATCGAGACTGGCGAGCATGCCGTCGATCGCGCCGCGCACCAATTTGTCGTCGTCCACCGGCTCGACATAATCGGTCTTCACCCGCTCGAAGATATCGACGAAGCGCGAAATCTCCGCCTGGGTATCGGATTCGACTTGCGAAATGGCCGATGTCGCAACAGTCACCAGCGCGACGGCCAGGGCAATTGCGGAAACTCGGGCGAGGCGGGACTTCATCATCAAACGCAACCTTGTTGTTGAACCGGTCTGGACTTCGGCCCGAGTCGCGATGGCCCGGCCATCGCGGATGGCCAGAGCACTCCCCAGGCAATGATCGTCACGCATTCCCCAAAACGCGGTGGATATAGTCTAGGCGTCTGCGCAGCAAAATGCCAGATGCTTTGCCATCAAGAACCGATCCGCTTCGACCAGCGGTCTACGCTAACGTCGGCACCTTTCTGGCAGGTGAATGGCAGCGTCTCAGCTGATCAGCGCGGCAATGTCGATCGGGCGACCATTGCGGCGCAGCTCGACCGTGATCCGGGGACGGTTGTCGCCCGCGCGGCCGATCGGATCGCCCTGCGCGACGCGTTCACCCACCTTGAGCGCGGTACTGTCCATTCCGGTGATCAGGCTGGTCCAGCCGCCGACATGCTCGATGATGACGATGCGCCCGAACCCTCGATAGCGGCCGGCAAACCCGATCCGGCCATCGGCGGGCGCGATCAGCTGCGCCCCGGGGCGCGCGGCGATGGTGAGCCCGCGCGAACGAACCCCGGTGGTCGCGACCTCGCCAAAGCCAGAGACGATCGCTCCCATCACCGGCAGGCGATAGGCGGGGCGGGCGCTGCGGGTCGCGACGGGCGCGTTTTCGACGACCTGCGACTGTTGCGGTCGGGGCGGGCGCAGCACCGGGCCGTCCAGCGCCGCCAGCTGCGCGCGCAACGACCCGCTCGCCTCGATATCGCCGACGAGCGCATCGAGATCCCGTGCGCGTTCGCCGAGCCCCAGCGCCCGCTCTTCCTCCAGCGCCGATGTGCTGGCGAGCTGGCGCGACTGCGCGCGCGACCGGGCCTCGAGCCGCGCCAGCGCGGCGCGCCGGTTGGCCAGCTCCCTGCGGCCATCGCGCTGAAGCCGGGTGGCGCGCCTGGCCTGTGCGGCCAGATCGGCGGAGCGCGCGATGTCCTTGCGCAGCAGCGCGGTCTGCGCCTCGACCCGGGGCAGGGTGGTGGCCAGCACCGCACGCACGCGGACCATGTCGTCGATCGATCCGGGCTGGACCAGCGCGAGCATGGTGGGGCGGCGGGCCAGCGATTGCAGCGCCGCAGTGAGCCTTACCAGCGGCTGCTGGCGGCTGGCCAGCCGCGCCCTTTGCGCGCGTTGCAGCGTGGCGATGATCTTCACCCGCGCCTCGGCCGCAGCGATCTCGGCCTCGGCCTCCTGCACCCGCGATGCCAGCGCGCGCGCATCGCGCCGCGCCTTGTCGGCTGCTTCGGTGGCGGCCTCGGCCTGCTGTTCGAGCTGGCGGCTGCGGCGCGCGGCGGCCCTGGCGTCGGCGAGCGAGCGGGCGAGTGCGGCGCGTTCCTGCTCGAGCAGATCGACCCCGCGCTGGACGGGGGCAGCGCTTCCCGGCAGCGCAGCGACGATCAGCGCGCCTGCCACCAGCAACAGGGCAAGGGGGCGCCGCACGACCGCTCAGCCCTCGCGATGATAGGGATGGCCGGCCAGGATGCTTGTGGCGCGGTAGAGCTGCTCGGCAAGCATCGCGCGCGCCATCAGGTGCGGCCAGGTCGCCTTGCCGAACGCGATCAGCAGGTCGGCGCCTTCGCGCTCGGCATCGTCAAAGCCATCCGTCGCGCCGATCAGGAAGCGGGTTTCGCGCACGCCGTCATCACGCCAGTGTCCGAGCGCCTGAGCGATGTCGATCGACGTCATCTGCTTGCCCAGTTCATCGAGCATCACGGTGCGGCTGCCCTGCACCGGCGGCGGTACCGTGCCGCCACGGTCGGGCAGTTCGGTGATCGCCAGCGGCCACTGGATGCGCCTGACATAGCGCTGCACCAGCTCGGCCTCGGGCGACCGGCCGATCTTGCCGCGCGCGATGATGTGCAGGCGCATAGACGATCATCCTGCCTGGACGGGTCAGTGCTGGATCCGCGTGTACGGATCAGGCGTTGGGCGTTTCCGGCGCGTCGCCAAAGGCCCACATGCGTTCCAGATTGTAGAAGGTGCGCACTTCCGGGCGGAACAGATGGACGATGACATCGCCGGCATCGATCAGAACCCAATCGGCATTGGTCAGACCTTCGATCCGCGCGGTGCCGCCGGACTGCTTGATCTTCTCGGCGAGCTTCTGCGCCATCGACGCGACCTGGCGGGTCGAGCGACCCGAGGCGATGACCATGAAATCGGCGATGTTGCTTTTGCCGGCGAGCGGGATCGAGACCACTTCCTGCGCCTGATCGTCGTCGAGCGACTGCATCACCAGCGCATGCAGTTCGGTGGCTTCGGCCAGCTGCGTTTCCGCGGTCCGGTGGGACGGGCGAACCGCGCCGGTCTGGGCGGTACCGGGCTGGGCGGTGCCGGTCGGGGTGGGAGAAAGATTGGTCAATGGAACTCCTTGCGAAAATACGCTTGATCATGGGTCCGGCGCCGGAACGGCGACCGCGAGAAAGGCACAGGGTGAGGGGTTGAAAACATATCCCGGCAAGGGATGGATGAAGGTCCGGCTGGGGCCGTCACGCAAGGACCTGCCGGGTCACTGCATCGCGCACGATTGCATCGGCGTAATCCAGGGACCAGTCGGGATCACCCCTGCGCAAGGCAGTGGCAGATCGCGGATCAGGACGAAAGCGCAGCTGCACGAGCGCCGGCATACTCCATCGTGTCCAGTCACTTGCCTGGTCCCGGGGCCGGACACGATGCCCGAACCAGGCCATTGCGGGGGCCGTAATGGCACCTCCATCATATCCGGGCCGGGCGATGACTGCAATCGGCATTTGCCGCGCTATGTCGCGCCACCGGTGCCATCGGTGGAAATTGGCCAGATTGTCCGCGCCCATGATCCAGATGAACTCGCGCCTGGGATGCCGTTTGCGCAGTTTTGAAAGCGTATCGACGGTGTAGCGCGTGCCCAGCTGCGACTCGATCGCGGTGGCGCGGATGCGGCTGCGGCGGCTCATCTTGCGCGCAGACGCGAGCCGCGCCTTGAGGCTGGCCATGTCGGATGCGCCGGCCTTCAGCGGGTTGCCGGGGCTGACCATCCACCAGATCTCGTCGAGCCCCAAGGCTTCCATCGCGAACAGGCTGATCGCGCGGTGTCCGCGATGCGCCGGGTTGAACGATCCGCCGAGCAGGCCGGTGCGAACGGGACGGTTGTTCATTCAGGCAGACCCCAGTCCTGGCGCTCGTGATAGACGCGCAGGATGTGCAATCCATCGTCCTCGACAGCATAGATCATCAAAAACGGGGCCTTCTTCATTCGCCATTTGCGATGACCCGACGCTCCGACAGGAGATCCCAGCCGCGGGAATTCAAGCAATCGGGAAATCGCTGCCTCAAGCGCCTCGACGATATTGAGAGCGTAGGTCGGGTCTTGCTCAAGAGCGCTCTCGTAAAATTTGAGAAAGTCAGCCTGCGCTGGCAGCGACCACTTTACTTGCATCAGGCTGCTTCATTTCGCTCATGCTTCTGGGCAGCGATCTTCGCTCTGGCGCCCACCTTCATCTCGGTGATCCACTCCTCCATCTGCTCCTGGGTCAGATAGTCGCCGCGCGCGATCGCATCCTCGCCTTCCTTGACGAAATCCAGGAACGCGGTTTCGGCGCGGGCCATCTTTTCGATCGCGCGGGCGGCGAGCCAGCTACGGCTGCGGCCTTGCGCGGCGGCGAGGCGATCGACAAGCGCCATGACTTCGGGATCGATGCGGGCGGTGATGACCTGGGACTTGCTCATGGGCGCATGTATACAATGTATACGCGGTGGCGGCAACCGGCGATCAGGCGCGAACCTGACCCGTTCCTTCGACCAGCCATTTGTAGGTGGTCAGCCCCTCCAGCGCGACCGGTCCGCGTGCGTGCAGCCGCCCGGTGGCGATGCCGATCTCCGCGCCCAGCCCGAATTCTCCGCCATCGGCGAACTGACTCGAGGAGTTGACCATCACGATGGCGCTGTCGACTTCGGCCTGGAACCGCGCGGCGGCGGAAGCATCACTGGTGATGATCGCATCGGTGTGGCCCGAGCTGTGCCGCGCGATATGGGCGAGCGCGCCATCGAGCCCGTCGACGAACGCCGCAGAGACGATCGCGTCGAGATATTCGGTGTCCCAGTCCTCGTCGCTCGCCGAGACTGTGCGTGGTTCGAGCTCAAGCACCATATCGTCGCCGCGCACCTCGCAACCGCCATCGGCCAGCGCGGCGAGCAAGGACGCAGCATCGGGATAGTCACGGTCGATCAGCAGCGTTTCCATCGCCCCGCAAATTCCGGTGCGGCGCAGCTTGGCATTCACGACGATCGCCGTGGCCATATCAGGGTCGGCGGCCGCATGGACGAAGCTGTGGCAGATGCCGTCGAGATGCGCGAGCACGGGAACGCGCGCATCGGCCTGAACGCGCGCGACCAGCGACTTGCCGCCGCGCGGGATGATCAGGTCGATTCCGCCGCTGGCCGCGAGCATAGCCCCGACGGCATCGCGATCCTGGGTCGGCACCAGTTGCACCGCCGATGCGCCGATCCCTGCGCCGTTGAGCCCGCGCACAAAGCTGGCGTGCAGCGCGCGGTTGCTGTGCATCGCCTCGCTGCCGCCGCGCAGGATCACCGCATTGCCCGACCGCACGCACAAGGCAGCGGCGTCGATGGTGACGTTGGGGCGGCTTTCATAGATGATCCCGATCACCCCGATCGGCACGCGCACCCGGCGCAATGTCATGCCCGCCGGCGCGGTGCGCCGGTCGATTTCCTCACCCACCGGATCGGGCAGTGCAGCGACGGCATCGACGCTGTCGGCGATCGCGGCAAGCCGTGCCGGGTCCAGCCGCAGCCGGTCCAGCAGGGCAGGGGTAAGCCCGCGTGCAGCTCCGGCCTCGCAGTCGCGGGCATTGGCTGCAAGGATCTCCGCCGTGTCGGCGCGCAAGGCCTTGGCTGCGGCGCGCAGGGCTTCGGCCTTGGCCGTGTTGCTCATCCGCTTGAGGCTGGTCGATGCCTGGCGCGCGTCCTCACAGCAGCGATCGATGATCTGGACAGCAGTCAGTTCGGGCGTGGAGGGGGCGGCGGTCAACATGCCCCGCCTGTAACAGTGCAAGGCAGTGGTTCCAAGCCGCGACTCGGCAACCCCGCTGGATAGGAAAAAAACGACTCGCAACCGATTGCACGGAGGTTTTGACAGCTTGAATGTCGCTTCAATTGCGAAAAATTCACTTCGAAATGCGGTTCATCGCACGACTCGTCCGACTCGTGGCAATCACGAGGGAGTCGATTCGCCAACCCCGATTCGCTTTGCTAGCCGCGCTTCGGGGTTAATTTTAGGGTCGAACGGGTCGTGCGCATTTCAATGGTGCGCAAGCGTGTTACCGATACGCTTGCGCAATGGTTCCCTGATCGCGAATTTTTCATGCGGTCGCAGGGGCAGATCAAATTCGTGAAGGTTTCGGCGCGGCTGCAGATGGCGGTTGCGGGCGCGATTGCTGCTGCGCTGCTGCTGTGGCTGTTGGTCACGCTCGCCATGCTGGTCAGCCAGTACAGCATCAGCGCGGAGCGGCTGGCGCTGGTGGCCAAGCAGGCGCAGGTCGAAAGCTCCGCCAGCCGCGTTGCCGCCTATCGCTCCTCGGTCAACGACGTCGCCGCCGACCTGGAAAAGCGCCAGGCATTTCTCGAAGACATCGTCACCAGCTATATCGGCGAGCAGGCCGCCAGCGAGGATGCCACCACCGTGGTGGGTGATGCCGCCAAGGGCAGCAGCGACGAGGCGGCCAAGACGGCCAAGAAGATCAGCGCCATGGTTCCCGAGGCAGCAGGGCTTGCCCGCATGGAAGCCCGCCAGATCGCCTTTGTCGAGCAACTGACCAAGGCCGCGGCAGTGCGCGCCAGCGCCGCCGAACAGGCCATTCGCAAATTCGGCCTCAACCCGGACAGCGTCGCACGCGCCAGCGCGTCCGCCCAGGGTGGTCCGTTCATTCCGCTGAAGAGCTCGGGCGCGCTTCGGCTCGACCGTCGCTTCACGACATTGGGCCAGACGCTGGCGCGCATGGACGCGCTCGAGCGGGGCCTTGTCGCCATCCCTTCGGGCGCGCCGGCTCTGGCTCCGGCCATCACCAGCGGCTTCGGCTATCGCCGCGATCCGTTCACCGGCGCGGCAGCGCTCCATAGCGGCATTGATTTCAAGGGCGCGCACGGCTCGTCCATCCTCGCAGCGGCCCAGGGCAAGATCGTTTTCGCAGGCGTGAAGAACGGCTATGGCAATTGCGTCGAAGTGTCGCACGGCAACGGCCTCGTGACCCGCTATGCCCACCTGTCCTCGATCGGCGTCCGCATCGGGCAGAAGGTCGACAAGGGTGAACGCCTGGGCGGCATGGGAAGCACCGGCCGGTCCACCGGCACGCATCTGCACTTTGAAGTGCGCCACAACGACCGTGCCATGAACCCCCGCCCGTTTCTGGAGGCCAACCGAGATGTTCTCAAGATCCAAGCCGTCGCCGAACAGCGGACCGACGACGCCACCCGCTAACGCCCGCTCAGCCAGGTCAGGATCCAGCATGGTCGGTAATTCCACTTTCTCCGTGATCGGCTCCGATGTGGTGATCACCGGCAACATCTCGGCGAAGGTCGATCTGCACATTGATGGCCGGGTGGAAGGCGATATCAGCTGCGCCTCGCTGGTGCAGGGCGAATCGAGCAGCATCCACGGCGCGATCACTGCGGAGACCGCGCGACTCGCAGGCAATGTGACCGGATCGGTCGATGCCCGCGATCTGGTGATCACCGCCAGCGCGCAGGTGACTGGTGACGTCAGCTACGAGACGATCACCATCGAGCAGGGTGGTCATGTCGATGGGCAGTTCCGTCACAAGAGCAAGGTCGCCCATTCCGCAGCGTCCACGCTCGCCAACCCCGCTTCGGGCGAGGACCGCCCGGCGCTTTTGCTGTCGAACTGACGCCGCCAAAGCATCGCCGCTGCAAAATGCCGCTTTGCGTGAGCGCTGAGCCCGCTTAATCATGCGGGCATGACACAAACCCGCCCGATCCTCGCCGCGCTGCCCCTGCTGGCCGCGACCCTGCTTGCCGCTTGCCAGGCCGAGCCGGAGAAACGGGCCGAGGCTGCGCAGGATCCGCATCAGGGCATCGGCCTGCCACCGGGACATCCGGCGATCGCGCTTCCGGGCGAGGGCGGGGCAGAGAGCAATCCGGCAGCATCGGGTCACCCGCCGGTGATCAGCCTGGATGGCGAGGGGCTGCGGTTGGTCGATCCCAAAAGCGGCGCGACACGGCCACTGGCGTTCGGAGTCGATCAGGCGCAGCTGAGGCTGGTTGCAGAGAAGCTCAAGGGCCCGGCCAAGGCGGGTCGCAACGAAGAATGTGGTGCAGGCCCGCTGAGTTATTTGAGTTGGGATGACGGGCTGACGCTGTATTCGCTCGATGGGCTGTTCGCCGGCTGGGCGCTCGATGAGGCTGGCGCTGCGGTTCCCGCCAAGCCTGCCAAGCCCGCAACGGGCCAGCCTGCGCCCAAGCTCACCACGATGAGCGGAATCGGCATCGGGTCCAGCCGCACGCAGCTGCTCGATGTCTATGATGCGACGATCGAACAGACGACGCTGGGCACCGAGTTCAACGCCGCCGGGCTTTCGGGCATATTGGATGGCCCCGGACCCAAGGCCAAGGTGACCAACCTG
Source organism: Blastomonas sp. AAP25 (assembly GCF_001295965.1). Lineage (NCBI taxonomy): Bacteria > Pseudomonadati > Pseudomonadota > Alphaproteobacteria > Sphingomonadales > Blastomonadaceae > Blastomonas > Blastomonas sp. AAP25. Next base: position 14,831 of record NZ_LJHP01000028.1, read on the forward strand.
TGGTCGGGCGTGAACTGCGTCTTTCGCTGATCAGGCCGCGTCGGCGATCGCCTTGGCTGCCAGGTCGGGTTCCGCGGCAATGACCTTGAGATAGGCGCGCACCGCGGGCGGCGGCATGTGCCGTCCGATCTCGTACTGGCGGATATTGGCAAGCGGAATGCCATAGGCGCGAGCAAACTCGTCCTGGCTCATGCCCAGCCGATTGCGCAGCATGCGGATCCGGCGACCCATCAGCTCCCGTTCCAGCCCCGCGACCGACACGTCGAAATCCTCGAGATCATTCGGATCCTTCAGATTCACGATCGTAGTTTTTTTGTTCACTTGAATTGCTCCTTCGTACCGACATCAAACGACACACATCTCCCCGCCAGACGTGGATTACCGTCCAGAGCCGGCCGTCCACCCTTCCGATCGCCTTGAAGCTGTCCTCCCCCTCGATCGGGCGAGGGGAAGCGACGACGATGTATCCGACATCGTCGAAAACCCGTTTGCCGAACGCGATGGGTACACCGTGCTTGAACCGGTTGACCTCGTCCCTGGCGGGTTCGAATGCGATGTCCATCAGTCGGCGATGCTATGTGAATCACACAGGGATGGCGAGGCAGGGCGTCACTGGCTAGAGCAGGGGCATGACATCGCACTTCACCCCCGTCGCGCCCGGCAAGCTTGCCACTATCGTCACGCATCTGGATATGCGCGCCCGCCCGCGCCCGCGGCCGCTCAAGCCGGTGCCGCTGCGGCTCAAGCGTTGGCAGGCGCCATCAGCGGACAAGTACCGCATGCTCTATCGCAGGGTGGGCGAACCGTGGCTGTGGTTCTCGCGGCTGCTGCTTTCGGACGACGCGCTGACCGCGATCGTTCATCACCCGGCAGTCGAGATCTTCGCGGTGCTCGACCCGCAGGGAATCGAGGTGGGGCTGCTCGAACTCGATTTTCGCCAATCCGGGGCCTGTGAGATCGCCTTTTTCGGGCTGATCGCGCAGCTGACCGGCCAGGGTTTCGGCGGCTGGCTGATGGCGCAGGCGCTGACGCTGGCCTGGCGATCTGGGGTCGAGCGGGTGTGGGTGCACACTTGCACGCTGGATGATCCGCGCGCACCGGGTTTCTACATCGCCCAAGGGTTTGTGCCGATCGCGCGCGAGATCGAGGTCATGGACGACCCGCGCCTCACCGGGCTGATCCCGCGCGAGGCTGCGCCGCACGTCCCTCTGATTTAGCTGAAGGTTTCGGCGACGTCCTCGGCCGCGGGTCCGGCCAACTGCCGATAGAGCGCTGCATAGACGCACACCATCAGCACGCTCAGGAACATGCTGAGCACCGCATCGACCAGCGTGGTCAGCGTTTCGGCCATGTCGCCCCCGACGCCCAGCCGGATGACGAGGCCGATCACGGTCACGGAGGTCAGATAGACGAAGAAGGCGGTGACCGCGACGACCAGCACGAACACCAGCACGCGGCCGCTGTTGCCCTTGGTCAGTGCCCAGGATCGGCGCAGCGCCGCGGTGATCTTATAGTTGCGCTCGGCCACCATTGCCGGGCCTGCGACCAGCAGCTTGATGAAGATGTAGATGCCCGGCAGCACGAAGGCCAGCGAGCCGAAGAACACCATGACCCCGCTCAAAATCCCCATCGCATAATAGGGCAGCAGGATGGACAGCCCGCGGCGCATGGCCTCACCTACCGAAGGCTGCCCGCGGTCGAGGATCAGCACCAGCATCACCACGCTGGCAAAGCCGTTGGCAAGGCCGATCAGAATGATCCAGAAGATATTGTCGGTGTAGAACTGCTGCATCCCCTGGTAGATCGTCTCGAGCGTCGCGTCGGGGGCGCTGACCGGCGGGGGCGAGAACATCGCGAAGGCGAGCCCCGGCAACAGGATAAACACCCCGGCCACGCTCAGCAGCAGTTCGCGATTGGCGCGAAACAGGTGCATCACGTCGTTCCAGCAGGCGGAAAGATCGAGCTTGCGGGTCATGGCGGGATTGGCCTCACTGCCTAAAGCGATTAAAGGCCTGCGCTAAACGGCACGGGCACAGCGCGCAAGGCATTTGGCGCCGGGCTCCGGGCTGGAAGGCAAGGGCAGTATGGCATCGACCAAAGCATCGGCACAGACAGGCGAGGCGGCGATCCCCGAATGGCGGATCGAATCGGGCCTGCTCCCCTATCCTCAGGCGCTGGCCGCAATGGAGGAGCGCAACCGCGCCATAGAGGCGGGCGAGGCGGAAGAGCTGATCTGGCTGGTCGAGCATCCGCCGCTCTACACTGGTGGCACCAGCGCCGATCCCGCCGAGCTGCTCAGCCAGCAGTTCCCGGTCTATGATACCGGGCGCGGCGGGCGTTATACTTATCATGGCCCCGGCCAGCGTGTGGGCTATGTGCTGCTCGATCTGCGCCAGCGGGGCAGGGATGTGCGCTGCTTTGTCCACGCGCTCGAAGACTGGGTGATCGCCTCGCTGGGCGATCTGGGCGTGTCTGCGCGCCGCGCCGAGGGACGGATCGGTATCTGGACCGACACGCTCAATGGGCAGGAAGCCAAGATCGGCGCGATCGGCGTGCGGGTGCGGCGCTGGGTGACGATGCACGGCTTTGCGGTCAACGTGAACCCGGACCTGACGCATTTCGGCGGCATCGTGCCGTGCGGCATTGCCGAATATCCGGTGACCAGCCTCGCGGATCTCGGCATCGCTGCCACCATGGCCGATCTCGACGCCGCGCTCGCAGCGCAGGCCCCGCGCTTTCTTGCAGGCCTGGGCGGGACGTGCCAAGCAGCTGCGGTACAGGAGACATGATGATGGTGAAGCCGATCTTTCTGGGACTGTCGCTGGCAGCAGCGGGGCTCGCGCTCGGCGGATGCCAGGACAAGGCTGCAGACAGCACAGCGGTCGCGCAAGGCAGCGCGCCCGAAGGCACGATCAGCGACGAGCTGCCCGATCTGGAGCTGCTGCCCAATGATGCGCCGCTCGCCGACCCCGCCGATCTGCCGCCGGTGCCGGGCGTGACCGGCAAGGCTGCGCCCACCGCACCCGAGCGCGCGCTGGCGAGCGATGCGCCGCAGGCCGCCCCCGCGCCCGCTCCAGCAGAGCCCGCGCTCGAAGGGTCGATCGCGGAGTAATTTCCACTTGAGCCGTCACCCCCGCGAACGCGGGAGTCCCACTTTTGCGCCGGTGTTTCGACAAGAGCGGGATTCCCGCGTTCGCGGGAATGACGAAACTGGGACTGGTTTGATCTAGGCCGCGTACACTGTCGGATCGACCAGCCTGGCATCGGCGAAGCCCTGCTTGCGCAGGCGGCAGCTGTCGCACAGGCCGCATGCCTTGCCCTCGGGCGTCGGGTCATAACATGACCAGCTCATACCCGGATCGAGCCCCAGCCGCGCGGCCTCGGCGGCGATCTCGGCCTTGCCGAGGAACTGCAGCGGCGCGTGGATGGTGAACGGCTCGCCCTGGTCGCCCGCCTTGGTGGCGAGGTCGGCCAGCCGCTCGAAGCCCTGGATGAATTCGGGGCGGCAATCGGGATAGCCCGAATAATCGAGCGCGTTGACCCCGATGAAGATGTCGCGCGCGCCCAGCGCCTCGGCCCAGCCCAGCGTGAGCGACAGGAAGATGAGGTTGCGCGCGGGCACATAGGTCACCGGAATGTCATCGCCGACCCCGGTCTTGGGCACGTCGATATCGTCAGTCAGCGCCGATCCACCGAACTGGCGCAGGTCGAGCGGCAGCACGATGTGCCGCACCGCGCCGATATGCGCGGCGATCTTGCGCGCCGCCTCGATCTCGACCCGGTGGCGCTGGTTGTAATCGATGGTCAGCGCGGCAACGGCAAAGCCCTGCTCGATCGCGCGCGCGGCAGAGACCATGGAATCAAGCCCGCCCGATAGCAGGACAACGGCGGTTTTCTGAGGCTGGGTCATGGCTTTGCGCATATTGCGCCGCGCCATCTCGGGCAAACCAAAAAATCGGGCCGCGCGGACGTGTCCGGCGGCCCAGTGAGGTCGTTAAGACCTGAATGGAGGAAAGCGTACCGAGTCCGGCACCCGGCTGCTCTACACCCGATGTGGTTAAGAAAACGTGCAGGCCTCAGACCGCGCCGGGTTCAGCCGCCGCAGGCGCCCGCGTAGCGGCCTTCCATCGTCATCGCGAAGGGCGAGTTCTGTGCGATGCCTTGCGAATCGATCTGGATCAGCCCGCGGCCTTCATATTTGATCGTGGTGCGACCCGACCCGCCGCTGGCACAGCGATAGGTGACGGTCACTTCGTCGGGCTCGTCCGAAACAACGAAGCGACTGCACTGGACGTCCTTGTGGCGCAGCTGGAGCAGCTTGCGAGGGTCGCGTATGCAGATCTTGTCGGCGCTCTGGGCGCTGCCGCGTTCCTTCAAATTCCACAATCCCGGCTGGACCTTGTTGAGCATGGCGAGTTCGGGGCCCTGAGCGGGGGCAGGAACGCAGGCGAGCCCCGCCGCAGCAGCGGCAACGGCCATCCATTTCCAGCGAAGGTGAAGCATCGTCATCTGGTGTAACCCTATCGTTGGTCCCCGCACGCGTTGGCGGCAGGAACAGTCAAGTGAGTGCGACCCGATACAGGTTTCTTGCCCCAGGCAATCTGGAGGGCTTACAGGCGAATGATGGCCAAATCAGCCGGCAATTATGGCAGGTTTGCGGCCCCGTCTTGGATGAAAACGCGCTTTCAGCCCGGCCTGGCGGCCGGAGGATCGATATGGAACGCGCGCGAACAGAAGGCGCAGTCGACCACGATTGTGCCGGTATCGCCGACCATTTCGGCCTGTTCCTCGGGCGGAAAGCGGCCGATGACATCGCGGATATGGTCGAGATTGCAGCGGCAACCCTTGACCAGCGCGACGCCATCCTCGGCGCGGACCTCGTCCTCCTCGTGGAACAGCCGCCACAGCAGGTCGCGCCCATCGACGGCAGGATCGAGCAGTTCCGAATGCGTCAGCGTGCTCGACAGGATCGAGACATGCTCCCATTCGGGATGATCGAGCCGCACGTGCAGCCGTTCGCGGCCTTCCTCGCCCTCGGGCAGGTGCTGCACCAGATAGCCCGCGCTGCGGCAGCCGGTGGCGTCGCTCTCGATCGCGATGCGGATCATCGTCGGCACCTGTTCGGACTGGGTGAAATAGCTCTCGCACGCCTGCGACAGCGAATCCCCGTCCAAGGGCACGATGCCCTGATAGCGGCCCTTGCCAAAGCTCTGGTCGAAGGTCATCGCCAGATAGCCCTTGCCGAACAGCGCGAACAGCGAGGGGTTGGCCCCCAGCCGCGCCAACCGCTCGGCATCGAACCGCACATGCCCACGCAACTCGCCGCCGCGATAGTCGACCACCAGCAGCTCGACGATGCCGCCCTCGGTCTGCGCCTGGATGGTCACCTGGCCACCATCCTGCTTCATCAGCGACCCGATCAGCGCGGCCAGCGTGATCGCCTCGGCCAGCACCAATTTGATGCAGGTCGGGTAATCATGCGCCGCAAGGATCTCGCGCAGCACGCTGTCCAGCCGCACGAAACGGCCCCGCGCATCGCGGGCAGGGAGGGTGAAATGGACGGGCAGGGCTTCGAAGGGGGATGTCATGGGGGGCTATATGGTGTGGCGAGGGGCTGGCGTCAAACCTGCGTTCCGATTGCCCAATGCCGTCATTCCCGCGAACGCGGGAATCCCGCTTGGTGGCTGACGTTCGCGCAGAAGCGGGACCCCCGCCTTCGCGGGGGTGACGAAAGCGTTGTGGTGCTGCACAGTCCGAAGGAGGCCAGGTGTCTGTTCTCGCTGCGATTGCGCCCGGATGTCATATTCCCCTGACGGACGGCCGGTTGGCCATTACAGGATCAAGGCATGGATTTGCCGACTGAATTCCACTGGAGGACACTATGAAACGCCTATGGTCGACGGTCTTTTTGCTGGGTTTCGGTTTGGGCGCTATGCCGGTAGCCGCAGCACAGGATCCTGCGCAGGACCCGGTGGCGGCGAGTTTTGCGGAGCTGAAAAGCCTGGTCGGCATTTGGCGTCAGGTCGACAAGCCGCAATCGCCATTGCGCATCCGGTTCTCGCTGACTGCGGGTGGAAGCGTTCTGGTAGAGGAGTGGCTGCGGGGTGATCAGCCGCATTCGATGACGCTTTACCATCGCGACGGGCCTGATCTGCTCGCGACGCATTATTGTCCGCAGGGAAATCAGCCACGCCTGGTGGCTTCGGTGCCAGCGGGCGGAAAGAGCCTCGAATGGACCTTTCGCGATGCAACGGACCTCGATCCCTTGCACGAATCCCATCTGATCGCGCTGGGTTTCGACCTTTCCAATCCGGGCCGGATTGCGCGGACGGAAACCTATCGCCAAGGGGATGCGGACGAACACTCCGCGCTGCAACTGGTCCGCGATGTGCCCCCCGGAGTGGACCCGGGCTAACGCCAGCGTCTGACGATCTTTTTTCCGTTCGGGCCTAACCCGTATACCGCCCTGCCGTCTCGCGGATCAGCGCAATCATGTTGGGGATGCCCTGCGTGCGGTTCGACGAAAGCTGGTTCTTCAGATCGAACGGGGCGAGCGCGCCCTCGATATCGGCAGCGGCCACCTCTGCCGGCGCCCTGTCCTGCACGCTCAGCAGCACCAGGGCGATGATGCCCTTGGTGATCGCGGCGTTGCTGTCGGCGAGGAAATGCAAGGACCCATCGTCGGTGCGGGTGGGGTAGACCCAGACCGAGGCGGAACAGCCGCGGACCAATGTCGCGTCGGTCTTGAGCGCCTCGGGCATCGCGTCGAGCGTGCGGCCCAGATCGATGATCAGCCGATAGCGATCATCGGCGTCGAGGAATTCATATTCTTCGGCCAGATCGGCCAGTGTGGGCGAGGGAGTTGTCATGGGGGGGCAGATAGCTATGCGGCGGGGCAAAGTCACCCCGCAGCGACCGGCAATTCTTACAGTTCCACCCCGGCGGCGATCGCTTCCAGCTTGCGGATGCGTTCCTTCAGGTCGGCGATCTCGATCCGCGAATGGGTCGAGGGCGATCCGCCGTCACCCAGCGACGGGCTGTGCGCCTCCATTTCGTGGCGCTTGAACGCCAGCCAGTCGCGCCAGCCGCGCAGCGCGGTGGACGAGACCAGTGCAATGGCCAGCAAGGCCGATGTGGCTATCGTCAGATAGAGATAGGCGCTTTCCATGATATTACCCTTTACGGCCCCCGCCGCCCGGTTGGTGGTTCATGCGCCGCATCAGCGGTCGCGCAGTTTCTCGATTTCAAGGCTGAGGTCGCTGGTCTGGCGCTGATCGGTGATCACGCGTTCCAGCACCTGTACCCGCTCCTTCAGCGATCGCACTTCCTCGCGCAGCCGCGATGCTTCGCCGGTGTCGGCAGGCCTGGCGAGTTGCTCATTGCCGTGCTCGTCTTCCAGGATGCCGTGCTTGGCCTTGTACCGGGCCTTCATGACATTCGCGACCATCACGATCAGAACGATGCCGATCACCATTTCAAACGGATTCATGATGCCTTTTCCCTCAAACAGTCTTCAGTGGTTCAGCTCAGCTGCTTCTCGCGAAGATCCTCGATCTGCTGGGCGAGGTCGTCGCGGCCGCGGCCATCGGTGATGATGCGTTCCAGCGTGCGGACCCGCTGTTCGAGCTTGTCGCTCACCTGCGGCCGCTCCATCGCGCGCGCCTTGGTCAGCTCGACTTCCAGCTCCAGCGTCTTGCGCTTGTGGTGGGTCCAGATGGCGAGCCCGCCAATGGCAAATGGTGCAAGCGGGATGGCGGCCCATATAAAATCGAACATCGTTTCATGCCCCCTTATGGCAGTCCGGTTCAGTTCGCGCGCTTGTCGCGCAGTGCCTCGATCTCGTGGGTCAGGCGGTGCGCATCATCGGTGACGATCCGCTCGACGTTGCCCAGACGGTCCTTGATCGATCCCAGCTCGGCGCGCAGCTGTGCATTTTCCTGGCTCAGCAACTTGATCCGCTCGACCGATTCCTGGTCGGTCTTGGGATAGATCGCCTTGCCCCAGCTGTTTTCGAGCGGATAGCCGTTCTTGATGCGCAGCCAGGTTGTGGCAACCCAGCCGAAGGTGATCATCATGCAGCCAGCAACCAGAACCGGTGCAAGAGCTTCAATGAGTGCCAGCTTTTCCATTACGCGCTGTCCTTCTGTACTCTCAGCCGTTCGATTTCATCGGCAAGGCGGTTGCTCGAACTGTTGGCGTCGGTGGCGATGCGTTCCAGCACTGCGATCCGTTCTTCCAACCGTCCGATCTTTCCCGTCAGTTGCTCGTTTTCGTTTGTGAGCAGCGATATTTTTCGATCAGCGTCGGGATCGCTTCGTTCAATGACTTTGCCGGTCCACTGATCTTCGAGCGGATAACCATGCTTGGCGCGGATCCAGGTGGTGATCACCCAGGCCCCCATGGACAGCATGATGATCGCGAGGACAAAACCCGGTCCACCCCAGCTCATGATAGTCTCCTGAAACCTTGTTGTTGATGATGGCTGCCCGATCCTGCTGCTCAGCGCAGGCTTTCGATCTCGTCTGCCAGCCGCGTGTTCTTGGCGGTGTAGAACAGCTCGACATCGGCCAGGCGGCGGTCGATCTCGCGGAAGCGGGCCTTGACGTCGCGGGCGGTGCGGCCCGGTGACTGGCGCACACCCTGCCAGAACTTCTGGTCCTGATCATCGGTGTAAAGGTGCGCCGGCTTCTTCTCGGCGAGGAAGCCCATGGCCAGATATCCCATCAGCACCCAGCCGGTCATCAGCGTTAGCAGCACCGCGGCCACGCGGATCCACACGACATCGATCCCGGTGTAGTCGGCGATGCCTGCGCAGACGCCCATCAGCTTGCCGTTCTGCTTGTTGCGATAGAACTTCGTCTTGCGCGGTGCGGGGGCGTCGTAGCTGTATTTGTCCAACCGGCTCATTTCCTTACCCTTTCCTTCAGCAGGCGCTCAACTTGTTCCAGGCCGTAGTCGTCCTGGTCATCCGCGCTGGTCAGCCGCGCCGGGCGCCAGTCGGGGTTGTCGGCGGAAATGATCCGTTCGACGGTGTCCATGCGATCGTCGAGACGACGCGCCATGGCGTGGAGTTCTTCCAGCAGATTCTCGTCCGAGCTGGTAAGCGTCGCTGCGGTCTTCCACTTGGTGATGTAGTGGAAGATCAGCCACGGCAGTCCGATGAACAGCATGCCGACGACGAAGATGGGGACCAGGATGTCTTCCATCGGATCAGCCCTCCTTCTTCAGGGCGCGCTTCATCGCCTCGAGCTCTTCGTCGACCTTGTCCGATCCGGCGAGGGCGGCGAATTCGTCGTCCAGGCTGCGCTGGCCCAGTGCCTTGCGCTCGCCGCGCTCATCCTCGGCCATGCCCAGTGCATCGGCGCGGCCCTCGGCCATGTCGACGCGGCGCTCGAGCAGGTCGAAGCGGCTGAATGCTTCGCGGACCTTGTCGCCATTGTACATGGTGCGCAGCTTGACGCGGTTCTCGGCGCTTTCCAGGCGGCTCATGATGTTGTTCTGGCGCATCCGGGCTTCGCGCAGCTTTGCCTGCAGCTTGGCGATGTCCTGTTCCGAAGCGCGCAGCGCATCGTCGAGCACGTTGATTTCGACATTGAGCTGATCAGCCATATCGGCGGCCTTCTTCTTTTCCAGCAGCGCAGCGCGGGCAAGGTCTTCGCGGTCCTTGGACAGCGCCAGCTCGGCCTTGTCGGTCCAGTCGGCCTGCAGCTGTTCCAGCTTGCCGACATGGCGCTTCATTTCCTTCTGGTCGGCAATGGTGCGCGCGGCAGATGCGCGGACTTCGACCAGGGTTTCTTCCATCTCGAGGATGATCATCCGGATCATCTTCGCCGGGTCTTCGGCCTTGTCGAGCAGCTCGGTAACATTGGCGGCAATGATGTCGCGGGTTCGAGAGAAAATTCCCATGGCGAAAACTCCGTTCGTTAAGGTCGGGTGGACCGGATCCTGATCCACCTTACCCCCATTTGCATTTCAGTTGGAAGAGGCTGGCCGGGACGGGGCAAGGGGGGGTAAGCGTCCCGGCCAGATCCGTCAGGCAAGATACCGGACGGAAACCATTTTGCCGGCATCGACCGCCGGGCGGGCGGGTGAGGCGGCTGCCTCGATGCTGGCGAATGCGGTGACAAACAGCGTGGTGACCAGCATCAGCGCCGCGACCGTGGTAACCAGGGTGGACTTGAAGACGCTGTCTTCCTGTGCCGGCTGGTCGTTGGACTGGTTCGCGTAACGCACTTGCTTTCTCCCTTGTACCGCTGTGTGTCGGTGTTGCCTGCTACATTGCAGGGTGCGTGCCAGTTTGAAAAACACTGGAAAAACAAGAGTTTGGAAAATTCCAATGCGCCGCGTGTTGGTTGGGATTGCCATGTGTTGGGATTCTGCACTATTCCTTGGTTCATGGAACGGGGCAATCAGTTCATTGGCGAGTCAGGCGCCTTTCTGGATGCGGTCGAACGCGCAAGCCGGGCCGCCATGCTCAACCGCCCGGTGCTGGTCATCGGCGAGCGCGGCACCGGAAAGGAGCTGATCGCCGAGCGCCTCCACCGCCTGTCCTCGCGCTGGGATGGCCCGCTGATCACATTGAACTGCGCCGCGCTTCCCGAGACGCTGATCGAAGCCGAACTTTTCGGGCACGAGGCAGGCGCCTTCACCGGTGCCACCCGCGCGAGACAAGGGCGGTTCGAGGAGGCCGATGGCGGCACATTGTTCCTCGACGAACTCGCGACATTGAGCTCCGCTGCGCAGGAGCGGCTGCTGCGCGCGGTCGAATATGGCGAGATCACCCGCATCGGCTCTTCGCGCGCGATCAAGGTCGATGTCCGCATCGTCGCGGCTACCAACGAGCATCTGCCCGAACTGGTCGACCAGGGCCGCTTCCGCGCCGACCTTCTCGATCGCCTCTCGTTCGAGGTGGTGACCTTGCCGCCGCTTCGGGTGCGCGAGGGCGATGTCATGGTGCTCGCTGATTTCTTCGGGCGGCGGATGGCGGCAGAGCTCGACTGGCCCGACTGGCCGGGCTTTGGCGCGATGGCGACCGAGGCGATGAAGCGCCACAGCTGGCCGGGCAATGTCCGCGAGCTGCGCAACGTCGTCGAGCGTGCGGTGTATCGCTGGGACGATCCCGACCGCAAGGTGGACCATATCGTCTTCGATCCGTTCGAATCCCCTTGGAAGCCGCAGCCCTCAAGGCGCCCGGCTGCAGCGGATTCGCCCTGCGACGAGGTAATCGACGCCGCTCTGTCGGACTCGGGCGTCCGCGCAACGCTCGACCAGACGATGAACTTCGACGCGGTGGACGATCTGCGCGGTGCGGTCGACGCGCATGAAAAGCGCATCCTGCAGGCCGCGCTCGCCCGTCACCGCTACAACCAGCGCCAGACAGCCAAGGCGCTGGGGCTGAGCTACGACCAGTTGCGCCACTGCCTCAAGAAGCACGACCTGCTGGGGTGAAAACGCTGGACGCGGCTGCGGTCGGCTGAAAAGGGGGGTGGATGAAGCTTGCCCATTTTGATCCCGCCCAGTTCCTCGCCACCCATTGGCAGCGTGCGCCGTTGCTGATCCGCAATCCGTGGGATGAATGGCAGTGCCCGGTCGAGGCCGATGAGCTGGCAGGGCTGGCGTGCGAGCCGCAGGTGGAGGCTCGGCTGATCGAGCAGGCCGGCGCCGATTGGGCCGTCGAGCATGGGCCATTGGCAGAAGAGCGCTTTGCGTCGCTGGGATCGAACCCGTGGACCTTGCTGGTGCAGGCGGTCGACCATCATGTACCAGAGGTCGCCGCGCTGCTGGCTTCGTTTCGCTTTATCCCCAACTGGCGCGTCGATGACGTGATGGTGAGCTTTGCCAGCGACGGCGGTGGGGTGGGGCCGCATTTCGATCAATATGACGTGTTCCTGATCCAGGGGCAGGGGCGCAGGCGCTGGCAGATCGGCGCGATGTGCGACGAGAACAGCCCGTTGCTGCCGCATGGCGATCTCAAGCTGCTGCGCGACTTTGCAGCGACCGAGGAGTTTGTGCTCGATCCCGGCGACATGCTCTATGTCCCCCCCGGGGTGTCGCACAACGGCATCGCTTTGGGCGACGATTGCATGACGCTGTCGATCGGCTTTCGTGCGCCCTCGCGCGCCGAACTGATCGGCGACTGGAGCGATCATCTGCTCGAGGACCTGAGCGAGGACGACCGCTATACCGACCCCGGCCTCGCGCTTCAGGCCAACCCCGGCGAGATCGGCGCCGATGCGCTCGATCGGCTGCAGGCGATGGTGCTCGAGGCGCTGGGCGACAAGCAGCGGTTCGCACGCTGGTTCGGCGCCGCCAGCAGCACGCGCAAGTATCCCGATATCGATTGGCGCCCCGAAGAGCCGCTGAGCCTTGACGATATCCGAGAGGCTATCGAGCAGCAGATGGAGCTTCAGCGCAATCCCGCCAGCCGGTTTGCCTTCGTGCGCGAAGGTCGCGATGCGCTGATGCTGTTCGTTGACGGCGAAACGTTCGAATGCGGAGCGGAGACTTACGCGCTCGCCGAGGCGATCTGCGCCAACGACAGCCTCACGCTCGACACCGTGAGCGATGCTGCGTGCGAACTGCTGCTGACGCTGGGCAACATGGGTAGCGTCGCGTTTGTTGACGACGACGAAGATGGGGACGACGCGGACGGCTGATCAGCCCGCATCCACCTCGCGCCACTGGCCGAGCGGCAATGCATCGAGCGACCACGGCCCCACTGCCCAGCGCACCAGCCTGAGGGTGGGAAAGCCCACCGCCGCGGTCATCCGCCGCACCTGCCGGTTGCGGCCCTCGCGGATGGTGAGACTGATCCAGCCATCGGTGACAGTCTTGCGGAAGCGCACGGGCGGATCGCGCGGCCACAGATCGGGGTCGGCAATCGCGCTCGCCTCGGCGGGGCGGGTCATGCCGTCCTTCAATTGCACGCCATTGCGCAGGGCTGCGAGCGCGTCCTCGGTAATCGTACCTTCGACCTGCACCAGATAGGTCTTCGCCATCTTGAATTTGGGATCGGCGATTCTGGCCTGCAGGCGACCGTCGGCGGTGAGCAGCACCAGCCCTTCGCTGTCATGATCGAGCCGCCCGGCGGGGTAAACGCCCGGAACGTCGACGAAATCCGCCAGAGTCGGGCGGTCGCCATCCCGGCTGAACTGGCAGATCACGCCATGGGGTTTGTTGAACAGGATGAGCCGGGACAAGGAGATGCGACTTTCTGCGCTGCAAGGGTGGCGTAATCGCCCAAGGCTTGGCACATGGGTGCATCGCACAACAACCATAATCGAGAGAGGCACTTTCATGACCCTTCCCCAAAGTTACCTGCAAATGATCTCCACCGTCAGCGCCGAAGGCGAACTGACCATGGAATTGGTCGAAAAGCCCATGCCCGAGCTTGGCGACGACGAGGTCCTGATCCGCGTCGAGGCCACCCCGATCAATCCGTCGGATCAGGGCGTGATGTTCGGCTGGGCCAGCATGGCCAAGGCGGCCTCTTCGGGCACCGGAGCACACACCCGGCTCACCGCTCCCGTGTCGCCGCAGGGCATGGGCGTGATGAAGGCGCGCGTCGGACAGCAGCTGCCCGTGGGCAATGAGGGCGCAGGCACGGTCGTGGCTGCAGGCTCTGGCGACTATGCGCAGAGCCTGATGGGCAAGGTCGTCGCGGTGATGGGCGGCGGCATGTATGCGCAATATCGCAAGGCACCCGCGATGATGTGCCTGCCGCTCAAGGATGGCCACAGCGCGCGCGACGGAGCCTCGTGCTTCGTCAACCCGCTGACCGCGCTGTCGATGGTCGAGACGATGCGGATGGAAGGCCACACCGCCTTGGTCCATACCGCTGCCGCCTCGAACCTCGGCCAGATGCTCAACCGAATCTGCGCAGCCGATGGCGTCGAGCTGGTCAACATCGTGCGCAAGCCCGAACAGGCGCAGCTGCTGCGCGATATGGGCGCAAAGCATATCGTCGATTCGAGCAGCGAGAGCTTCAAGGCCGATCTGGTCGATGCCATCCACGCCACCGGCGCAACGCTGGCGTTCGATGCGACGGGCGGCGGCGAGCTCGCGTCCAACATCCTGGCTGCGATGGAAGCTGCCGCGGCACGCACCCCGGGCGCCTACAGCATCTATGGTTCGGTCAAGCACAAGCAGGTCTATCTCTATGGCGGGCTGGACACCTCGCCCACCGTGCTCAACCGAGCCTATGGCATGGCCTGGGGCGTGGGCGGCTGGCTGCTGCCCAACTTCCTTGCCAAGGCGGGCGGCGATGTCGCCATGCGTTTGCGCGCACGGGTGGCAGACGAGCTCAAGACCACCTTTGCCAGCCATTATACCGACGAACTTTCGCTCGAGCAGGCGCTGCAGGCGGATGTGGTCGCGCGCTATTATGCCAAGACCACGGGCGAAAAGTTCCTGATCTGCCCGCAGAAGTAATCCGTCCCGGCGCAGGCGGGCAGGGGACATCTCTTGCCCGCCTGCCGCCGGGTCAACATATACAGATGATCAGTACGTCGGGGCATTTTCTCCCCATCGTCATTCCCGCGTACGCGGGAATCCCGTTTTCTCGAAAACCTTGGCGCAGAAGCGGGACCCCCGCTTTCGCGTGGGTGACGAAATCTTTGGCGCAGAGCGCGCTGCATGCCGCTAGAGGCAGTGGCTCGTTCAAAAAACCCTGCTGCAACATGAACGGCCTTTCCACATTCCGTTCACCTTCGCTCCCTTAAACATGAACACAACGGATGGCGAATCGGCGCTGTCCCGGTCTCTAGGGAGACAGACTATGAAGAAGTTTCTTTTTGCTGCTGCCGCTGCCGGTGCAGTCACCCTTTCCGCAGCGCCCGCCATGGCGGCTCCGCTCACCCACTCGGCGCCCAGCGCCGCCTCGGCTCACGGCGTGACCCATCAGGCGCCCATCGCGCATCAGTGGCGCGGTTATGACAATGACTGGCAGCGCCGCGGTTACGACAACGACCGCTATTACGGTCGCGAAGGTCGCTGGGACGATCGCAACGATCGTCGCTTCGACCGCAGGTTCGACCGTCGGGCGGTGCGCGGCTGGAACGGGCAGTCCTGGCGCGGAAACGACGGCCGGTATTACTGCCGCCGTGACAACGGCACCACCGGTCTGCTGATCGGCGGCGCGGCAGGGGCCCTTGCCGGCAGCGAGATCGCAGGACGCGGTGACCGCACCGTCGGCGCGATAATCGGCGGCATCGGCGGCGCTTTGCTCGGCCGCACGATCGATCGCAACAGCGGCAACGGCTACAGCTGCCGCTAACCAGCTTTCGCCCATGCTCTTGTCATGAGAGCAAGGTGAACGGGGAGACCCCTCTCCGCCGCAAGGCGGGGAGGGGTTTCGCGTTTGTGGGCCACGGCTTGCCAACCGGCGTGGCGCTGCCTATCCCCGCAGCCTCAGACACAGCCGGGAGGATGCGCGATGATCAACGGACCGATACTGGTGACCCAGCGCCTGATCCTGCGCCCGCCGGGCCCCGAGGACTTTGAAGCCTGGGCCGAATTTTCCGCCGATGAAGAGACGATGCGCTATCTGGGCGGGGTGCAGCCGCGCGCGGTGGCATGGCGCGGGCTGTGCTCGATGGCGGGCGCCTGGCACATTCGCGGCTTTGCGATGTTCTCGCTGATCACCCGCGACACCGGCCAGTGGATCGGCCGCATCGGTCCGTGGCAGCCCGATGGCTGGCCGGGCACCGAAGTCGGCTGGGGGGTCATGCGCAGCCATGCAGGCAAGGGGTATGCGCTCGAAGCCGCGGTCGCGACGATCGATTATGCGTTCGATCTGCTGGGCTGGGACACCGTGATCCACACCATCGATCCCGACAACGCGGCCTCGATTGCGCTGGCAGAAAGGCTGGGTTCGACTAACCAGGGCCCGACCCGGCTGCCCGAGCCGTATCAGGAATTTCCGGTCGACAGCTATGGCCAGTCCAAGGCCCAGTGGCAGGAAAACCGCAAGAAATTTGTCCGATACTGAAACGGCTTGCGGCCGAATCCCGGTTTGGGACAGGCTGGGGCGTCAAAGCAGAGGGGTTAACCCTCTTTTGCCGGGACAGCCTTGCGCCAAGCCGGGCATGGCTAACAGAATGCTAAGAGCCTTGTCCTAAAGCGACGGGCTTCCGTTTGATGATGAGGACTTCTGCCATGGCACACCGTTCCTTCGCGATGTCGCGCAATCTGCTGGCTTTGGGCGCCGCCACCCTGGTGCTCGCCGCCTGCCAGAATGCCGACGACACCGCCGCGCAGAACGAGGATGCAGCATTGCTCGCCGATGCCGCCGATCCTGCGATGAAGGGTGCGCTCGAGGACCAGATCCTCGTCGATCCCGATCTGGTCGACAAATCCAACCGCAACGCCGTGCTCGCCGAGGGCAGCGATGGCTCGGTGCCGTCGGCCGGCATCCCCAAGGGCCAGCTTGCTGCGGTCGAGAAGGCCGCCGCCGCCGCGATCGGCCCGCGCGGCCTGATGAAGGCGCCGGAGCCCAAGAAGGTCGCGGACGAAGAGTGCAAGGATTGCAACCAGGGCAGCACGCTGGGCGCCAAGGCCGCGCAGCAGAGCGGCGCATGCACCGGCAAACTCGATTACGCGATGACCTGGGCCAACCGCATGCCGTCCGACTTCGCGATCTATCCGCGCGCCAACGTCAAAGAGGCCGCCGGCATCGACAAGGGCCAGTGCAACATCCGCGTGGTCAACTTCACCACGCCCGCCGCGCTCAAGAACGTGGTCGATTTCTATTACACCAAGGCACGGCGCGGCGGCTATTCGGCCGAGTACCAGCTGCGCGGCGCCGACCATGTGCTGGGCGGCACCAAGGGCGAGGCGGCCTATGTGCTGTTCCTCAAGCCGATGGCCAATGGCGGCACCGAAGTGGATATCGTCGCGAATGGCGGGCGGTGATTTCAAACGTCAGGAATAGCATTTAAGTCGTCATTCCCGCGAACGCGGGAATCCCGCTTCTGACTGATCGTTGGCAAAAGCGGGACCCCCGCGTGCGCGGGGGTCCCGCTAGAGCAGAGTTGTTTCAACCGGCCTCGCCAGGATGCGGAACGGCGGTTGGCGTCCCACCCATTCCCGGCATTTCCTTGATATACAGATCCCGCTGCGGGAACGGGATCTCGATGGCGTGTTCCTGGAACAGGTTCCACACCCGCATCAGCACGTCGCCGCGGATGTTGCCCATGCCGCCTTCGGGGTCGGAAATCCACGCGCGGATTTCCCAGTTGACCGAATTGTCGCCGAAATCGGTCATCCAGATACGGGGCACGGGGTCCTTGAGCACGCGCGGCGATTCATCGACCGCGCGGTAGAGCAGTTCCTGCACCAGCTGCATGTCGCTGGTATAGGCGACCCCCACGGGGATGCGCATGCGCACGTTGCGGTCCGAATAGGACCAGTTCTCGACCGCAGTGGTCATCAGGTCCTCGTTCGGGATAAGGTGCTCCTTGCCGTCCCGGGTGATCACCGAGACCGCGCGCACGCCGATCTTGTTCACCCAGCCGAAGCTGTCGCCCACCGCGATGACATCGCCCGGCTTGATCGACCGGTCGAGCAGCAGGATGATGCCTGCAAACAGGTTGCCGATGGTCTTCTGCAGCCCGAAACCGATCGCGAGGCCAAACGCCCCGGAGAAGAAGCTGAGCGCGGTCAGATCGATCCCCAGCGCATCGATGCCGATGAAGAAGGCGATGACGATGACCACGACGCCCGCGATCTTCTGCCCGAGCAGCTTCTGCGTCGGGTCGAGCCCGTCGCTGCTGCCGATGATGTGCCCGGCGATGCGGTTGACGACGCGGGCGGCGGTATAGAGTACCAGCACCGTGACCGCGATGGTGACTACCCAGAGCAGCGAGAACCGCTTCTGCCCGAGGTTGAAGCCCACCCGGTCCATCGCGATGGTGATCGGATCGAGCCCGCCGAACATGCTGGCGAGGATCGAGACCAAGGTCGCCAGCCC
This sequence comes from Blastomonas sp. AAP25, assembly GCF_001295965.1. Classification (NCBI taxonomy): domain Bacteria; kingdom Pseudomonadati; phylum Pseudomonadota; class Alphaproteobacteria; order Sphingomonadales; family Blastomonadaceae; genus Blastomonas; species Blastomonas sp. AAP25. The sequence goes on from NZ_LJHP01000028.1 coordinate 32,799, forward strand.
CAGGAACGTGCCCAGCCAGTCGGGCATCCGCACGCCGCGCACGAGGTCGTTGACGAACAGCGCCAGCGAGATCGCCAGCGTCAGCCCGAAGACGACCGAGGCGATCAGGCTCCAGTCGTTGAGATTGAGCGCCATGCCGATCAGCATCGCGGTGGTGAAGCGGCGCACCATGTCGCGGATGCGGCGCCGTGCGAGCGGGCTTTCGTAGCCTGCGCGCCGTTCCCAGATCGCGGCAAGCCGCAGATAGACGAGGCGGCTGAGCCCCCAGCCGACGATCAGCGCGGTGGTCGCGATCAGCGCGGCAAGCACGCCTTCGACATATTGCAGGTCATCGGGGCGGCGGATCCATCCCCAACGCAGAAAAGCTGTCGTGATCGCCTCGTTCATGCCGTCATGGTAAACGCTGCCAGCCCCTTGGCAAGGTCGGCGATCAGGTCGTCGGGGTCTTCCAGACCGATGTGCAGGCGCACGACCAGTGCGTTGGGCTCGCCTGCGGGCGGCCAGGATGTCGCGCTGCGGCAGCGCGCCGGATCGACCGGGATCGCCAGGCTTTCGAACCCGCCCCAGCTGTAGCCGATGCCGAACAATGTCAGCGTGTCGATCAGCGCTGCACGCGCCGCATCGCTGCCGCCATTCAGGACGAACGAGAACAGCCCGGACGAGCCGGTAAAATCGCGCTGCCATACTTCGTGGCCGGGGCAGGAGGGGAGTGCGGGGTGGAGCACACGCGCGATCTGGGGCTGCGCGTACAGCCAGCGCGCGATCTTGAGCGCCGAGGCCTGATGCTGGCGCAGCCGCACGTCGAGCGTCCGCAATCCGCGCAGCGCCAGCCAGGCATCGTCGGGCGAGACGACCGTGCCCAGCGCCTGCGCAGTCTGGCGCAGCCGGGGATAGAACCGCTCGGTGGTGGTGACCGATCCCAGCATCACGTCCGAATGGCCGACGATGTACTTGGTGCAGGCCAGAATGCTCATGTCTGCGCCCAGCGCCAGCGCGGGCATGAAATGCCCGGTCGCCCAGGTGTTGTCGATCAGCAGCGCGATATCGGGGTTGGCTGCGCGCGCTGCCTGGCAGATCGCGGGGACATCCTGCACCTCGAAGGTCAGGCTGCCCGGGCTTTCCATCAGGATTGCGCGGGTCCGCTCGCAGATCAGCGCTGAAACCCCCGCACCGATGGTGGGGTCGTAATAGCGGGTTTCGATCCCGAAGCGCCTGAGAAATCCGTCGGCAAAATTGCGCGACGGATCATAGGCGCTGTCGGTCATCAGCAGCACGTCGCCGGGCGACAGCACGCTGAGCAGCGCGCCGGTGATCGCCGCAACGCCCGAAGGGTAGAGCATCGTGCCATGCCCGCCGGGCTCGAGCGCGGTCAGCGCTTCGGCCAGCGCCCATTGGGTGGGAGAGCCGCGGCGGCCGTAGAAAAATCGGCCGTCTTCGTTGGTCTTGGGGCCGGACTTGAGCGCGGCAGTATCGGGATAGAGATGCGTGCTGGCGCGCCACACCGGCGGACTGACGACCGCGCCCGGCTGGTCCGCCGTGCCCGTCCACTCCGCGCGCCGGCCGCCGGTAACGAGGCGCGTGGCGGGCGATTGCGGATCGGTGGGCTTGGGCATGTGCTACCTCCGCCCTCTCCCCTTGCGGGAGAGGGCAACGAGACTTGGTCCGCCTGGGCGGGCCTAATCGCAGTGGGAGAGGGGGCGGGCCCTCTCCAACGTCGCCCAGGCAGCAATCTGCCAAGGCGTTGGTATCCTCTCCCGTAAAGGGAGAGGATAAATCCGTGTCACCCCAGCGCCTTGGGGGTATCGTTATCGGCACCCCATTCGCTCCAGCTGCCGTCGTACAGCGCAACATCGGTCTTGCCGAGCAGGTGCGCGCCGAAGGCGACCACGCTGGCGGTCATGCCCGAGCCGCAGGTGGTGACCACCGGCTTGTCGAGATCGACACCGGCAGCCTCGAACGCAGCCTTGAGGTCGTCGCCCGTCTTCCAAGTGCCATTGGGGTTGAACAGGGAGCTGTGCGGCAAATTGACCGCACCGGGAATGTGGCCTGCGGCGATCCCGGGCCGCGGATCGGGCTCGGCACCGGTGAAGCGGGCGGCAGGGCGTGCATCGACGACCTGTTCGCCCTTGCTGTGCAGATTGCCCAGCATGTCGGCCTTGGTGCGGACGTTCTTCTTGTCTTCCCACACGGTGAAGTGGCGGTGACGCAGCGTTTCCTTGCCGGTCTTGATCGGGCGGCTTTCGGCCTTCCACTTGGCGATGCCGCCATCGAGGATCGCGACCGCGTGCGCGCCGAACATGGTGAGCATGAACCAGGCGCGGGCAGAGGACTTCAGCGGACTGTCGTCATAGAGCACGATGCGGCTGCCATCGCCCAGGCCGAGCGACTGCATGCGGCTGGCGAATTTCTCGGCAGGTGGCAGGGTGTTGTCGATGGGCGAGTTGCTGTCGACCAGCTCCTCGAGGTCCATGAACACCGCGCCCGGAATGTGACCGGCTTCATATTCGGCAAGCGCGCTGCGACCGGTGTCGGGCAGGAACTTGGACGCATCGACGATGCGAAGATCAGAGGCGCCCATTTCGTTGGCGAGCCATTCGGTTGAAACCAGCGAATCCATGTTTGTGTCTCCCTCTGCGAGTCTGCGCCCTTATTGGCTTTTTCCCGCCTTTTTAGACGGGAAACCCGGCTGGTTGCTCAGCCGGGATGCCGTGTTTTTGTTGCGCTGCACCATCAACATTATCGTGTCGGGCAGGGCGCGTCGAGTCGCAACGGGAACGAGGCGCCAGTTTTTTTGCATATGTTGCAATCATGTGCATCGATGGTGGCGGTGCCGCGCGCAGGGCGATAGGGGTGGCATCGCATTCATCAGGAGCCAGGTGCCACCATGCGTATTTTGTTGACCAACGATGATGGCGTGAACGCGCCGGGGCTTGAGGTGCTGATCCGGATCGCCGCAGCGCTATCCGACGATGTCTGGATCGTGGCGCCGGCAGAGGAACAATCGGGTGCGGGCCATTCGCTTACGCTGACCCGCCCGCTGCGCGTGCACACTCATGGCCCGAAGCACTTTTCTGTCACCGGAACGCCGACCGATGCGGTGATGATGGCGGTCGCCCGGCTGATGCAGGACACCCCGCCCGATCTCATTCTGTCCGGGGTCAACCGCGGCGCCAATCTGGGCGAGGACGTGACCTATTCGGGGACCGTCTCTGCCGCGATGGAAGGCGCGCTGGCAGGCATCCCGTCGATCGCGCTCAGCCAGGTCTATGCCCGCGAAGGCGCCGGGCTCGACGTCTCGTTCGACGCTGCCGCCGCCTGGGGCGAGAAGGTGTTGCGTCCGATCATTGCCCAGCCGATGCCTGCGCGCACGCTGATCAACATCAACTTCCCCGCGATCCCGGCCGATCAGGTGCGCGGCGTGCGCGTGGTCGCCCAGGGTTTTCGTGATTACGGACGGCTCAAGATCGTCACCAACACTGATCCGCGCGGGTTCGAATATCACTGGTTCGCGCTGGGTGCGGTCGAGCAGACCCCCGCGCACAGCACCGATCTGGAGGCGGTGCGCGACGGCTATGTCGCGGTGACGCCGCTGCACCTGGACCTGACGCATTATGAATCCATGGGCGCGCTGGGTTCGGCGCTGTCCGCAACATTTGACATGAATTGAAGCCGCAACCGGCGGTTTGCGCCGCGTAAGCAGTGGTAAAGCGTAAAGTTCATGCTAGAAGTTGACGTCATGGCGAGGGGTGAAACGCGCAGTCTTGTCAGGTCCGCAGCGGCCTGGTCCGCAGCTCTGGGCGCAATCGCGCTTTCCGGCTGCATCCCCGGCGGGGTCAGCCAACAGGGCATGCAGCCCGAGATCACCGAGGCCGGGACCCAGGCGAGGCCGCCGTCCGAGCCAGAGGTCGTCGGCAGCGACGCCCCGGTGTGGACAAGCCGCAGCGTCAGCCCCAGCGCATCGGATGTCATCGGCACGGTCTATGTCGTGCAGCCGGGAGATACGCTGCGCGGCATCGGCAACCGCACCGGCGCTGGATCGGAAGCGATCGCCGCCGCCAACGGCCTCAGCGCGCCTTATATGCTGCGTCCCGGGCAGCAACTGACCATACCCGGCGGACGCTATCATGCGGTCGCGCAGGGCGAGACCGGCATCGCCATCGCGCACGCTTATGGTGTCGCGTGGAGCGATATCGTCGCGCTTAATGGCCTCACCGAACCGTATATCCTGCGCATCGGCCAGCGGCTCAAGCTGCCCGCAGGTGCCACCGCGATCGCGGCTGCGCCCGCCGGCTCCGGCCCGAGCGCCGCGGCCTCCTCGAAGCCGAGCCGGATCGGAGCGCTGGTGGTGAACATCGACGACGTGGTCACCGGCAGCCAGCCCGCGATTGCCGAAGGAACGCCCGTGCCTGCAGCGAAGGCAGCGCGCGCGCCTGTCTCTGCCGCGGTCCCGGTCTCGGTGCCAAAAGCCTTTGCGGGCAAGTTCAACTGGCCGATCACCGGCCCGCTGCTCACCCGCTACGGCCCGGTCGGCAAGGGTCAGATCAGCAACGGCATCGACATCACCACCACGCGCGGCGCTCCATTCCGTGCAGCCGCCGATGGTGTGGTCAGCTATGCCGGAAGCGAGGTCGCGATCTATGGCGGACTGATCCTGATCAGCCATGGCGATGGCTGGGTCAGCGCCTATGGCCATGCCGAGCGGATCGATGTCACGCGCGGACAGGCGGTCAAGGCCGGGCAGGTGCTGGGCGCTGCGGGGCAGAGCGGCTTTGCCGACACTCCCAAGCTGCATTTCGAGCTGCGCAAGGACCGCAAGCCTGTCGATCCGCTGCTGTACCTGCCCAGGAGCTGATTGCAGGCATGGCCGACAGCGACATCAAGCCAAGGGCGCTGCTGAAACGCGCCGCGCGTCTGCCGGTGCTGGCGGATGTCGCCCTGCGGCTGGGCTTTGCGTTCTTCCTGATCGCGCTGGTCATCATGATCCATTGGCTCGACCGCGCGGGGCTCAAGGACAATTTCGACAACGAGATCAGCTTTCTCGATGTCGTCTATTTCACGATGATCTCGGTCACCACCACCGGCTTTGGCGATATCGCGCCGGTGTCCGACCGCTCGCGCCTGATCGAATCGGTGGTGGTGACGCCGGTGCGGGTCGCGGTGATCTTCATCTTCGTGGGCACCGCCTATAGTTTCGTCCTCAAGCGCACATGGGAAAAATGGCAGATGAGCAGGATCCAGCAGCGCCTGACCGGGCATATTGTCGTGCTGGGCTTTGGCACCAGCGGCTCGGAAGCAGTGCGCGAACTGATCGCGCGCGGCACCGAACCCGGCTGCATCGTGGTGATCGACCAGCACGAGCCCTCGCTCGCCCGGGCCGAAGCCATGGGGTGCAACGTGCTCAACGCCGATGCGGCGCGCGACGAAACCTTGCGGGATGTGCACATCGACCGGGCCTGCTCGGCGATCGTCTCGGCCGGGCGTGACGATACCTCGATCCTGATCGTGCTGACCATCCGCCATCTGGCCCCCGACGTGCCGATCAGCGTGGTGGTGCGCGCGGCCGACAACGAGCTGCTGGCGCGGCAGGCCGGGGCCAACACCGTGATCAATCCGGTCAGCTTCGCCGGATTGCTGCTCGCGGGCTCGTGCCAGGGCCCGCATATCAGCAGCTACCTGGCGGACCTTGCCTCGTCGAGCGGACGGGTGGTGCTGATCGAGCGGATGGTGCGCCCCGAGGAGGTCGGCCTGCCGCTCAAGGACATCAAGGATGGCGTGGGCGTGCGCATCTATCGCGATGGCAAGCCCTACGGCTTCTGGGACGATGAAAGCGCCAGCCTGTCCGCCGGAGACCTGGTGGTCGTGATCACCCAGGGCGATGGCCGCCCGCCGGTGACGATGGCGAACGATTGAGGGGCCGAATTCGGTGCTGAATTTCAGCCTTACCGCTTGCTGGCGGGGAGAGGAGTAACGCGGCACGCCTGCGTTTCGGGTGTCAGTCGCCGCCGCAGCCTCCGCCGCAGCCGCTGCACCCGCTGTCTCCGCCCGAGTCGCTCCCGCTGTCGCTGTCTGCGCCGCTGTCCCAGTCGCCATCCGCGCCGCTGCCGCCGAAATCGCCTCCGCCAGCCATGAACGCCGCGCCGCCTGCTGCGGCTGCGCCAGGGCCCGCGCCTCCGCCCGACCAGCTGTCGAAGATCGCGCCCGATCCGTCCGAGCTGTCAGTCGAGCCGCGCCGGGCATTGCGTCTGCGCAAGGCATCCTGTTGCGGCGCGCCGCGTCGTGCGCGCAACCGGCGGATGATGCTGGCCATGACGGCGATCCCGATGAAAATCAGCAGCACCAGCCCGAAAAAGCCGAGATCGGAGCGTTGAACGCCGTTGAAGAACGACCGGAACACCGGCGATCCTTGCACGACGGCGGTGTCTGCTGCCAGCGCAGTGCAGGCCGCAAGCAGCGCCGCGCCTCCTGCCAGCGCCGCAACCGAGACCGATCGCCGCGGCAGCACGAAGTTTCGTGACCGGTCGACCCATTGATACCGCGTCCCGAAGCGCAGTTCGGCAGCTGGCCAGATCTCTGCCGGGGGCTCGGCACCGAAGGTGTCGCGATAGCGCGCCAGGGTCTGCGCATAATGGCTGCGATACTTGCGCCCCTCGGCGCCCCCGCCTGCGGTGGGGCCATGGTGCAGCGGGCGCCCGATGATCCGCGCGCACAGCTCGCCCCAGTAATGGCGGGTATAGGCCAGATGCAGGTGCCAGGCCTGATCGACTTGGTCCGACGGGGTGACCGGCGATGTGCCTGTCGCGGCGAGATACAGGAAGCGCTTGTATTCCTCGACCACAGCGGCGGCATGCCGGCGCGACCAGCCGTTTTCCCGCGCGAGCCTTTTGGTAAAGGTCAGCGAGGCACCCGCAGGCTCGATGCGCATTGCATCCAGCGCCCGCCAGATCGAATCGTCGATGGTGCCCATAACCGCCCTCCCGCTGTCGTGGAGGAAGCAGGCTATACCGGAAGCGGGCGACCGGCAATCCAGGATGTAAAATGGAGCGGAACGCAAAACGGGGCCACCCGCGCATGTGCGGATGGCCCCGTTCTTACGGATTCAGCTCCGGGCCGGGATCAGCGGCGGACGCGGGCGCGGTTTTCCAGATCGGTCAGACGACGCTCGACATAGGCGCGCTCGTCCGCGGTGGCGTTCATGCGGGCATAGGCCGCTTCCAGCCGCGAGATATCCTCATGCTCGACCCTAAGCTGTGCTTGTGCGCTGGCCGACAGGCCGCTCGAGGGCAGGGCGCGGGCGATCGCATCGAGGCGTGCACGCGGGGTCTGCGTGGTGTTGCCGCCGCCGCTGTTGACCATGTCGCCAACCCGCGCATCGAGCGCTTCGAGCCTGGTGTACAGGTCGTCGCGCTCCTGCTCGGTCACCCGGCCATCGCGCAGATAGTTCGCTTCGGTGCGGACAAGCGATGCATAATCGGTCTTGAGCCGGGCACCTGCCACGCGCGTGATGCGGCGCGAGGACACCTGCGCATCGACGCGCTGGTAGAATTCGTTCTGGCCTTCGGCGATCGAGATGCCGATGTCGTTGCCCGGGTCATTGGCATAGCCGCCATCGGTGATCACCTGGGTCAGCTCGGTATAGCGTTCCGCAAGCTCGGCCTGCTCCTGCCGCGTGAAGCGGCGATCGGCGCCGTAGCGCGCTTCGAGCTGCACCAGATCGTAGTAGTCGGACTTGAGCTGCGCGCCGGTGCGCTGGTCGATGGTGCGCGCGCGCACCTCGGAATCGATCCGGCTTTCGAACTGTCCGCGCTGCGTCGCCAGCGGGGTGCGGCCCAGCGACCATTGTGCCTCGATCGAGCCTGTCGATCCGGTGCGATCACCGAACAGCGCGCCGAAGATCGAGTTCAGACGCTCCTGCTGGCGCGAAGGCTGCTGATCGTTGGTGGTGTTGGTCTGCGCATAGGCCGCGCTGCTGCTCAGCATCAGGGCAGCGGCGGCGGTAGCGGTATAGAATGACTTCATTGGGGCGATCCTTATCGGTTGGTCCACCCTGTACGTGCGACCAATGGAAGGGTTGCCTTGATGTTAACTCCGCCAGGCGGCGCTGATTCAGCTGGCGAGGCCGGACTTCAACATGGTGATCACGCTGTCCTGCGAGTCGACGAGGGCCAGCACATGGCTGCGGGTCTGTTCGACCTGCGCGGCACCGCCCGCTTTGATCTCGCCCGCCGCTTCCTTTTCTAGCCGCGCAACATACAGGACTTCCAGATCCCCCAGCAGCTGGGTGAGCTCGCGCCGCGGGGCATCCAGCGCGCTGATCCGGGTCTGTGCCACCGACCAAGCTTCGCTGCCGACGCTGGCGTTCTTGGCGGCTGCTACCGCCTGCTGCGCGGCGGAGCGCGCCATAGCGAAATCCGCTTCGGCCTTGTCGGCGCGGGCCAGCAGCGCGGTCAGATCGCGCGCCAGTGCGGGGTCGGTGACGGATTCGATCGGCGGGGGCGGGGCCTTGGCCTCGGCCTGCCGGTCGCGCAGCTCGACATCGCGCCGCGCCAGCGAGGGGCGATCGGCCATCGGTTCGAGGCAGCCGCCCAGCAGGGCAGTGAGGCTGAGCGAGAGCGACAGCAGCGAGGAGGAGGCAACATGTTTCATGGCCAATCCATCTACGGGAGGCGAGGGCGTGTCGCAATGCTTATGGGCTTGTCATCCTGGCGGACTCAGGGCTAAGAGAGCGTCGATTGTCAGGTGGGCAACGGCCAAAAAAGCCGCTGCCATGGTTGACAGCCCCGGCAGTTTCACCTAACGGGCATGGCTTTCCGGCGCGGGACATCCCGTCGCAGGGCAGCGGTTTTCACTCTGCTGATTCGGTTCTGGCAACAGTCGGGTCAAAGGTTTGGATATCGCAAATTGCGTGCCCGGAACCGATTTGAAGCAAACAGAAACGAGACAACCCATGTTCGCTATCGTGCGCACAGGCGGCAAGCAGTATCGCGTTGCAGCCGGAGATAAAATCGCAGTGGAAAAGCTGGCCGGAGAGGCTGGCGACGTCATCGCATTGAGTGACATTCTGCTCGCCGGTGACGGTGGCGAATCCAAGGATCTGGCCGGTGTGGTCGTCTCTGCCGAGATCATCGCGCAGGCGAAGGCCGACAAGGTCGTGATCTTCAAGAAGAAGCGTCGCCACAACTATCGTCGCAAGCTTGGCCATCGCCAGCAGCACACGATCCTGCGCATTCTGGGCGTTGGCGAAGCAGTGAAGGCAGCGCCTAAGAAGGCCGCCGCCAAGACCGAAGCACCGGTGGAAGCCGCTGCAGACGCACCCGCCGCTGAGGCTGCTCCCAAAAAGGCTCCGGCCAAGAAGGCAGCACCGAAGAAGGCCGCCGCCAAGCCCGAAGCCGATTCGTCGGCCGACAACGCCTGATAGCGCGCGCACAAGGAGTTTTGAAAAATGGCACATAAGAAAGCTGGCGGTTCGTCGCGCAACGGTCGTGATTCCGCAGGTCGTCGTCTTGGCGTGAAGAAGTTCGGCGGCGAGCCGGTGATTGGTGGCAACATCATTATCCGCCAGCGCGGAACCAAGGTCTATGCCGGCGCCAATGTCGGCATGGGCAAGGACCATACCCTGTTTGCGCTCACCGAAGGCCGCGTGAAGTTTCACGAAGGCCGCCTTGGCCGCAAATATGTATCGGTCGTGGCCGAAGCCATGGCGATGGCCGCCGAATAACGGACGATCGATGACGGGTCGTCCTTCACAGGGATGACCCCGGCCGGTGCCGAGCACCGGACCAGATGACAGGGAGATGGGGTCCGTCCCATCTCCCTTTCTTTTTGTCTCCCTGTCACGGCTTTGACTCGAGCCTGTCACCTTCGGGTGGCATGGGCGCGGGTGACACAGGAGAGACATAATGTTTGCAAGAACGCAAAGATTGTTGCTGCGGCCAGTCTGGCCCGAAGATGCCGAAGGCCTGTTCGCGGCGCTGAACGATCAGGGAATCGTGTGCAATCTCGCCCGCGCGCCCTGGCCCTATTCGCGCGAAGACGCGCAGGCCTTCGCCGCGCGCACCCAGGATCCCCGCTATCCGCATTTTCTGCTCACTTTGCCGGGCGATGCCGGGCAGACGCTGGTCGGCAGCTGCGGCCTTGGCGAACGCGATGGCGAGGCAGAGCTCGGCTACTGGATCGCGCGGGAGCATTGGGGGCAGGGTTATGCCACCGAGGCGGCGCGCGCGGTGATCGCCAACGCCTGGATGCTGGGCCACCGGCGTCTGGCCGCCAGCCATTATATCGACAATCCGGCCTCTGGCGCGGTGCTGCGGCGGCTTGGCTTCCGTCCCACCGGCATCACCCGCCCGCGCTTCAGCGCAGGCCGGGGCTATGACGCGATGGCGAGCGAATATGCGCTGGAAAGCGACATGGCGGAGGTGGAACGACCGCTGGCGGCGTGAAGGTTAATTCTCCCCTCCCGCAAGAGGGAGGGGAGAGGGATTGGGGTAACCCCCTATTTCTTCACTGCAAAGCAGGCCTGGCCGGATTTCGCTACGCTGTCGCAAGCCTTTTTCGCGGCGGCCTGGGTGGCGAAGGGGCCTGCCTGCAGCCGGGTGACTGCGCCGGCCTTGACCAGATAGGGCTGCAATCCGCTGAGCGCGGCGTTCTGGCGTTCGAGGCCAGACCAAAGGCCACGTGCGCGGCCTTCGTCGCTGAACGCGCCAAGCTGGATGCGCCAGTCACCGCTCGCGGCGACGGCAGGCGCGGCGCTTGCGGCAGCAACCGGAGCGGCAACCGGTGCGCTGGCGGGCGCCTGGGCTGGCATCGAGGCCGGTGCGGTGGCCCGCGGCGCCGGCGCCGAGGTCGAGCCCGAAGGCGCGCCCATGGTTGCGAAGTCCACGCCCGCGCTGGCAGCCGTGCCGGTCGGGCTGGAGGGGATGGCAGGGATCACCGAGCCGTTGACATTGGAGGGCGGCAGGCTGGTGGTCTGGATGGTCGAGCTCGATCCGGGCTTGCGCCGGTTTGGCGCGGCGGTCGGGCCCGCTGCTGCCATCACCGGTTTTGCGCTCGAGGTGGCTCCAGTGGCGGGATCGATGCCGAGCCCGGCAGCGGCGCCCGCGAGCTTCTGACGCTCGGCTGTGGCTTCGCGCTCAAGCTGGGCTGCAAGCTGCGTGCCCTTGGTGCGATCGGCAAGCGGGATGTACTTGTCCATCGTTGCCAGGCTGCGCGAGGCCTGGGGCAGGCCCTGCGCCGAAGCGCGGGTCATCAGCGCATAGGCGCGCACCCAGTCCTTCTCGGCGATATCGCCATTGAACATCGCGGTACCCAGAACATATTGCGCTCGAGGCTCACCCCTGGCGGATGAGGCGCGGATATAGGGCATCGCCTCGTCGCGGCGGTTATCCTGAAACAGCACCAGGCCGTAATTGTCCGCTGCCTGGATATGACCGCGATCGGCGGCCTTCTTGTACCAGCTTTCGGCGAGCTTCAGGTCCATCGGCACGCCGCGGCCCAATTTGTACGCCTGGCCCAGGTTGAACTGGGCATCGGGGTCGCCCTTGGCTGCGGGATCGCGCCATTCGGTGACGGCCTTGTCGAATTCGCCGCGCTCCCACGCATCGACCCCGGCCTTGACGTCGGCGAGCGCGGGAGTCGCCGTCCCCATCGCCAGCAGGGCGGTCGCCAGCATCAGGCGGGTGCGCGAAAATTTTGTGGAATGTGCCATGCGGGTCTTGCTCCATCGCATATGGTAAAGCCTCGGTTCGACCATATCAGGCCGGTTTTGCGCGGCAAGCGGGGCTTACCGGTCGTTACATGCGTAAATCGCTATACCTAACGACATATTAGCAAAGCGTTGATGACGCGATCAACCCGCACAAATGCGGCAGTATCCGGCAACTGCCCTATTCCGGCACAGCGCAGCGTTAACCCAAAATTAGGTGCCCCAGGCGCATTTTCACCCCTGACCGATTGGACCGAATAGGGGGTTTGAGTGCGCGTACTCGCTTTGGCATCTCAAAAAGGAGGATCCGGCAAGACGACCCTGTCGGGTCATCTCGCCGTGCAGGCGCAGCTGGCAGGCGATGGCCCGGTGGTGCTGATCGATATCGATCCGCAAGGTTCGCTGGCCGACTGGTGGAACGAGCGCGAGCCCGAATATCCGGCATTCGCGCAGACCACCGTGGCGCGGCTTCCCGCTGACCTCTCGATCCTGCGCCAGCAGGGGTTCAAGCTCGCGGTCATCGATACTCCGCCTGCGATCACCATGGCGATCCAGTCGGTGATCTCGGTCGCCGAGCTGATCGTGGTGCCGACCCGGCCCAGCCCGCACGATTTGCGCGCCGTGGGCGCCACGGTCGATCTTTGCGAGCGCGCGGGCAAGCCGCTGATCTTCGTCGTCAACGCCGCCACCCCCAAGGCCCGGATCACCTCAGAGGCCGCCGTCGCGCTGTCGCAGCACGGCACCGTCGCGCCGACGACGCTGCACCACCGCACCGATTTTGCCGCCTCGATGATCGACGGCCGCACCGTGATGGAGGTCGATCCCAACGGCAAGTCCGCCGCCGAGGTGCGCGCGCTGTGGACCTATATCTCCGACCGGCTCGAGAAGAACTTCCGCCGCACGGTTTTTGCCGTGCCCAATGCACCCGTGATCCCCGGTGCCATCCGCCCGATGGGTGGCTTCGGTCGCCGCGTGGCGGGATCGTAAGCGAGCACGGGGGCAAGGATGAGCTTTATGGCCGAACCCAAACCGATCGCGTCGCTTTCGTCCGGTCTGCTGGCGCGCAAGGGCGCCGCGCGCCCTGCCATGCGCCGCCAGGGGCTGGAAGGACTGGGCCAGATGGGCGGCATGCTGTCGCAGTCGCGCCCGGATGACGACTATACCGGACAGGACGATCTGGGCTGGAACGACATGGGCTATGATGTCGATCCGGCGCATGACGAGCATGCTCCCGATTATGGCAATCTGCTGGCAGGCGCGATCCCTGATGCGCCGGCTGCGAATGCCGCCGATCATGCCGCGGCAGTTGCGGCTGCCGATGCGATGGCCCAGCCTTTGGTGCCCATCGTGCCTGATGTGGTGCGCCAACAGGCAGAGATTGCCGAGCGCATGACAGAGCCGGTCGCCGCAATGCCGGTCGAGCCCGAAGCCCAGGCTGAAGCCCAGACTGAAGCCGTGATCGAACAGCCCGAAGCTCCGGCCCAGGTGCTGTCGGTGCGCAAGCGCAAGGTGGCGGTCCCGGTGGATGCGGTCATCGCTGCGGTTCCGGCGGGTCGCCGCGCGGCCTTCACCCTGCGGCTCGACACCGACCGCCATCTCAAGCTTCGGCTTGCCAGCGCGGTGACCGGCCAGTCGGCGCAGCAGCTGCTGACCGCGGCACTTGACGAATTGTTAACCAAAATACCCGAGATAGAGGACCTGGCTGGTCGCGTTCCGCGATCGGCAGGGCGTTGAAACTGATGAGCGGGTCGGGCCTGGCAAAGAGGGAAATGGCTATGACGAGCGGAACGAAGATGAACAGGGCACTGATGCTGAAACTGGCCGCATCGACCATTCTGGTCGGCAGCGTGCTGGTAAGCTGCTCGGCAAGCTCTGGCGGCGGCCGTCCGCAAAGCCTGTCCAGCAACGCCCAGAAGGCGCTCGACGCCGGCAAGCCCGAAAAGGCGCTGGCCAAGGCGGAAGCTGCCGTCGCGCTCGATCCCCGCAACGCCGATCTGCGCACGACACTGGCGCAGGCCTATCTTGCCAATGGCCGGTTCTCCTCGGCGCGCCAGAGCCTTGACGATGCACTCGCGCTGGGCGACCAGAGCGCGCGCACGGTGATCAGCCTGGCGCTGATGCATGTAGCCGAAGGTCGCGGCCAGGCGGCGCAGGCGTTGCTGCGCGAACATCGTGATAGCATTCCCGCCAGCAATTATGGCCTGGCGATGGCGCTGGCCGGAGATACCGCGCTCGGCGTCGACGTGCTCTCCGACCAGATCCGCAGCGGCGATAGCTCTTCCAAGGTCCGCCAGAACCTCGCTTTTGCCTATGCCCTTAATGGCCGCTGGCGCGAGGCGCAGCTGATGGTCGGACAGGATCTCGACCCCAAGGTCGCGCAGGAGCGCATCACCGAATGGGCGCGCATGGCGCACCCGCAGGCGCATGTTCAGCGCGTCGCATCGGTGCTGGGCGTTAGCCCGGTCGAATTTGACCCCGGTCAGCCGGTGCAGCTGGCGCTCTCCGCCACGCCGTCGATGGCGCAGGCCGCAACCGAGATCGGCCAGCAGGCCATGGCGCAGGCTGCGCCCGCTGCCGGTCCGATCGAACTTCCCCCGGTTCAGGACAGCACAATGGGGCTGGCTGGCGTCGAGGCCGCACCCGCGTCCGTCTATGCCGATGCCGCGCCTGTCGTTGTGGCCGCTGCCGAACCTGCAGAACAGCCGCGCGCCATGCTGGCACCGCTGATGGTGGTGCGCGAGATCGTGCAGCCGCTCCCGGGCAATTACCGCACCAAAGCGATCCGCAAGACGCGCGACGGAAGGGTCGTTCAAGTCGCCGCGCGCACACCGATCGTCGAGCAGGAGAGCCCCGTTCGCGCGGCTGCGCCAACGGTAGTCGCTGCCAAGGTTGTGGCTCCCAAAGCCGCCCAATCGCCTGCAGTCTTCCAGAAGGCCAGCTTCGCTCCGGTGAGCGACGGCGCGTTTGCGGTGCAGCTCGGCGTGTTCTCGAATCCGGCCAACGCCAATCGTGCCTGGGCTGGCTACAGCGCCAAGCACAAGGATCTGGCCTCGTTCTCCAAGGCTGCCGTGCCCGCCAATATCGGCGGTCGCACCCTGCACCGTCTGACGGCAAACGGCTTTGCCGACGAAAAGAGTGCGCGTGCCATGTGCGCGCAGGTCCGCTCTGCAGGGGGCGAGTGCATCATCGCCCGCGCGGTTCCGGCCAAGCCCGGCGGCACGCAGATTGCTGCACGCCGCTGAGAGGCGGTACGTCCATTCTTGCTGCTATTCCCGCGCAGGCGGGAATTTCGCCTGTTTTCTGACCTCGCGCCACAAGCGGGACCCCCGCTTTGGCGGGAGTAACGAATCTGTGGTCTATTGGCGTTAAGCCCTCAGGCCTTCACCAGCCCGATTTCCACCAGCCGCTGGTGCAGATAGTCGTCCGCCAGGATCGGCTCGGGATAACGGTTGGGCGTTTCTGCGCTGATGCAGCCTTCGAGCGTGCGGATCGGAAAGTCCGAGCGCAGGTGGAGGAAGAACGGCATCGAATAGCGGCTGTACTTCGCCCGGTCGCCCGCAGGGTTGCGCACGCGGTGCGTGGTCGAGGGCAGGGCGTGGTTGGTCAGCCGCTGCAGCATGTCGCCGACATTGACCACCAGCGCGCCTTCGGGCGGACGCATGTCGATCCATGATCCATCGCGTGCCAGCACTTCCAGGCCGCCTTCTTCAGCCCCCAGCAGCAGCGTGATCAGGTTGATGTCTTCGTGCGCGCCCGCGCGAATCGCGCCTTCTTCGCCCTGCGCAGCGTCCATCGGTGGATAATGCAGCAGCCGCAGGATCGAATTGCCCTCGTGCACCGCGGGCAGGAACCAGTCCTTGTCGAGCCCCAGATACACCGCGATTCGCGACAGGATGATGTTACCCACCCGGTCGAACTCGGCAAACAGCGGTTCGAAGGTCTCGCGAAAACCCTCGGGACGCTCTGGCCAGACATTGCTGGGCATGGTGTGCGCGATCGGGCTGGCGGGGTCGATCTCGCGCCCGACATGCCAGAATTCCTTGAGATCGTGCGCCTTGGCGTCCTTTGCGATTTCGGTACCGAACGGTGTATAGCCGCGCTGGCCGCCGGCCTCGGCGTCATAATAGCGGCGCTTTTCCTCGGTCGGCAGCGCAAAGAACTGCTCGGTCTTCTCCCAGCCCTGCTTGACCAGCGCCGGATCCAGCCCGTGATCCTTGATCATCGCAAAGCCATAGGTCGAAAAGCTGTCGCCCAGCTTGCGCGCCAGTTCGGCGGGTTCATCGGTGAGCGAGAGAATGGGCAGTTGTATCATGATGCGGTCCGCAATAGCTGAGGGGATGACGATATTTGCCCCATGTAGGCGTGCTGACGGGAAAAATCATGACCCAATATTGGCTGATGAAATCGGAACCCGACGAATATGGCTGGGCCGATCTGGTAAAGGCGGGCGAGGGCACCTGGGACGGGGTGCGCAACGCACAGGCCTCCAACAATCTCAAGGCCATGCGGGCAGGAGACCTGGTGCTGTTCTATCACTCGCGCACCGGGCTCGAGGCGGTCGGGGTGATGGAGGTGAGCGCCGAGGCGTTTCCCGATCCCAAGGACGACACCGGACGCTGGGTGGCAGTGAAGGTAAAGCCGGTGCACCCGCGCAAAAGACCAGTGTCGCTCAAGGTGATGAAAGCGCGGCCCGCGCTCGCCGACATGGCGATGCTGCGCCAGTCGCGGCTGTCGGTGGCAGCGATCACGCCGGACGAGTGGGCGGAAATCATGCGCATGGCAGGGAACGCCCCTTCCACCACCGCGTAAATGTTCCTGAAGCGAGGCACGCGGCCTCGCGCTTTGACGAAGGAGCATTTTATGGGTGAATTCAAAGACAAAGCCGCAGGCGTTGGCAATGATCTGGCCGGCAAGGCCAAGGAAGGCGTTGGCCGCGCAACCGACAACCCCGAACTGGTCGCCGAAGGCGAGGCTCAGCAGCTCAAGGGCGATGCCCAGAAGCTCAAGGGCGACGTCAAGGGCGCGTTCGGCGACAAGATCTGATCCTTCCGATCTGATCTAGCGTAACAAAAAACCGGCCCCCTAAGCTAGCGGGGGGCCGGTTTTTTTGTGTGCGTCGCGAGCGGCCCGCTCTTGGTCAGGGGGGAGCCGGTAGTGCGCTCAGCCTTATCGGTTCCGCAACCCGCTCACCGTCGCACCGCTCGCGGCGATTGCCTCGATGTCGGTCTTCAGGTGCAGCAACTTCAACCCCGGTTGCGCCAGCGCCTCGGCCAGCGCAGGCGCGAACTCTTCTGTGCGCTCCACCGTCGCCGCCCAGCCGCCATAAGCGCGGGCGAGCGCAGCGAAGTCAGGGTTTTTGAGCGTCGTTGCCGACAGCCGCGCGGGATATTCGCGCTCCTGATGCATGCGGATGGTGCCATAGGCGCCATTGTCGACCACGATCACCAGCAGATCGGCGTCGTATTGGACCGCGGTTGCCAGCTCCTGCCCGTTCATGAGGAAATCGCCATCGCCGGCGATCGCGACGACCTTGCGGTCACGGAGGCGCAGCGCGGCGGCGACGGCGGCGGGCACGCCATAGCCCATCGCCCCCGCGGTCGGTGCCAATTGCGAGGGCTTTTCGCCATAATGCCAATAGCGGTGCCACCAGCCCGAAAAATTTCCCGCGCCGTTGCAGATCACCGTGTCGGCGGGCATCGCATCGCGCATCGCGCGCACGCACTGGCCAAGGTCCAGCCGCACGCCGGTCGGTTGCGGATCCGACCAGGCGAGCCACTCGGCATGCGCCTGCTCGCCGGTATCGAAGCGCACCGCGTCCCCATCCCACGCTTCTGAATCCCACAAAGCCGCCGCCTCGGCGAACTCGTCCATGTCGGCGCACAGCGGCAAATCGGTACGGTAGACTCGGCCCAGCTCGTTGGGGTCGGGATGGACGTGGACCAGCAGCTGGCCGGGATGTTCAGGAGTGATCAGCGTATAGCCATCGGTGGTCGCCTCGCCCAGCCGCGCACCGACCGCGAGGATCAGGTCGGCGGCCTTAACCCGCGCCACCAGCTTCGGGTTAGGCCCATAGCCCAGATTGCCCGCCCAGACGGGCGAGGCGTTGTCGAACGCGTCCTGCTGGCGGAAGGCGCAGGCCACCGGCAGACCGATCCGCTCGGCGAACTCCTGGAAGTTCGCGCGCGCCGAGGGGCTCCAGTCCGCGCCGCCGATGATCGCGATCGGCGCCTTTGCGCCGCCAAGCATCTCCATCAGCACCGCAAAGCCGTTGGGGCATACCGGCTGCGCGGGGCGGGTGACGTGCGGACGGTCGGCGACTTCGGCCACGTCCTTGAGCATGTCCTCGGGCAGCGCGAGCACCACAGGGCCCGGGCGTCCCGAAATCGCGACCGAAAAGGCGCGGGCGACGTATTCGGGGATGCGCGCCGCATCGTCGATTCGCGCTGCCCATTTGCAAAGCGGCGCGAACATCGCCTGGAAATCGACCTCCTGAAAGCCCTCGCGGTCGCGCATTCCCCGATCGACATCGCCGATGAATAGCACCATCGGCTTGCTGTCCTGCATGGCCACATGCACGCCGATGCTGGCATTGGTCGCGCCGGGCCCGCGCGTGACAAAGGCGACTCCGGGCCGCCCGGTCATCGCGCCATCCGCGCACGCCATGAAGGTGACGCCGCCCTCCTGGCGGCACACGATCGTTTCGATCGCGGGCACATCGTGGAGCGCATCGAGCACCGCGAGAAAGCTCTCGCCGGGCACGGTGAAGATGCGGTCGCACCCTTGCGCGACCAGTTGATCGACGAGAATCCGGCCACCGGTGCGGGAGATGCTGGTCATGGGGTGCGGGTCCTCTGCCTGTGCGGTCGGAGCGGGTGGCATCCCGCCTTGATTGGCCATGGGGCTAAAGCGGGCGGGCACGGCGTGTCAACATGGTGCGCCGTCCGAGCGGGGATGGATGCGGATCGGGGCTAGAAACCGTAGACCAGCGTCAACCGGCTGGTGGTGTCGGTCGGGGCACGGCCCAGCGCGGGGGTCGATTCATACTGCACGGTATAGGACAGGCGCGCCTTCAGCTTGCCGATCAGCTGGCTGTCGAGCGCGGCGACCGAAAACAGCGTGCTGCGCTGCTCGTCGACATAGGCGCTGGCGGCTTCCGAAAGACTGATCGTCGGGGTCAGCTTGAGCTTGATATCGACCGACGCGAGACCCGCGACGACCGATTCGTCCATCCCCGTGGTAAGCTGCGTAAACCGCCAGGCGGGCCCCGCCTTGACGCTGAGCTTGGCATTGTCGCCGGTGAGGAAGCTGTAACCCACTCCGCCCGAAATCGAGTAGCGCGCGTGAAAGCCCTGGAAACGGTCCTGCTCGTATTGGCCGAGGCCATAGACATAGCCGCGCTCGTTGAACTTGTAGTTGGGCTCGACACTGAAGCGATATTGTTCGCGCACCACGACATCGCTGGTTTCCTGGTAATCCGCCCGCCCGAGCAGGCCGACGCGCCAGTCCTCGCCCTCGGCAGTGAGCTTGAGCCCCGCAGCAAGCCCCATGCCCGGAGCATTGCCGGTGGTGGTGAACGCGCCCAGCTCGCCTTCACCCGACCATTTGATCTGCGCGTGCGCCGTTTCCTCGGCTGGCTGGGCAGATGCCGTAGAGACAGGAGCCACCGGGACGGCAGCCTCGGCCACCACCACCGTCGCGGCGGGAGGGGGCGGGGCCGTTTGCGTCGAGGAATCGGTGCGGAACGCGGCGACCTGTGCGTCGATCGCTTCTGCTGCTTGTGGATGCGCCTGCTTGGCATAGCGCAGCACCACATCGAGCCCGGCCTTGTCGCCCGAACGCAGGGCGGTGTCGATCAGCTTGGTAATTCCATCGGGCGCCTGCGCGGCGAGCGGCTGGGCAGCTGCAAGAATCACGGCGAGCACGCTCAGCGCGGCGCGGGTGGTGGTCATGTCAGGCATCCCGGGGTTGCGAACAGGAATGCGCAGCCTAGATCAGCGGGCGGAACTCTTCCACCACCGCGCGGTACAACCGTCGCTTGAAAGGCACGATCAGTCCCTCCAGCGTCTCCGCCGAGGTCCATTTCCAGCTGCGGAATTCCTGGTGGTCGGTTTCAATGTTGATGTCGGCATCGGTGCCCATGAAGCGCATCAGGAACCAGAACTGGCGCTGGCCGCGATATTTGCCACCCCACATCTTGCCCATCAGATCGGCAGGAAGATCATAGAGATGCTCGTCGCGCGAGCGGGCGATCACCTCGACCAGATGCGCCGCGATGCCGGTTTCCTCGCCCAGTTCGCGATAGGCCGCCTGTTCGGGCTCCTCGCCGGGATCGATACCGCCCTGCGGCATCTGCCAGGCGTCGGCGCTGCTATCCAGCCGCTGGCCGACGAACACCTTGCCGTCGTTGTTGACCAGCATGATTCCCGCGCAGGGACGATAGGGGAGACTGTCAAATTCACTCATGTCTGCCGCCTTAGCGGTCAGCGGGCATCAAAGGCAATTGAACAATCGTCAGATGGCGTCTGCGTCCGACAAAAGCCGATGGACCGAAAGCGGCCCATCACCGCCTTGACGGCCTCGTCGCCGATCGGCTCGCCGCCCGGAGCAAAGCCTTCCCCGCGTTCGGCATATTGCAGCACGACCACATTTTGCGCGTCGCGCAGCAGCAGCGCCAGAAACTGCTCGCCGCGGCCCGAAGTCGCGCCGGGATAGCCGCCGGCTGCGATCGATCCGCAGCCGTTGCTCGACAGATTGAATTCGGTGCCGTCGCTGGTGCGCCCGCTGGCGATGACGCGCGAGAAGTTGGCCTGCTGGCATCCCTGGCTGGTGTTGAAGAAGCGCGCCTGCATCTCTGCGGTGGAGATCGGCGAGGACCCCGCGCCGCCGAACGCGGACAGCGTGATCATCCGGGTCCAGCTTTCCACGGTTGCGCCCTGCGGCACGAACTCCAGGATCATCTGCCGCTCGTTCTTCGCTTCGTAGACAGGCTCGAAGGTGTCGAACAGCCGGAACGAGACATTGCGGTCGAACACCGGCGTGCTGAAGCTGCAGCAACCTTCCGGGTTTGCGGCGCGCTGTTGCTGAAAGTCGCGCGCGACCCCGGCAAAATCGGCCTTGTTGCGGACCTTGGGCGCGGACTGCGCGGCCGATGGCGTTGCCTGCAACAGCACCGCCGCCAGCAGGCCGGCCGCCAGCCCCCGCGCCAGGCTTTGCCTGCTCACAGCTTGAGCATCGCTTTCATGCCGCGGAAAATCGCGTCGCAATCCTCCTGCGCGCTGGGTGCGCCCTTGCGCAGGCAGATGAAGCCGTGGATCGTGCCGCGCATCTCCATATAGGTCACATCGACCCCGGCCTTCACTGCGCGCGCGGCGAAATCGCGGCCCTGGTCGCGCAAGGGGTCGAGCCCAGCGGTGACCAGCAGCGTTGGCGGCAGGCTGGCGATATCGCCATTGATGCAATCGTTGCGGGCATCGCCGGGGGTCGCGGCATAGGCGGTCCCGAACCAGTTCATCGTGTCGGCGGTGAGCAGATAGCCCTCGGCAAAGTCGGTGAACGACCCGCCGGTCTGCGTCGAATCGACGACCGGATAGAGCGGCGCCTGTGCGATCACTGGGACCGATGCCGGATTGGCGATCAGCGCCTGGGTGGTGACGATCGTCAGGTTTCCGCCCGCGCTGTCTCCGGTGAAGACCAGCCCAGTGATGTCGAGCCCCAGCGTCTTGCCGTTGTCTGCGAGCCAGCGTGCCGCGCCTTCGCAATCGTCCGTGGCGGCGGGGAAGGGGTGTTCGGGCGCGAGGCGATAGTCGACGGCGA
Organism: Blastomonas sp. AAP25; assembly: GCF_001295965.1. Lineage (NCBI taxonomy): Bacteria > Pseudomonadati > Pseudomonadota > Alphaproteobacteria > Sphingomonadales > Blastomonadaceae > Blastomonas > Blastomonas sp. AAP25. Next base: position 54,310 of record NZ_LJHP01000028.1, read on the forward strand.
TCACCGGCAGGTCCACCTTGGCGGCCAGTTCGGTGCAATAGGGATGGTGCGTGTCCAGATCGCCGATCACGAAGCCGCCGCCGTGGAAGAACATGATCACCGGGCCCGCCGCGCGGGTTTCGCGCGCATCGTAATAGCGCAGGCGGATCTCGCCGCCGGGGCCGGGGCAAGTGAGGTCGCGCACGATGGCAAGTTCGGTCGGCTCGGCATCGGCAACGAAGCGCATCATGCGATAGGCCTCGCGCGCATCGGCGGGGGTCATCTCGTTCATCGGCGGCGCGCCTGCAGCCGACAGCATCGCCAGCAGCATCGCAACATCGGGCCGCACGAACGGGCCTGTTGTCGCGTCGGCATCACGCTGCAGTTCGATGGTGTCGCTCATTCGGATCATCCTCTGTTTGTGTTTAACCGGGAGGTTAACGCGTCGGATGCTGCGGGTCCATCGGCAAAATCGGATGGCCAGTCGAGGCCCGGTTTGATCCTGATCAACGACGCACGCGCTGCTGTCTGCTGTCACAAAAACCAAATTGCGTGCCCGCCGCCCGGTGCTACACCTATCAGCGCGCTCACGTCGAAACTTAGGGGTCTGTGTTCCATGGCAACCGCCGCGCTCGATCGTACCAACACCAACACCCAGACACCTGACGCCATCGTGGTGCGCTTTGCCGGGGACAGCGGTGACGGTATGCAGCTGACCGGAGGGCAGTTCACGCTGTCCACCGCGCTGGCAGGCAACGACCTTGCGACCTTCCCCGATTTTCCCGCCGAAATCCGCGCGCCGCAGGGCACGCTGTTCGGCGTTTCGGCGTTCCAGATCAACTTCGGCAGCAGCGAGATCGATACCGCGGGCGATGTCCCCGACGTCCTCGTCGCGATGAACCCGGCGGCGCTCAAGACCAATGTCGGCGCGCTCAAGGAAGGCGGGCTGATCATCGCCGACGAGGGCGAGTTTTCGAAGCGCAACCTCGACAAGGCGAAGTACGAGACCAATCCGCTTGAGGACGGATCGCTGGCCAAGTGGCAGCTGATGAAGTTCAACATCTCGCAGATGACGCTGGATGCGGTCAAACCGCACGGCCTTGGCAACAAGGAAGCGCTGCGCTGTAAGAACATGTGGACGCTGGGGCTGGCATTGTGGATGTTCTCGCGCAAGCGCCAGCCCATCATCGACTGGCTGGAGGCGAAGTTCGCGGGCAAGCCCGACATCCTCGCGGCCAATATCGCCGCGTTGAACGCGGGCCACGCCTTTGGCGAAACGGCGGAACTCTCCGGCCCGATGCGGCAATACGCGATGCCTGCCGCGCCCGCGGTGCCGGGGCTGTACCGCACGGTCACCGGCGCCGAGTCGATCTCGCTGGGTCTGGTCGCTGGCGCGCAATTGGCCGGGCTGCCGATGTTCTTCGGCGGCTATCCGATCACGCCAGCCAGCGCGATCCTCCACCATCTGTCGCGGCTCAAGGAATATCACGTCACCACCTTCCAGGCCGAGGACGAGATTGCCGCGATCTGCGCCGCGATCGGCGCGAGCTATGCAGGCTCGCTCGGCGTCACCTCGTCCTCCGGCCCTGGCATCGCACTGAAGGGCGAGGCGATGGGGCTGGCGATCATGACCGAACTGCCGCTGGTCATCGTAAATTCGCAGCGCGGCGGGCCTTCGACGGGGCTACCGACCAAGACCGAGCAATCCGACCTCTATCAGGCGGTTTATGGCCGCAACGGCGATGCGCCGATGCCGGTGATCGCCGCGCGCTCGCCCGCCGACGCATTCGACTGCGCGATCGAGGCGTGCCGCATCGCGGTGCAATACATGACCCCGGTGATGCTGCTGACCGATGGCTATATCGCCAATGCCGCAGAGCCGTGGAAGGTGCCCGACATGGCGAGCTACAAGGCCTTTCCGGTGGAGTTCATGGGCAAGGCGCAGGACGGCGGCTTCCTGCCCTATGCGCGCGACGAAAAGCTCGCGCGGCCCTGGGTCAAGCCTGGAACGCCCGGGCTGATGCACCGCATCGGCGGGATCGAAAAGGCGCTGGGCACCGGGCATATCGATTATGCGCCCGCCAACCACCAGGCGATGACCGACATCCGCCAGAACAAGGTGCTGGGCGTGGCGGACTCGATCCCCGATCAGGAGGTGGTCGTGGGCGCGGCAGGCGGCAAGCTCGCGGTGGTCGGCTGGGGATCGACCTATGGCTCGATCCACCAGGCGGTATTGCGCGCGCGCCGCGCCGGGCACGACGTCAGCCACATCCACATCCGCCATATCTGGCCGACCCCGAAGAATCTGGGCGCACTGCTGCACAGCTTCGACCATGTGCTGGTGCCCGAAATGAACACCGGCCAGCTCAAGACCCTGCTGCGCGACCAGTTCCTGGTCGATGCCAGGCCGCTCAACAAGACATCGGGCCAGCCGTTCACGATCGCTGAGATCGAGACGGCGATTGCGGCAACCCTCTCCAAGTAACGGGACGTTTTGACGATGAACGAGATGACCAGGATCGCGCCGCGCGCGGAGACGACGATCAAGGACTGGGAGACCGATCAGGAGGTGCGCTGGTGCCCCGGCTGCGGGGACTACGCTATCCTGAAAGCCATGCAGCGAACGATGCCCGAGCTTGGCGCGGACCCGGCGAACACGGTGTTTGTCTCTGGGATAGGCTGCTCGTCGCGCTTTCCCTATTACATGGAAACCTACGGCTTCCACACCATCCACGGTCGCGCGCCGGCGATCGCGACGGGGCTGAAGCTCGCCAATCCCGAACTCGACGTGTGGATCATCACCGGCGATGGCGATGCGCTGTCGATCGGCGGAAACCACACGATGCACCTTTTGCGCCGCAACCTGGATTGCCAGATCCTGCTGTTCAACAACGAGATCTACGGCCTCACCAAGGGCCAGTATTCGCCAACCAGCCGCGAGGGCACGCGCAGCCCGTCCACCCCTTACGGATCGGTCGATCATCCGGCCAACCCGTGCGCGTTCGCATTGGGATCGGGCGCGCGGTTCGTTGCGCGCAGTATCGATGTGCACAAGAACCTGCCCGATCAGCTGAAAGCCGCATATGCGCACAAGGGCGCGGCGTTCGTGGAGATCTTCCAGAACTGTATCGTCTACAACAAGGACGTGTTCGGCGACTTCACCGAGAAGAAGAATGCCGCGCTCAGCCAGCTGTGGCTGACCCACGGCCAGCCCATGCTGTTCGGCGCTGACAAGGACGGGGGCGGCGCAAAGGGTATCGCGGTCGATCATGCCACGCTGACGCTCAGGGTCGTCGATGTGGCGGATGGCGACTGGCAGGCGGCGGGCGTGATCGTGCACGACGTCACCAACCGCGCAGTGGCGCACATGCTGGTCGAGATGCCGTTCGGTCCGTTCCCGATGGCGCTGGGCGTGATCTATGACGACCCGCGCCCGACGCTCGAAGTCGCGGTGCATGCCCAGATCCAGGCCGCGACCCGGGGCAAGGTGCCCGATCTGCAGAAGCTGGTGAGCAAGGGCCAGACCTGGGTGGTGGAGCCCGATGGGTTCGCGCATTGAGGCATGGTTCCGCGATGGCAGCGTAGCGGCTGGTCGGGAAGGTGGCGATCATCTCCGGCGGCCTGCGCGGGATCGGCCGCGCCTGTGTCGAGCGGTTTCTGGCCTAAGGGGCCAAGGTCGTGCTGTCCGATCTCGACAATGCCGAGGATGCCACCCCGATCGGCAGGCTCGCCCCGCCCGAGGAGATTGCCGGCGCGCTCTTCTTCCTCGCCCGCGAGGATCCCAGCTACATCACCGGGTCCGAACTGGTGGTCGATGGCGGATGGACAGCGCAACAGGGTTCGCGCGCCATCGCCCGTAAGCCTTCGTTCAGCCTTGCAGCCATAGCAGGATGGTCAAGCCGCCGTCAGGCAGCGCCCGTCCCGCCAGCCAAAAGGTGCCCCGAATGACCGATCCGCTTTCCCGCCGCACCCTGCTGGCCGGCCTTGGCGTCGGCGCTGCGGTGGTGGCAGGGCAGGGCGCGGCGCAGGCGTTGCAGCGCGGGGCTGCGGCGCCGTTGTCGCCCGTGCTGCCTGCAAGAATGCGGGGGCTCAATCTGGAGCTTGCCCCTGGGAGCCTGTCGCCTGCTATTGCGCGCGAGCTTGCCGGCTGGGGCGTCAACACGGTGCGCATCAACTTCTCGACCGATCTGGCCGCTGGAACATCGCCCGACAGACGCATGATCCGCCCCAGCCGCGCCGATCCGCTCGCGCCCTATCGTACCAACCTTGCCATGCTCAAGCAGTTTACCGCCGAGTGCGCGCAGCTCGGAGTGGGGGTGATGCTGGCGGCGAACGGCATCTATGGCCGCGAGACGGTGAGGCTGGATGACAGCAGTGGCCGGTCGTTCCGTATCGGGGTGGGCGACAGCCTCATGCAGTTCTGGACGGCGATCGCGCGCGAACTGCGCGATGATCCTGCGATCTTCGCCTATGACGTGCTCAACGAGCCCAACTACACCTTCCGGCGCGAAGCGGACGGGGCGGTGTGGTATGAGCAGCTGCTGCCCGAGGCGATCCGCCGCATTCGCGCGATCAATCCGACGATCTGGCTTGCGGTGATGCCCTGGCCGTGGGGATTTGCGCGTCGCTATGGCAGCATGCCGGTGATCGACGACCCCGCCATCCTCTACACCTTCCACAATTATTCGCCGCACAATTACACGCACCAGGGCGTCGGCGCGCAACCGCGTCAGGGGAGCTATCCGGGCCGCCTGCGCGAGTTCGACAGCGAACCCTATAGCCAATGGGGCAGGGCATCGCTCGCCGCAAGCATGCAGCCCGCCTTCGATTTCGCCCGCCGTCACAATGTGCGGATGATGGCGAGCGAGTTCGGCGTTACCCGTTGGGCGCCGGGTCGCGACCGCTGGATCGCCGACATGGTTTCGATCCTGGAAGCCAATGGGGTGGACTGGCTGTTCCACACCTACAACACCTGGAACGGCTGGAATCCGAGCTTTGCGCCGGATGCTCCGGAAGTCGCGATCCATCCCACGCTGTTCGGAGGGGTCAATTCTCCAGGCCACAGGACACTGTTGCGGCACTGGCAGCTCAACCAGCGTTGGTGATGGCGAGAGTATAAGGTGGCGGGGCGAGCAGTACCCGCAGGACGCCGCTGTTTGCTGGAGATCGGTGTCTCGAACGAAAACGGGCGGCATTCCTTGTCGAATGCCGCCCGCTTGCGAATATTGTCAGGCTCTGCAAGGCCAGCGCAGATCCGCGCAGGCCCGGATCAATCCTCGGCCGGGCTCGACTGCAGCTGGATGTAGTTTTCCATCCCCATGCGTGCGATCAGGTCGAACTGGGCTTCGAGCGTGTCGACATGCTCTTCCTCGCTGTGGAGGATATAGGCGAGCAGGTCGCGGCTGCCGTAATCGCGGACGGTCTCGCAATAGGCGATGCCTTCCTTGAGCAGCGGAATGGCCTCGTTTTCCAGCGCGAGATCGGCCTTGAGGATTTCCTCGACGGTTTCACCGATCTTCAACCGGCCGAGCAGCTGGAAGTTGGGCAGTCCGTCCAGGAACAGGATGCGGTCCGCGAGCTTGTCGGCGTGCTTCATCTCGTCGATCGACTCTTCGTATTCGAACTTGGCGAGCTTCTTGATGCCCCAGCTCTGCAGCATCTTGGAGTGCAGGAAATACTGGTTGATCGCCGTCAGCTCGTTCTTGAGCGCGTCGTTGAGAAATTCGATGACCTTGGGGTCGCCCTTCATGATGATGCTCCTGGTTCGGACGGACTGCATTGGGGGGCAGCCGATCCGTGTTAAATCAGGCAAGCTTCATAGCGTCATTTTGACCGGAAGGGAAGCGGTGCAATGCGGGAAATATTTGATTCTAATAGAGAATTTAGCAGGCTATTGCTAGGCGGTCGCAGTTTCCCGGGTGATAATGCTTTGCGCAAACGAAAGGCACTGACCGCACTTGGGACGCCGCCCGAGACGGGCGTAAATCTCTGACGGGCGGGCAGCGCCATCGCGCAGAGCGTCCTTCAGATCCTGTTCGCGAATCGCGTTGCAGATGCAAACAACCATGCGTCTCTCCTGTTGCAGCAGAGATAGCGATATTGAGAACGCATCGCAACAGTCTTTTTGCGAATTTATCGCAAACGCATCGGTTGCACGCTGCGCCGCGCCAGAGAGCGCCACAGCCATTCGGCCGGGCCGAAGCGGAATCGCTCGAGCCAGGGATTGGACCACAACAGCATGATTCCCCATGCCGCGAAAACGAATGCCATCGCGGTAATGCGATCGATATGGCCGAACAGCCCAAGACCCCAGCCATAGAACACGAAGGTCATCACCAGGCTGGTGCCGAGATAGTTGCTGAACGCGGCGCGTCCTGCGGCGGCCACCCGCACGACCAGCGCGTTGTCGCGGTTGCGCACCACGAACCACAGCAGCAGAGCGGCCCAGCCCACGGTCAGCACCACGCGGAAGGGGAAGGAAAAGGCGAAGAACGCGCCGAATGCGGTCATCGTGTCGAAACCGCTGGCGATCACCCAGGCGGCCAGCGCAATCATCGGGCCGAGGCCGATGGCAAAGGCGCGGCGGGCCACCTTGGCATAGAAGTCCGGCGCCCAGAGCCCCAGGATGAAGCCGCTTTTGAGCATCGCCATTCCGAGCACCATCATGCCCATGGTGTCGAGCGTGAACAGCAACAGCGCGTTGACCAGCGATGATGGAAAGGTCGACAGATTGTCGGCGAAGATCGCAGGCCAGCCGCTTCTGTACAGCGACAGATCGCTGGTGATCTCGTCAGATCCGGGCTTGCCGAAGCTGGCGAGCATCTGTCGGGTGCTCTCCACCGTCTCGGCATCGGTGCCCGGGGCGATCCCCTGGATCGACTGCCACCAGCCGCCGCCGACCATCAGGCAGGCGATGATGAAATACAGCGAAAACAAGATGATGGCCCAGCGGATCAGTTGCTTGACGTCTTTCTTGACGAAGTAGAGCGCGAGTGTCCCGGAGATCGCATAGGGCACCAGGATGTCGCCCCACCACAGGATGGTGTAGTGCGCTGCCCCGATCACGAACAACCAGGCCATCCGGTTGAGATGCACCGATTTGGGGTTCTGCCCCGAAGCTTCTGCGCGCTGGATGATCAGCAGCATGCTCGCGCCGAAGAGCACGCTGAACAGCCCGCGCATCTTTCCGTCGAACAACACGAAATTGGTGGCCCAGACGCCGATATTGAGCGGATCGGTGCCGCCCCAGGCGGCGGGGTTCACATAGGCCGCGCCGGGCATCGAAAAGCCGATGATATTGAGCAGCAGGATGCCCATTACCCCGAAGCCGCGCATGGCATCCAGCGAAAGGTGTCGATCGGAACCCTGCATGCAATCCCCCCATGTGCTGGCGCTGCCATGGCCTAACCGAAAGGCCATCATCGCCGAAAGCGCGCGAGCAGAAACAGCATAGCTCCACAAAAAATGCCAGCGTTTCCGGTTTGCGGCCGCTGGACCGGCTTGGGTGCGAGAGCGGGCCAGGAAATGGAGACGCGCAGGACCACGGAATGGCGCTTTATGAGGCATGGCCGTTGGGAGGGAGGTGATGTGACCTGGCTTTACTCCCCGCGTAACCGCACAAACAATCGGTTGAAATAACAGACCAGTCGGTTTAGAGGTAAAGTATACCGACCGGTCGGATTGTTTCGATCCGCCTTCCTGAGGAGAGCGCGCATGGATATGTCATTTTCCAATCCTGTGGTGGAAGAGGCGCTGCGCCGCTCTGCCCAGTCGTCGGGGTTCAACCGATGGAGCGGAATGCGGCTGCTGGCAGCTGGGGCAGGTCAGGTGTGGCTCGAAATCGCCATTCGCGAAGACCAGACGCAGCATCACGGCTTCGTTCATGGCGGAATTGTTGGGGCTCTGGCCGATACCGCCTGCAGTTGGGCCGCAGCCACCGTCGCCGGAGACGTGGTGACATCCACCTACACGGTGCAGTTTCACGCGCCTGCCAATACGGCTTTGCTGCGCGCCCGCGCGACGGTGATCAAGCAGGGCAAACGCAACGTTTCGGCCGAAGCGCAGTTGTTCGCAGTCGATGAAGACGGGGCAGAACGGCGCGTGGCGACCGCGCTTGCGCTGATCGCGACCGTGGGGGCGGCCGCAAGAGGCGGAGCGTCGTGAGAAAAAGCCTTGCGAAGGCTGGTCTTGACCCACGGGCGGATGCCGTTAGACTGACCGGTCTATGATGCTGTTCGTCTCTACAGATGGTGCCTTGCGCGCACAGGCACCCGGTATGTCCAAGCCGCAGGAGGACGTGCATCCCACCCGGTTGCGGCTGTTGCAGGTTGCGACGCGGCTGTTCCAGCAGCGAGGCTATCATGCGGTCGGTCTGGCGGAGATCCTGGCCCTTTCGGAGACGCCCAAGGGATCTTTGTACCATCACTTTCCCGGCGGAAAGCCCGAACTTGCGGAAGCCTGCATCACCCGGATTGCCGCCAGCACGCTGGCCGCGCTTGATGACGCATCGGCATCCGGCGCTGATATCATTGGATTTCTAAGGCAACTTGGCGCGGAATCATCCGCCTGGCTCGAAAAGACTGATTGGCGCGATGGCTCGCTGCTGGCGGTGATCGGCCAGGAGCAGGGCGGGGACGAAAGCGCCCTCGCCGATGCCGTGCGGATCGCCTATCAGCGCATCGAAATGCGGCTCGCCAAATGGTTGATGCTCGAAGGCGTCGCGGTTGCGCGCGCTCGAGACATTGCCGCCACCATCATCGCGGCGCATGAAGGTGCGATGCTGCTGGCGCGCTGCCGCCGAGATACCGCGCCGGTGACGCTGACCACCCAGATGCTGTGCGCGATGGTGGAGCGCGGCTGATCGGGCAATAAACGACCAACCGGTTTGTCGCTGGACTGATCGGTCTGCCTGCGCCTGAGGAGACGACTGTCGATGATCACCGCATTGCGCACGCCGGACGCGGCTTTTGCCGACATTCCCGATTTCGACTATCCGGTGCATTATGCCGATGACCTGCCGGGCTATGAGGGGTTGCGCGCTGCCTGGGTGGACGCTGGCCCTGCAGATGCGCCCCGGACATTCCTGTGCCTGCATGTCGAGCCGAGCTGGTCGTTCCTCTATCGCCGCATGATTCCGCCGTTTCTGGACAGCGGCGCGCGGGTGGTGGCACCCGATCTTTTCGGCTTCGGGCGATCGGACAAGCCGGTCGAGCAATCGATTTATACCTTTGATTTCCATCGAGAGTATCTACTGCGGCTGGTCGAGAGACTCGATCTCGCAAACATCACTTTGGTGGTGCAGGACTGGGGTGGACTGATCGGTCTAACGCTCCCTGTCGAGATGGGTTTTGCGGCGCGTTTGTCACGGCTGATCGTGATGAACACCGGGCTTGGTCTGGGCGAAAGCCTAGGGCCAGGATTCGATGCCTGGAAATCCTATGCGCTCAATACCCCCAATCTGCCCGTGGGCAAGATCATCGCGCGCGGAACGCCGCATCTGACCCCGGCAGAAATCGCCGCCTATGATGCGCCTTTTCCGGGTCCCGAGTACAAGGCAGGCGCACAGGTGTTCCCGGCGCTGGTGCCGGTATCGCCCGACATGCCGGGGGTGGACCTCGGGCGCAAGGCGGCGGCTTTCTGGCGTGAGCAGTGGCAGGGTGACACCTTCATGGCGGTCGGGGCCGCCGATCCGGTGCTGGGGGTGGAACCAATGGCGCGTCTCGCGCAACTGATCAACGGCTGTGGCGATCCGCTGATCATTCCCGGCGGCGGGCATTTCGTGCAGGAATGGGGGCAACAAATCGCGCGCGCGGCGCTTGCAGCCTTTGGGGATTGATGCACAATACAGTGTCATTCCGCCGCGAACCCGAGGACACCATCTTGACCCAGCCCAAGCCTGCTACCCGCACAATGCGCGCCAGCGATTTCCACCCGCATATCCTCGAGATTTTCGATGGTTATGTCCACGGCAAGCTCAGCAAGCGCGAGTTTATCCGCCAGGCGGGGCGCTATGCTGCGGCAGGTGTCACCGGGCTGATGATCTACAACCAGCTGCGCCCTGATTACGCGCTGGCGCAGCAGGTCTCCCCCGATGATCCGGCAATCGAGACGATGCGGGTCGACTATCCCAGCCCCGAGGGGCACGGCACCGTGCGCGGGCTGATGGCGCGGCCCAAGGGTGCGAAGGACAAACTGCCCGCCGTGCTGGTGGTGCACGAGAACCGCGGGCTCAATCCGTATATCGAGGATGTCGTGCGTCGGCTCGCAAAGTCGGGCTATATGGCGCTTGGACCGGACGGTCTAACCTCGCTGGGCGGCTATCCCGGCACCGATGACGAAGGCCGCACGATGCAGGCCTCGCTCGATCCGGCAAAGCTGATGGAAGACTTCTTCGCCGGTTTCGAGTTCTTGCGCGATCACAAGCGCTCGACCGGCAAGGTCGGCGTGACCGGCTTCTGCTATGGCGGCGGCGTGTGCCATGCGCTGGCGGTGGCCTATCCCGATCTGGCCGCCGCAGCGCCGTTTTACGGGCGCCAGGCGCGCCCCGAAGAGGTGCCCAGCATCAAGGCACCGCTGCTGATCCACTTTGCCGAGAACGACGAGCGGGTCAACGCGACCTGGCCCGCGTGCGAAGCCGCGCTCAAGGCCAATGGGAAGACCTATGAGGCGCATTTCTACCCTGGCACCAGCCACGGTTTCCACAACGATACCACGCCGCGTTATGACGAGGCAGCGGCAAAGCTGGCCTGGGAGCGGACGCTGGCGCTGTTCGAGCGGACATTGCGCGCCTAAACCGATCGGTCAAAGGCGCCGCCGATAGCGTACACTGGCCGGTCAAGGACGGGTTTGCCGTGCGATGGGACAATGTGTCACATTGCCGCCACATGCAGGGGGTTTATTGGGGCGCGATCGTCGTGGCGGGCAGGCCTTCCCATTCCGGAAGGCCAATCGCCGCTGCACGGGATCATAAGGCGGGAGGTCGGAGGTCATGTTCGGCGGTTTTGACGCGCTGATGCTGGCACGCATCCAGTTTGCTTTTACGGTGAGCTTTCACTTCATCTTCCCAGCCTTCTCGATCGGTCTGGCGAGCTATCTTGCTGTTCTGGAAGGGCTCTGGCTCAAGACTAACGACAGCGTATATCTCGATCTGTTCAAGTACTGGCGCAAGATCTTCGCGATCGCCTTTGCCATGGGCGTCGTCTCGGGAATCGTGATGTCCTACCAGTTCGGCACCAACTGGTCGGTGTTTTCGGACCGGACCGGCCCCGTGATCGGCCCGCTGATGGCGTACGAGGTCTTGACCGCCTTCTTCCTCGAGGCAGGCTTTCTGGGCGTCATGCTGTTCGGGATGGACAAGGTGGGGCGCAAACTGCACTTCACCGCGACCTTGATGGTGGCGCTGGGCACGTTCATTTCGGCATTCTGGATCCTCAGCGTCAACAGCTGGATGCAGACGCCCACCGGGTACGAGATCGCCGCCAACGTCCAGTTCATCCCGGGCGACAGCTGGATGGCGATCATCTTCAATCCCAGCTTTCCCTATCGCCTGGTCCACACCGTCATGGCGGCGTATCTGACGACCGCGTTCGTGGTCGGCGCAGTGGGGGCGTTTCACCTGCTCAAGGACAAGGCCGATCATCGCGCGCGGCGGATGTTCTCGATGGCGATGTGGATGGCGGCTTTGGTCGCTCCCTTGCAGATTTTCGCAGGTGACATGCACGGGCTCAACACATTGGAGCACCAGCCTGCCAAGGTGATGGCGATGGAAGGCCATTACGACAGCCACCCCGATGGCGCGCCGCTGATCCTGTTCGGCATCCCCAACAGCGCCGAAAAGCGGGTCGATTATGCGATCGCAATTCCCAAGGCCTCCTCTCTGATCCTCAAGCACGACCTTAACGCGCCGCTTGCAGGGCTGGACACCATTCCTGCGGACAAGCAGCCGCCGGTGGGCATGGTGTTCTGGTCGTTCCGTATCATGGTCGGCATCGGCTTTGCGATGCTGGGAATCGGCGTGTTCAGCCTGCTCGCGCGGGTGCGCGGCAAGCTCTACGAGTGGGGCTGGCTGCACCGCGCAGCGATGGTCATGGGCCCATCGGGCTTTGTTGCGGTGATTGCGGGCTGGGTTACCACCGAGGTCGGCCGCCAGCCTTACACCGTCTATGGCCTGCTGACGACCGCGGACAGCGTCTCGCCGCTCGCCGCTCCGGCGGTGGGGGCATCTCTGCTGGCGTTCGTGATCACCTATTTCATCATGTTCGGCGCAGGCACGCTGTATATCCTCAAGCTGATGAGCAAACCTGCGACCGGGCACGAGGAGGCGGCCGCTTCCGGCCCGTTGCGCAGCGCGGGCATCACCCCTGCATCCGCCGACAGTTCGCGCCGTGGTCAGAGCGCCACCATGCTGGAGAAGGGCGCATGAACATCGACCTGACGATCGTCTGGGCGTTCATCATCGCCTTTGCCGTGTTCGCTTACGTCGTGATGGACGGGTTCGACCTGGGCATCGGCATCATCTTCCCGGCACTCGGGCGCGGGGCAGAGCGCGACAAGGCGATGAACACGGTAGCCCCCGTATGGGATGGCAACGAGACCTGGCTGGTGCTGGGCGGGGGAGGGCTGCTCGCGGCGTTTCCGCTCGCCTATGCGATCATCCTGCCCGCCATCTACCCGCCGATCATCGCGATGCTGCTGGGCCTCGTGCTGCGCGGCGTGGCGTTCGAGGGGCGCTGGCGCGACCCCAATCACCAGCCATTCTGGGACTTTTCGTTCACTGCAGGGTCGTTCGTCGCAGCCTTTGCGCAAGGGGTGACGCTGGGCGCGCTGCTGCAGGGGGTCGAGGTCGAAGGCCGCGCCTATGCCGGCGGCTGGCTCGACTGGCTGAGCCTCTATTCGGTGCTCACCGGGGTCGGCACGGTGATCGGCTATGGCCTGCTGGGATCGACCTGGCTGATCATGAAGACCGAAGGAGTGGTGCAGGACCATGCCTTCCGGATGAGCTGGAAGCTGTTTCCGGCAACGCTGCTCGCATTGGGCGCGGTCAGCCTCTACACGCCGTTCCTGGAGGGCGAATACTGGAACCGCTGGTTCACATTCCCCAGCGTACTGTTTTCCGCGCAGGTGCCCGTGCTGGTCGCGCTGATCACCTTCCTGCTCTACCGCGCGCTCAAGCTGCGACGCGATTACGCGCCGTTCCTGCTCACGCTGGCGCTGTTCCTTCTGGGCATGATCGGCCTGGGGATCAGCATGTTCCCCTATGTCGTGCCCGACGAGATCACGATCTGGGATGCGGCTACGCACCCCAGCAGCCAGATGTTCATGCTGGTCGGCACGTTGTTCATCGTTCCGCTGATCATCGGCTATACCGGCTGGGCGTACTGGGTGTTCCGCGGCAAGGTGGGCGACGAGGGATATCATTGATGCGTCTGCCCGATGCCGATGATCCTGATCGCGGCGATGCCCGCCCGCTGGCGCAAAAGCTGGGCTGGATGGCTGCGATCTGGCTGATGTCAGTGGGTTTCATCGGCGTTGTCGCCTATGCGATCCGCTGGTGGATCCATGGCTGACGCGTGTTCCGCTAATCCGGTCGGCAAGCGCGGCAAAACATGATAGCCTTTGGCGCATGGCTCACCCTGCTGCCGATGACCCGCCACCTGCCGCATCGCCCGGTCCGCTGCCCGATGATTCGGTGGCGGTGCGCGGCTTTCGCCTGATCGAGCACATCCTGCTGATTCTGGTTGCGCTGATGACGCTGGGGGCGGCGGGTATCGAGGTGGGGGGCATCCTCGCGGCGCGGACCATCTCGCTCGCCGATATCCTGCTGATGTTCCTCTATACCGAGGTGATCGGGATGATCGCGGTGTTCTATACCGGGCGCGGGTCGCCGTTCGTCTATCCCATCTTCATCGCGATCACCGCGCTGGCGCGGTTGATTGTTCTGCAGGGCAAGGACATGGCGCCGGACAAGATCCTGTTCGAAGCCGGCGCGATCCTCCTGCTCGCCGTCGCGGCGGTGGTCATCACCCGCGCGGGCAGGGCCTGAAACGGCCGCAGGGTTATCCGGCCCGTCCTGACGGAGTTGCACTTGACCGCAGCCGCCGCGCTGGCATGAAGGCCGCAAGCGCGTACCCAGCAAGGCCAGCCCCGCATATGACCACCGACAAGCTCTACATCAGCGCCAACAGCCTGCTCGAGGACAGCTATCGCCTTGCGATGCAGGTGATCGACAGCGGCTACCAGCCCACCCACATCGTCGGCATCTGGCGCGGCGGCGCGCCGGTGGGGATCGCGGTGCAGGAACTGATGGAATATCACGGCATAAACGCCGATCACATCGCGATCCGCACCGCCAGCTATTACGGCATCGACCAGCAGAGCAAGGACGTGCGCGTCTATGCGCTGGGCTATCTGATCGACACTTTGAGCCCCGAGGACCGGCTGCTGGTGGTCGACGATGTGTTCGATAGCGGCCGCTCGATCCGCGCTTTCATCCACGAGCTGGCCGCCAAGTGCCGCTACAACATGCCGCACGACTGGCGGATCGCCACGGTCTATTACAAGCCCTCGCGCAATGTCACCGATTTGTCGCCGCACTATTTCGTGCATGAGACCGAACAGTGGCTGGTATTCCCGCACGAGATCGCCGGGCTGAGTGTCGAGGAAATCCGGGCGCACAAGCCCGGGGCAAGCATCATTCTGGGGGAGTAGGGGGGCTGAACCTCCTTCGTCATTCCCGCCAACCCGGGAATCCCGTTTTTGCACTGCGATCAAGAAGGAAACGGAACCCGCGCGTGCACTGGGGTGACGAAGATGGCGATACAAGCAATTGCGCCGCCACCAGCCCCTTGGCATAAGCCCTTCATGACCCCCGACCAGCGCACCGCCTATATCGATCGCCTGCCGAAGGCCGAGCTTCACCTGCACATCGAAGGCTCGCTCGAGCCCGAAATGCTGTTCGCGCTGGCGCAGCGCAACCATGTCGATATCCCGTTCGCCAGCGTCGAGGATATCCGCAACGCCTACAACTTCAGCAACCTGCAGGATTTCCTCGATATCTATTACCAGGGCATGGCGGTGCTGCTGAAGGCGCAGGATTTCTACGACCTGACCTGGGCGTATCTGGAACGCGCGCACGACGACCATGTCCGGCATGTCGAGATCTTCTTCGATCCGCAGGGCCATACCGAGCGAGGGGTGCCCTTTGCAGACGTGATCACCGGGATCAGCGACGCGCTCGCAGATGGCGAGAAACAGTGGGGGATTACGTCAAGGCTGATCCTGTGCTTCCTGCGCCATCTCGACGAAGCTGCGGCGCAGGCGACGCTCGACGAAGCACTGCCCTATCTGGATCGGATCGCGGGCGTGGGGCTGGATTCGTCCGAAATGGGCCATCCACCCTCGAAGTTCGCCAATGTGTTCGCGCGGGCCAAGTCGCTGGGGCTCAAGCTCGTCGCGCATGCGGGCGAGGAGGGGCCGCCCGAATATGTCCATGAGGCGCTCGACGTGCTCCATGTCGATCGCATCGACCACGGCAACCGCGCGATGGAGGACTCTGCGCTGGTGACACGACTGGCGGGCGAGGGGATGACGCTGACCGTCTGCCCGCTTTCCAACCTCAAATTGTGCGTGATCGGCGATATCGCTGACAGCCCGGTCAAGCAGATGCTCGGTTCAGGGCTCAAGGCGACGGTCAACTCGGACGACCCGGCCTATTTCGGTGGCTATGTGAACGCCAATTTCCACGCAATCGCGTCTGCGCTCGATCTGAGCCGCGAGCAGTTGCGCACGCTGGCACGCAACAGCTTCACCGGATCGTTCCTGCCGCCCGACCAGATTGCGCATCTGCTGGCCGAGATCGACCATTTCGACGCGCATTTCGCTGGCTGAGCGCGCCTGCGCTTACCGCTCGGAGAGGTAGTAGCGCTCGACTTCGGCGAGGTTTTCGTCGAGTTCGTAGACAATCGGCTGGCCGGTGGGGATTTCGAGCGATGTGATGGCATCATCGGCGATGCCCGACAGGTGCTTGACCAAGGCGCGCAGCGAATTGCCATGGGCAGAGATGATCACGCGCTTGCCGGCCTTGAGTTCGGGCGCGATGCGGCTTTCCCAATAGGGCAGCACCCGGTCGATGGTGTCCTTGAGGCTTTCGGTGTTGGGGATCGCGATGCCGGCGTAGCGACGGTCCTTCGACAGGTCGAATTCCGATCCCGCCTCCATCGGCGGCGGCGGGATATCGAAGCTGCGGCGCCAGATGTGGACCTGCTCGTCGCCATGCCTGGCCGCGGTCTCGGCCTTGTCGAGCCCGGTGAGGCCGCCATAATGGCGCTCGTTGAGCTGCCAGTTCTTCTCCACCGGCAGCCACAGCCGGGTCATCTCTTCGAGCGCCAGATTGAGCGTCTTGATGGCCCGTGTTTGCAGCGAGGTGAAGGCGATGTCGAAATCGAGCCCCTTGTCGCGCATCAGCCTTCCGGCCGCGCGTGCTTCCTCGGCGCCCTTTTCGGTCACATCGACATCCCACCAGCCGGTGAACCGGTTCTCCAGGTTCCATTGCGACTGGCCGTGGCGGATGAGGACGAGTTGCGGCATCGGGGCGTCTCCTGTTTCTGTTGCCGCCACCTAGCGCCGATGCAAGCCAGAGAAAACCCGTTTTCCAATCGTCATTCCCGCGAACGCGGGAATCCCGCTTTTTCGCGACGTCAGCGGCAGAAGCGTCACCCCCGCATGCGCGGGGGTGACGCGGAAGGCGGCGGGGTTAAAGTGTCTCGAAGCGCACCTTCAGCCCGTCCTTGGGCTGCGGGATCGGCCAGGCCTGCCAGCCCGGCTCATAGCCCGGCTCGATGACGATGCGGTGCTGGCTGAGCACATGGTGCAGCAGCACCTTGATCTGCATGTACGCAAAGTGCAGCCCCAGGCACATATGCGCACCGCCGCCAAACGGCACCCAGGCGTATTTGTGGCGGTTGCGCGTCGCTTCGGGGGTGAAGCGCAGGGGATCGAACCTGTGCGGCTCGGGCCAGTGCTCTTCCTGCTTGTGGGTATAGGCCGCGCTGATGCTGACCGGCGTGCCCGCAGGGATGCGATAGCCGCCGAACTCGAAATCCTTGAGCGCGCGGCGCGGGGTCGAGGGCACCGGCGGGATCAGCCGCAGCGCTTCCTTGAATGCCATTTCGGTGAGCTCGAGATTGGGGAGCGCGTCATAGGGCATCGGCGCACCGGCGGGCGCATGCTCGAGCAACTCGGCGCGAATCCTGTCCTGCCATTCGGGGTTCTTGGCGAGCAGCCAGATCAGCGAGCTTGCCGACGAGGTGATGGTGTCGTGCGCCGCCATCATCAGGAAGTTCATGTGATCGACCACCTCGTCGGTGGTGAGCAGGCTGCCATCGTCACGGGTCGCGCGGCAGAACTGGCTGAACATGTCCGGCCCCTGCTGTTCGCGCCGCTGCAGCACCTGCGGGGTGAAATAGTCGACCAGGAATTTGCGTCCCGCGACGCCCTTGCCCATCTTGGTGAAGGGCAAAGGACGGCGCACCACGCCGATCGAGGCCTGCACCATGTCGACGAACGCGGTATTGATCTTGTCGGCTTCGGGGCCCCAGGGGATGCCGAGAAACGATGTCGCGGCCAGATCGAGCGTCAGCTTCTTGATCTCGGAGTAGAAGGTGATGTCCTTGTTCGACCATTGCAACACGCGCGCGCCGATGCCCTCGTTGAGCGATTCGGCATAATGGCGCATCGGCGCGGGCTTGAAGGCGATCGACAGCGCACGCCGGTCGGCGCGGTGATGATCGAAGTCCATCAGCATCAGTCCGCGCGGGAACAGCAGGTTGAGCACCGGGCCCCAGCCTTGCTCGGACGAGAACACCTTGTCGCGATCGAACAGTACCAGCTCGTTCGCATCCGCGCCGAACAGCGCGACCTGACGGCGACCGAAGGCATTGGTGCGGTAGACGGGGCCGTATTTGGCGCGCATTTCATTGCCGAACCCTTCCGGGTCGGCGAGCATCCTGAGCGTCACGCCCAGGATCGGCAGGCCATCCTCGCCCGGAATATGATCCAGCGCGTTGCTGCCGGGCAGGCGGGTCCAGTGCGGGTTGCCGCTGTCGCGCTGGATGCTGTGGTCGGGAAACATCTCGCGCGGGGCAGCAGGCGCTTGGGGAGCAAGGACGGTGGCCATGGGGGAATCCTCTGCACGGTTTTAATCGAGCCATTAAATAACAACTGACACCAATGTTAGCAAGCACTGTCTGATGGTTGGAAAATCATTCATCGTTAATTCAACTTAGCATTTGTATGAACGAACTATCGGGGCTCCGCTCCGCCGGCCCGCCGCGCCAGGACTTGCGGCGAGACAGGAAACCTTGGCTTTGACCCAATCTGCATTTCTTGAACAGATCCGCATCCCGTCCCTTGGCCGGCGTGTCGTCCGTATCGCCGCTGTCGCGCTGGGCGCGGTCTCGCTGTCGGCCTGCGCCTATGGCGTGGGCGATTATGGCGGCTATGGCGGCGTTTCCGTGGGCGTGGGCAGCGGCGGCTATGCCGGTGGCTATGACCCTTATTGCGACGCCTATTCGGCTTGGGACGGCTTTTATGGCTGCGACGCCGGGCTGGGCTTTGGCCAGATCGGCTTTGGCGGCGGCTATTGGGACAATTTCTATTATCCCGGCTATGGCACCTGGATCTACGACCGCCCCGGCGGACGTCGCTTTGCGATGCAGAACCGGCACCGGCAGTATTGGGGTCAGCAGCGCTGGCAGTATCAGCAGCAGCGCCGCGGCGGCCGTCAGGAATTCCGCCAGGATCGGCGTGACGACCGCCGCGACTATCGTCGCGAGAACCGGCGCGAGACGCTCGATGATCGCCGCGACTGGCGCCAGGAACGCCGCAACAATGCCGGCGAGGTTCCCCGCACCCGGCAGGGCGAGCGCGAGCGCATGGGCGGCCTGACCCCCGAGGATCGCCAGCGTCGCATGGAACGCTGGGAGCAGCGCCAGCAGGATGCCATCGGCCAGCCCCGTCAGGGGCGCGAGGGACGTCGCAACTGGCAGGGCAATGGCGGAGCCGGCAATGTCCAGGGCATCGAGGGTCGCCAGGGTATGGAAGGTCGCCAGGGCAGGGGCGGCGAGGGCCGCCAGCGCCCGACAATGCGCCAGCCTTCTCCCCAGGCACAGCCCGGCGGCGCACCCCCGCGCGCCGAGCGTCCGCAGCGTCAGCAGCGGATCGACCGGTCGCCGGGATCTGCGCCGCGCACTGTCCCCGACATGTCGGGACTGCGGCCACAGGACACGCAGGAAAACTGATCGCCTGATCGGCTACTGACGCAGTCGCGCAGCCCGATCGGCCAGCGGCACAAGGGCCACCGAAACACCGGTGGCCCTTGTGACCCGCCCCAAATGCCCTATCATTGAGGGCATGGTACAATTTTCATTGCTCGACCAGTCGGTGCGCTTCGCCGATGTCCCTGCCGCCACCGCGCTTTCCGGCACGCTGGAGGCCGCGCGCCTGGCCGACCGGCTGGGCTATCACCGGCTGTGGGTGTCCGAGCATCACGCCAGCCGCTTCCTGTGCGGCAGCGCGCCGGAAATCCTGATCGCTGTGATGGGCGCGCATACCTCGCGGATCCGTCTGGGGTCGGGCGGGGTGATGCTGCCGCATTACAGCGCCTACAAGGTCGCCGAGCAGTTTGCAGTGCTGAGCAACCTCTATCCCGACCGGATCGATCTGGGCGTGGGCCGTGCGCCCGGTGGGGAGATGCGGGTCGCAGCGGCCCTGTCTGCGCCGCACCCGCCCTCGTTCCGCGATTTCCCCCAGCAGATGGCCGATCTGGTCGGCTACATGACCGGGGATCTTGCCGAGCCGCGGCTCAGCCCCGAACCGGAGGGGGAGGTTCCGGTTTGGATTCTCGGCACCAGCCCCGACAGCGCGGTGCTCGCAGCGCAACTGGGGCTGCCTTATGCGCTCGCCTTGTTCATCAACCCGCAGGCAACGCCGGGGCTGACCGAACTGTACCGCCACAATTTCCGCCCCAGCGCCATGCTCGACAAGCCTCATGTCATGCTCGCGACCACCGCCTTTGCCTGTGACGATGCCGATCAGGCCGATCTGCTGCGCAAGAATTATTTCCTCAACATCGCGCGGTTGCTTGGCGGCGGGCTTCAGCCTGCGGTGTCGCCCGAGGAAAGCCGCGATATGGGCTTTACCGAGCGCGAGGCGATGATCATCGGCGCGCAGGCGCGGATCGCTGCCTTCGGCACGCCCGATGTGGTGCGCGACAAGGTGGGGGCTTTGGTCGAGGCGTTCGGTGCGGACGAGGTGATGATCTCGTGCAATGCCTATCACCATGCCGACCGGATGCGCGCGATCGAGCTGTTCGCGCGCAGCTTCGAGATGGCAGAGGCGGCCTGACGATCATGGGCTTTCACACACCAGCCTTTTGCGTCGCCGAGACGCTACCCTTCATGGATGGCGAGGCGATCGTCATCGACAAGCCCGCGGGGCTTCCGGTCACCCAGCCGCGCAAGGGCGGGCGCAGTCTCGACGATTATCTCGTCCAGTTGCGCTTCGGCTTCCAGCGGTCGCCGACGGCTGTGCATCGGCTCGATCAGGACACGTCTGGCTGTCTGTTGCTGGCGCGCCACGCCAAGGCGGCCAAGCGCTTCGGAGCGGCGTTCGAGAGTGGCGCGGTGGAGAAGACCTATCTCGGGATCGTCGAGGGCGACCTCGATGACGACCTCGGCACGATCGACATCGCGCTGGGCAAGACCAGCACTGCCGAAGCTGGCTGGCGGATCGTGCCCGACGCCGCCGGCAAGCGCGCGGTGACGCACTGGAAGCGGATCGCGGCGACAGGAGGGCGGACGCTCGTCGAGTTCCGCCCCGAGACCGGACGCACCCACCAGATTCGCGTGCATGCGCTGCACGGGCTGGGCAAGCCGCTGCTCGGCGATCCGTTTTACGGCAAGAGCTATTCCTCGGGCCTGATGCTGCATGCAGCGGGGCTGGTGGTGCCGCGCGGGGACAAGCCGCCAGTGCTCGCCGCCGCACCGATGCCCAGGCGCTTCATCGATCTGGGATTTGGCTCCCAGCAAGACCAGAGCGTGGCCGAGGCGGCAGGCGATGAATGATTTCACCGTCCCCGATCACGCAATCGTCTCCGAACGGTTCATCACTGCCTCCGGCCCTGGCGGCCAGAACGTCAACAAGGTGGCAACAGCGGTCCAGCTGCACGTCAATATTTACGCTCTAGGTTTGCCACCTTTGGTTTATAACAGACTGAAATCATTGGCAGGTAGTAAGATCAACCAGGAAGGCGAGCTGGTCATCCTGGCGCGCAACCACCGCACGCAGGAGGCCAATCGCAAGTTGGCGCGCGAACGCGTGTCGGCGATGCTGGCAGAGGCCTATGATCTGCCCGCCACCCGCGCGCGGTCGCGGCTTAACCGCGTGGGCAAGACCGAGCGGCTGGCGGGCAAGAAGAACCGGTCGACGGTGAAGAAGAACCGGGGTCGCGTCGCCTTCGACTGACCTTTTATTGTGTGAAAGCTTTGGCATGTACGCGTTTGAAATTGATACAAATACTCCCAAACCCCAGCTGTATGACGACCTGCATTCCGCAGCATTTGCCTTGGTCGATGGCGAGCGTGACGGTGTCGCCAACATGGCCAATGTCGCTGCATTGCTGGGCCAGTTCCTGCCCGGGCTCAACTGGGCGGGCTTCTATCGCATGGTCGATGGCGGGCTGGTGCTGGGCCCTTTTGTGGGCAAGCCTGCCTGCATCCGCATCGCGCTGGGCAGCGGCGTCTGCGGCACCGCGGCAGCCAGCGGCGAAACCCAACTGGTCGACGACGTCCATGCCTTTCCCGGTCACATCGCCTGCGATGCTGCGAGCCAGTCCGAGCTGGTGGTGCCGGTGATCCATGAAGGGCAGGTAACGCATGTCATCGATCTCGACAGCCCGCATCCGGCGCGGTTCGATGCAGATGACCGCGCCGGGATCGAGCGGCTGGCAAAAACGCTCGCCGGACGCATCTGAACCCTTGCGTTAACCTGTTTGTGTGCGCTGCCCCATATTGAAACAGCCCGCGCCAGGGCACCCGGTTTTACATCGGTGCGATGGTGCAAACCCCCTGTAAATGCTAACAATCGCTTAACCAGGCTGAATGGGCGGGGGGCGGTTGCGTCCCTTTTCTGCGATGGCCTGCCCGATTGTCCGAGGGGAGTTAACCATGAAGAGCCGCGCTTTTGCTTCTGTGCGCCATGCTGCCGTTGCCGCCTGTATCGGTGGTGCAGTTTCGCTGGCCCTGCCTGTTCTGGCCGCCGATTCGCAGCTGTCGCGGCCGCTGCCGTCGAGGCTCGATTTCAAGGCAGGCAGTGCCCTCAAGCGTGGACCGGTGGGCATGCCATCCTATGGCGCGCGCATCCCGGTCGGCGCGCCTGCCTATGTCCGCCCGTTCCGTGGCTTCCTGCTGCCCCGCATCTGGATCGCGCCGACTTATTACATCTCCAACTGGCAGGGCTATGGCCTGGCCCGCCCGGCGCAGGGCTATGGCTGGTCGCGTTATTATGACGACGCCGTGCTGACCGATCGCAATGGCCGTGTGTATGACAGCGTGCAGGGCGTGAACTGGCAGGCGGCGCAGGCCGGGCAGGCAGTGGTCAGCCAGACCTATTCGCCCGATTACGATCCGTACAATTATGACGGCGATCTGCTGCTCGGCAACGATCAGGTGGTGCATGGCACGCATTGGGCACAAACCGCAGAAGACACGGCGCCGGGGGTCGATTACGACCCCGATGATATGGCGCCTCCGCCTCCGGTCGCGCAATATGACCGCGAGTACGACCCGGCCTTTCTCGAAGCCTGCCGCCGTGACAGCGGTCTGGGCGGCGCGGCGATCGGCGCGGCTGCGGGCGGTCTTGCGGGCAATCGCATCGCAGGGCGCGGCAACCGCACCGGCGGGACGCTGATCGGTGCGGGCGTCGGCGCGGTCGCTGGCATGGTGCTCGACAAGGCGGAGGACCGCGAGCGCTGCAAGCGGCTGCTCGCTCGCGAGGCGCAGGGCGGATACGGCGTCAGCTACGGCCAGCCTCCCATCGCCCCGCCGCCTGCCTTTGCCGGTGACTACGACCCCGCCTTTCTCGAAGCCTGCCGCCGTGACAGCGGTCTGGGCGGCGCGGCGATTGGCGCGGCTGTCGGCGGTCTTGCGGGCAACCGCGTCGCCGGACGCGGCAACCGCACCGGTGGCACGCTGATCGGCGCGGGCGTCGGTGCCGTCGCCGGAATGGTGATCGACAAGGCCGAGGACCGCGAACGCTGCAGGCGTCTGCTCGCCCAACAGGGGGCCGGCTATCCGCCGCCTCCGGGGCAGGGCGGCTATCCGCCCCCGCCGCCGGGATATTATTATTACTACCCGCCGCCGATCGTCACCACGGTGACGATCACGCCTGCTGCCTGCAATTGCACCGAAGAGGTGGTGGTGACCGAGACGGTTCCCGTTCGCCACCGCCCCAGGGTCTATCGCAGCAAGAACGTGAAAGTGCACGCCAGGTAGGCGGTTTCAGTCCTTGGAGCGGCTGACCGGCGAATCGACATAGCCGGTCAGTCCCAAGGGTTCATAGGGTCCGAGCACCAGCTGTTCGAACGTGCCCAGCCCCTGTTCGCCTTCGCTGGTGGTGACGCGGCAGAGGATTTGCACGTGCAGGTTTTCCATCGTCGGTGCCATCGGATCGATTGCGGAAAGATCGATGACATCGCGCTCTACCACCAAGGACCCGTGGTGGCGGCCATGACCCCATTTCGGACAGGTATAGCCCAGCCCGCGCATCTGGAACCGCTGCACCGGCTCGAAGGTCACGGCGAGTGGCCCGGTATCGGTCTGGATCGTCAGCGTCCCGCCTGCGGGCCAGCGGGTGCCGGGCTCGATCTGCGTCTCCAGCAGCGCCGAGGGCGTCTCATCGAACCCGTCATGCCCGGCGCCATCGGGTGCGACCACCGCGCGGGTGTTCCACGCCGATCCCGATCGGTGTGCGTTGAGGTGGAAGAACAGGCTGCGGCTGGGCAGGTTGATCGGGGTCCATTGCCAGAAGAATGCCGGTTGCGCGCTGCCGGAATGCGGCTGCGCATCAGGCGCGCCGATCGGGCGCACGCCCCAGCTGCGGTCGCGGGTTCCCGCGCAGCCTGGCGCCAGCTCGACCCGCTCGCCATCGATTTCGATCCAGCCGCTATAGTGCCCGTTCTGGGTCATGCGGGTGTAGTCCATGAAGGTGCGCGGACCGTTGCGGAAGGTGAAGCGCGGCTCTTCGATCGGGAAGGCGCGGCCGGTGAAGGTGATGTCGGCCCGGATGCCTTCACCGTCCACCAGGATGCGCAAGACCCTGAGCGGCTCGATCACCTCGATGCGGATCGGCCCTACGGCCATGTCCATCCGCTCCATGGCAAGCTCGCGCGAGGCGTGAAGAGCATGCTGCAACCCGTTGCTAATGAATGAAAAGCTCGCATCTGCGATATCGAGATGGGGGTAGACGCCAAAGGCCAGCGCGAAGAAGCCGGTGCCATCGGGGTTGTAGCCGTTGAAGAAATAGCGGTCGTAGAAATTGCGGTCGGTGCCTGCATAGGCGATCGGCTCTGCGGTCTGGTGGAGCGGGTAATCATCGCCTCGGGTCAGCATGTCGTGGTCTCCGTGTTGCGCTCCGCATGGCACAGCAGCGCGCCGATGCTGTCATGGTCCAGCGCGAGGCTGCACGCGCCGCGCGCCATCGACAGGAAGTTGGCATCGCCGCGGGCTGTGCGCTCGACAAAGGCGGCGCTGAACACCGCGGTCGACAGCCCCGACAGCGCGCCGATGCGGTAATCGTCCCAGATCGTGTTGCTGCTGCGCGGCACGCCGTGGCGGCTCATTTCGGCGCAATACAGATCGATCAGCTCGGCTTCGTGCGCGCGGCGCAGATCGGTGCCGATGCCGGTGCCCAGAAAATAGCCAAGGTCGCTGGTGCCGGCGCCGGTGACGCAGGTCTGCCAGTCGACCACCGCCAGAGGCTCTGCACCGCCGCGAATGTCAAACAGCATATTGTCGAGCCGGAAGTCGCCATGGATGAGGCAGCGGGTGCCGGGCTGCCAGCCGAACCAGTGCGGCGCAGCGTCGGCCAGCGCCTCGGAGATGGCGAGGTATTCGGGCTCGATCTGCCCCGCATAACGCTCGCGGAACACGGCCTGCGCGCCGGGATAGGCCTGGATGATCCAGTCGCGCGCTTGCGGATCGGGGAGCAGCCAGTCCTCGTCCAGCACGCTCAGATTGTCGGTTGACGCGTGCAGCGATGCCGCCTGACACACCGCCAGCCGGGCCTCGTCGAGCGTGCAGGACGCCAATTGGTCGCCAGCGCGCGCCGGGCCCAGATCCTCGAACAGCAGGATGAAATCGCATCCGGTCGGCTCGATCAGCGTGGCATAGACCTTGGGCACCCGCATCGCGACCAGGGGGGCGATGCGGGCATAGAAGTTGACCTCGCGCAGATAGAGCCGGAAATGCGCCGCAGTCGAGCGGCTGGTGGCGTCGCGCGAGGGCAGCTTGGCAGCGATCGAGGCCGGGGCGCCGGGGGCAGGGCGGTCATAGGCCAGCGCGATCCGTACGGTATCGCCCACCTGACCGGTGCCGATCGACGCGCAGGTGATGGCGGCAATCCGCGCGCCGCCCAGCACGCCCGCATTGTCGAGCTGCGCCTGCAGCCAGTCCGGCGTGATATCCTCCGCCCGCGTTGGAAACGCCTCCATGCTATTCCTCTCCGCCGGTTCTGACCCGGTCGATAGTTTAATCGTATGATTAAACCAGCGCGGAAGGATTGCAATCGCTCAGTTGGGCAGGGGGCAGATGCGCCGTGTCAGGCGAGTTCGCTGGCGAGCCGCGCCTGCATCTGCAGCACTGCGGGGCGCAAGGCGGTTTCCTCGACAAAGCCCAGCCGCTCGGCCTCGAGCGACTTTTCCAGCCGGACCAGCCGGTCGAGCAGGTGCTGGGTTTCTTGCACCAGCCGCTGGGCTTCCTGCGGCAGACGAGCGACCACGAAGGGATCGCTCGAGGTGCATTTGCCCAGCGAGCGGCTGCGGCTATGCAACTGGTGCAGCGAGAGTTCGCCTGCAAAATAGGCCTTCTGGTTGAGCAGCCAGGCGATCGAATGCATCAGCCGGGTGGTCACGCGCAGCGATTCGCACGACATATCGATGCGAATGTCGTCATGCCGGGTCAGCCCCTGGTCTTCTGGCGTCAGCTCGAAATAGGAACGCGCCTCGTCGGCCAGTACCATCGCCTCGACATAGAGCGACTCGACCAGTTTGACCGTGAAAGGGAATTTGTGGTTGGACATGCCTCATCCTTGCCAAAATCCCGTGGGGCTGCCCAGCCGGAACCTATGGTTAAGCCCGCAAACACCGCGCCTGTGTCAACGCGGAACAGTTGCGACTGCCCGGATGAAGACCCGCTTGCGGCGCGGCGATCAGGCGATGATGTCGGGGATCAGATAATCTTCGAGCATGGCGATCTGGTCGCGCAGCAGCAGCTTGCGCTTCTTCAGCCGGGCAAGCTGCAGCATATCGGTGGTGCCGCCATTGCTCAA
Organism: Blastomonas sp. AAP25; assembly: GCF_001295965.1. Classification (NCBI taxonomy): domain Bacteria; kingdom Pseudomonadati; phylum Pseudomonadota; class Alphaproteobacteria; order Sphingomonadales; family Blastomonadaceae; genus Blastomonas; species Blastomonas sp. AAP25. The sequence continues at coordinate 80,887 of NZ_LJHP01000028.1, forward strand.
CGAGCCGATGGCATGATCGAGGTCGCGATGTTCGATGCGCAGCAAGGCCAGCTTCTGCCGGACTTCTTCCTCTGTCACGCGCGACGCCTTTCCAGACCTGGCCGGGCCGCATCGGGCACCGGATTATCCTGTGGGCAGACCACACGCCTGCCGATTGTCGCGGTTATGGAATGTTTCGCCGCATTGCAAGCGCACCTGTGCATAACACCACAGACAGCCCATAAATTTTATGTTTAGATCACGATCCCAAGATGAGAAGGCAACGAGTCGAAGGAGACATACATGCTGCAAGACAGTCATACGCAAGCTCTCATGGCCAAGCATGCCGGGATTGAACGGATGATCCACGACGAGGAACGCAGGCCGGCGCCCGATACCGCGCTGATTGCCAAGCTCAAGAAGCAGAAACTGCGCATCAAGGAAGAGATCAGCCTGCATTGATCAACTGATCTGATCTAGAGCGGACCGGGGCAGATCCCGGACGCCAAATCCAAGCCCGGCGCGTCTGACGAGGGGTCAGATCGCGCGCCGGGCGACGGGGAGTGGCGAAAATGCCCTCCGCCAGCTGGAGCAACGGCTCGCTGGACATGATTCCTTCCCATCAAGGGCAATTCACACCAGGGGCAGAATGCACGTGCGGGCGACTGCGGTCCGCGCGATGCAGGCGTGGCTGCGTATGGGGCAGCGCAGCGGCCATGGACAGCCAATCTGATGTGGTGTATCAATACAGCAACACACATCAAGGAAGGGGCGGATCATGAGTTCGGACCGCATGACAGTATTCGGCCTTTTCAGGACGCGCATGATGCTGGGTCTGGGGATCGCGCTTTGCGCCCTGCCTGTATCCGCGCAGTCCTATCGCCCCAGCTTCGATCCCAGCGCGCTGAAGCTGCCTGCCAGCAGCACGCCGAATGAGGTGCTGGTCCTCGGCACGCCGCACCTGTCGGGGCTTCCCGACAGCTTCACGCCCGACATGCTCGCGCCATTGCTCGACCGGCTCGCCGCATGGAGTCCAACGGCGATTGCGACCGAGGACCTTTCCGGCCTGCAGTGCGACAGTCTGCGCCGCTATCCTTCACGGTACGCAGAGACGGTAAAGACCTATTGCTTCGATCCCGCTCCAGCGGGGCAAGCCACCGGCCTCGACGTTCCAGCGGCCAATGCCGAGGCGGAACGCCTGCTCGCCGCGTGGCCGGCAACACCCGCCCCCGCGCAGCGTCGCAATCTGGCAGCAATATTCCTCGCTTCGGGCGAACGCGGGTCGGCGCTGGTGCAGTGGCTCAGGCTGCCAGCCGAGGAACGCCGAGCAGGAGACGGCCTGACCGACGCTCTTGTCACCACGCTGGAGACAGCCCGGACGCGGCGCAACGAGACCTATCTGGTCGCTGCCACGCTTGCCGCGCGGCTGGGGCTCGAGCGGCTGTGGAGCGTCGACGATCACTCTGCGGACTCGCCTGGACCGGTCATCCCAGAAGAGATCCAGGCAAATGAAGCGGCGATCACGAAGGCCTGGGACAACCCGGCAACCCGCGCGCGTCGGGCCGAAAGCGAGCAGCTGACCGCACGACTGGCGCAGCCCGATGGCCTGCTGAACCTCTACCGCGCCTATAACGCACCCGATGCGCCCATGCTCGTTTATCGATCGGATTTCGGGGCCGCACTGGTCGAGCCGTCGCCCCAGGGCTTTGGCAGGCAATATGTCGGTTATTGGGAAACGCGGAATTTGCGCATGGTGGCAAATATGCGCGACATCATCGGTCGCTATCCGGGAACGCGCCTGCTGACCATCGTCGGCGCATCGCACAAGGGCTATTACGAAGCGTATCTGAATCAAATGCACGACGTCCATCTGGCCGATGCCGGTGCGGTTCTTCGCTAGGGCTTAATCCGGAACCCATGCATCGCACTTTGGTGCGCGCGGGTTTTTATGCCACACCATTTTCCGCCTCGTCATTCTCCGCGACTTCACGCCCGATTTTTCGTGTATGGATCAGCGAGACGCGCGTGCCCGGCGCGGCATCCTCGACGGAGATTATCGCCCCCAGCTGCTTGGCGAGCGCCTGGATGATGCGGGTGCCGAGCCCGGCTTGGGTATCTTCGGCATCGGCGTCCATGCCGATGCCGTCGTCCGACACCGAAAGCGTCCAGTCGTCTGCGTCTGCGGTATAGCCGACAACGACATTGCCGATGCGTCCGTCCGGAAACGCATGCTTGAGCGCGTTGATCACCAGTTCGGTCACGACCAGACCCATGCTCACCGAAACGTCCCCGTCTATCAGAACCGGGTCGACCCGCGTCGTCAGCGTCAACCTCTTGCGGTCGTGAATCATCGAAGCGCCGATGCTGGTGCACAATTGCGTCAGATACGGCGAAAGTTCGACGGCTCCGCCATCGGACTGGGCGAGGTGGCGCTGCAGGGTCGCGATCGACATGACGCGCTGATGCGCATCGCTCAGATGGCCGCGTGCCTCTTCAGACTGCACCTTGCGGGCACTCTGCATCAGAATGCTTGCGATGATCTGCAGGCTGTTGGCCACCCGGTGCTGCATCTCGTGCAGGAGCGCCGCGTTGGTCTGGATCAGCTCCTTGTGGCGCTTGTCGTCCTTGCGTGTCTCGGTGACATCGATGACCGTGACCAGCATCCGCGAATTGTCGATGTCGCCATATTCAAGCAGCTGCGCCTTGATGACCACACAGCGTGTCGCGCCGGCGCTGGTCAGAATCTCCATCTCATAGGCTTCGATATCCGCCGCGCCTGACAGGGTCGCGTCGATCAGCGAGTGCAGCCGCGGCAAGTCCCAGTGGTGGTGGTCCAGATCATAGATGGTTTGTCCGGTAACGGTTGCAGGATCGATCCCGAACGCGGCGCAAAAGCTGTCGCTCGCGGCAACAATGGTCAGCTTGTCGTCGAGCAGCAGCAGAGGTGCATTGGACGCAAGCACGACCGCCAGCCCCAGCGAGCGGCCCAGATTGATCGGTGTTTGATCGGCAGCCATGTGGCACGCCCTTCCGGTTGCCCGGACCGCAAGACGCGGCCTTGTTGGCATCCCATTTTTTGAAGCAGATATGGATCGGCAAAAACCGAATACTGTCCCGATATCCGTCTGCTAGCATGCCGGTGGCATCCATCGCGCACGAATTCGTAACGGGTGGGGACGCAACCCCTCGCTGCCAAATCGGGGCCAACCCCCGATAGCCTAGCGCGCAACTGCGTGCTAGACCTCCGCCCATGTCGGAAGCCCAGATCAACGCCACCCTTGCCGCCCGCAACATCCTGACCCGTCTGCACGACGTTATGGCGGCACGATCCAATGCGCAGGCCAAGCTCAACCAGGTGGTGGACATCATCGGCGATTCGCTCAACAGCGAGGTGTGCTCGATCTATCTGCTGCGCGAAGGCGTGCTCGAGCTGTTCGCCACCCGCGGTCTCAACCAGGAGGCGGTCCATGTCACAAAGCTGGCCCTGGGGCAGGGGCTTACGGGCACGATCGCCAAGAATGTCGAGACGCTGAACCTTGCCGAGGCCACCGCGCACCCGGACTTTCAGTATCGCCCCGAAACCGGCGAGGAAAAGTTCCACAGCTTTGCCGGAGTTCCCATCGTCCGCATGGAGCGCGCGATCGGGGTGCTGTGCATCCAGCATGTCGAACCGCGCCGCTATCTCGAGGTCGAGATCGAGGCGATGCAGACGGTGGCGATGGTGCTGTCCGAGCTGATCGCCAATGCCGAGATGGTCGACGAACACGGCACCTTTGACGGGCAGGCCGAGCTCACCCATTCGCAACACGAGATCGGCTTTCCCCTGGTTGCGGGTCTTGCCAGCGGCAAGGCGGTATTCCACCAGCCGCGCATCACCATCGAGCATGTCGTGGCCGAGGACGTCGAGGCCGAGCGCCAGCGGGTCTATTCGGCCTTCATCAAGATGCGCGAGCAGATCGACAAGATGTCGAGCCAGGCCGAATTCGGCACCGGTGGCGAGCACGACGAGGTGCTCGAGACCTACAAGATGTTCGCTTATGACGAAGGCTGGTCGCGCAGGATCAACGAGGCGATCGACAGCGGCCTGACTGCGGAAGCCGCGATCGAGCGCGTCCAGCAGCGCACCCGGATGCGGATGCGCCAGATCGACGATCCGCTGCTCGCCGACCGGATGCACGATCTGGAGGACCTTTCCAACCGGCTGCTGCGCATCGTCTCGGGCCAGATCGGCACCGCAGCGCAGATGGGATTGCGCCAGGACACCATTCTGATCGCGCGCAATCTGGGCCCGGCCGAACTGCTCGAATACGACCGGCGGCGGCTCAAGGGGGTGATCCTTGAGGAAGGATCGCTCACCGCGCATGTCACGATCGTGGCGCGCGCAATGGGCATTCCGGTGATGGGGCGGATGCGCAACATCCGCCACCAGGTGCGCCAGGACGACCACCTGCTGATCGACACCAACGAGAATTCGGTGCTCATCCGCCCCGCGCCGCAGGTGATCGAGGCGTTCGAGCAGAAGTTCCTGCGCAGCCGCGAGAAGATGGCGGCCTATGCCGCGCTGCGCGATGTCGAGCCTGTGAGCAAGGACGGTACGCGAATCGGGGTGCTGATCAACGCAGGCCTGCGCGACGACATTGCGCATCTTTCGGTTTCGGGCGCCGATGGCGTCGGGCTGTTCCGGACAGAATTCCAGTTTCTCGTCTCCGCGACATTGCCGCAGCGCGAGCGGCAGCTGCGCCTGTACCGCGACGTTCTCGATGCGGCAGGCGAAAAGCCGGTGATCTTCCGCACGCTCGACATCGGCGGCGACAAGTCGCTGCCTTATCTGCGCGAGGACGGGCCGGGCGAGGAGAACCCCGCAATGGGCTGGCGCGCGCTGCGGCTGGCGCTGGAGCGCGACGGGCTGCTCAAGGTGCAGGCGCGCGCGCTGATCGAGGCGGCTGCAGGGCGCACGCTCAACGTCATGTTCCCGATGGTGGCAGAGCCTTGGGAGTTTGATGCCGCGCGGCAGGTATTTGAAGACCAGCTCGCGTTCCTGAAGGCGCGCAAGAAGATGTTGCCAGAGCGCATCCGCTACGGCGCGATGTTAGAGGTGCCTGCGCTTGCCGAAACGCTTGATATCCTTGGACCAAAGCTCGATTTCCTGTCGATCGGCACCAACGATCTCACCCAGTTCCTGCTGGCAGCTGACCGCGCTCACCCCAAATTGGCGCAGCGCTACGACTGGATCTCGGCCTCGATCCTGCGCTTCCTGCGCCGGGTGGTCCGCGACGTTGCACCCTATAACATCGACGTCACAGTATGCGGCGAAATGGGTGGGCGGCAGCTCGAGGCGCTAGCGCTGCTCGGCATCGGCATGCGGCGGCTGTCGATCACGCCCGCTGCCGTCGGCCCGATCAAGGCCATGGTGCGCTCGCTCGACATCGCGGCGGCCAGCGCCAAGATGGAAGAGCTGCTCAGCCATCCGCCTGCCGACATGCGCGGCGAACTGCTCGCCTGGGCGCAGGCACAAGGGGTCGAGCTGGCGTGACCCGCAAAGGTTTGCAATACTCCGTCAAGAGGCAGTTCAGTTACATCTGTTTGCATAGATAAGCCCGCTGGAATCGCCCAAAAACGTTGACTTTGGCGGCCATTCGTTGTTTCTGCTGGGCAGGGGCAATACTACAACCGGGTAAACCCGGGTCGGGAGCGCGCACGTGGCCAAGACGCCAGAGGAAGCACAAGGCGAACCATCAGCAGATGGTGCGGAGACGGGAAGTTTGTTCCCGCCCGCCCATGCCGGAGAACGTCTGCGCGACGCGCGTGTGGCACACAAGATGACGCTCGACGACGTCGCCTCGCGCACCCGCATTCCCGTTCGCCATCTTGAATCGATCGAGGCGGGCCAATTCGCCGGGCTGCCCGGACGCACTTATGCGATTGGCTTCGGCCGAGCCTATGCCCGCGCTGTCGATCTTCCCGAAGAAGAGATTGCACAGTCGATCCGCGAAGCTCTGGGCAGTTCGTCCGCCGGGCCGTCGCGTGAAGCGACCCAGTTCGATCTCGACGAGCCCAGCAAGGTTCCATCGGCGCGGATCGCGTGGCTGGCCGCTGCGGTGGGCGCGGTCATCCTGATTGCCGGGTTCGGCATCTGGCGGACTTATTTCTTCCCGGGCGCCAATGTCGAGGAGCTTGCGCAGGCAGCCGACGCCGAAGCAGGCAGCGTGCGCGCCCCTGCGGCCGGTGCTGCCGCCAATCGCAAGCCCGCCGCTGCCGCCGCCGCCGTCGATCCCAAGGCCGAAGTCGTGTTCACCGCGACCGAGGACAATATCTGGATCAAGTTCTACGATGGCGAAGGCAAGCAGCTTATGCAGAAGCAGATGGCGCTGGGTGAGCAGTACACCGTGCCCGCAGATGCCGTGGCCCCGCAGGTTTGGACCGGACGTCCCGACGCGTTCGAGATCACCGTGGGCGGTCGCACCGTGGCGCCGCTGGGCACATCGGAGGTTGCGGTCAAGGATGTTCCCGTAACCGCCACCGCGCTGCTGGCGCGTCCCGCAGAGCCTGCGCAGCAATCAACCGAGGCCAGCACCGGCACCGATCAGGCGGGATGAACCCCGCCACCGCTGGTCAACTCAGGTTCAGCGACGTCATGACATCAATTTTGTGATCGCCCGGCTTTGACGAAAGCGGTGGGCACCGTATAGGTTCGCCTGCGAACACTTTTTGAGCTGGAGCCTGACATGTCCACCCGCCGTTTTTCCCTGCTCTGCGCAAGCCCCCTCAGCCGGTCCGGTCGGCTGATCGCCGGCAGCCTGATCGCTGCGCTGATGGCATCGGCCAGCCCCGCAGCCGCGCAGGCAGCGTCGATCGAGCCGCGCGTCAAGAAGCTGGAGACCGAAATGCGCGCGGTGCAGCGCAAGGTTTTCCCGGGCGGATCGGACCGTTTCTTCGAGCCGGAAATTTCTGCGCCTGCGACCGCGCCCAGCACCACCGGCACCAGCGCCAGCGCGCCGATCACCGATCTGCTGCAGCGGGTCGACACGCTGGAAAACCAGATCACCCGGCTCACCGCGCAGACCGAGGAGAACGGATACAAGCTTGGCCAGCTAGAAAAGCGGCTGGCGCAGCTTGAGGACAAGGCCGCGCAGGCCGCGGCTGCGGCTGTCGCCCCGGTTGCCGGCACCACGGGCGGCATGGGGGCAGGAACCGGCGCAGCACCTGCGCGCGTCACGCCTGCCGCGCCGACGACCGCTGCGGGGGCTGCCGCCGCCGCACCCAGCGCAGAGCGCGTCGCTGCGGTCTCGCGGATCGAAAAGCCAGAGACCACGGATGCCGGCGAGGATGCCTATTTGTACGGCTATCGGCTGTGGGAGGCCAAGTTCCTTCCCGAGGCGCAGGCGCAGCTGCGCTTCGCTTTGGACAAGCACCCCAAGCACAAGCGCACCAGCTATACCCGCAACCTGCTGGGTCGCGCCTATCTCGACGACGGTAAGCCCAGCGCAGCAGCCAAGATGTTCGCCGAGAATTACGAGAAGGAGCCCAAGGGTGATCGCGCGCCCGAGAGCCTGTATTTCCTTGGGGAATCGTTGATCAAGCTCAACGAAAAGCCCAAGGCGTGCATCGCCTTTGCGGAACTTGCCGAGGTTTATCCCGATGTCGCCGCCGGGCGGCTGTCGGACCGGTTGGCCTCCGGGCGCCGCAATGCCGGATGCAAATAACGATCCCCTGACGCAGGTTGCAGGCGCGCTCGCGGCGCTGACCGGGGGGCGTGATGCCGCGCTGCTGCTGGCGGTGTCCGGTGGTCCCGACAGCATGGCCATGCTCGACATGGTCCGGCGCGGCTGGGCAGGCCCCGTATCAGCTGCCACGGTCGATCACCGACTTCGCCCCGAAAGCGCCGGCGAGGCCGCGATGGTGGCGGACTATTGCGCCAGCATCGCCGTGCCGCATGTCACGCTCTGCCCCGATGCGCCGATCACCGGCAACCTCCAGTCGGCGGCGCGGACCACCCGCTATCGTCTGTTGGCGCAAGCGGCGGCGCGGGCTGGCGCGGAGTTCATCGTGACAGCGCATCATGCCGACGATCAGCTCGAGACGATGCTGATGCGGCTGGCGCGGGGCAGCGGGGTCGACGGGCTGGCTGCGGTGCGCGCGAAAAACGGTCAGGTGATCCGCCCGATTCTCTGCCTGCGCAAGGCCGAACTGGAGCGATATTGCGCCGATCAGGCCATCCCGTTCGTGCGCGATCCCAGCAACGCCAGCCCGGATTTCGATCGGGTGCGGATGCGCGCTGCGCTGGGGCAGTTCGATGCCGTCGACCCCGTGCAGGCGGTGCGTTCGGCTGCGGCGCTCGCCGATGTGGCCGATGCGCTGCACTGGATGGTCGATTCCGAAGCCGCACAGGTGCTGCATACCGGGCCCGGCGGCGCATCGCTGATCCGGCACGATTATCCTGCAGCACTGCTCAGGCGGCTCGTCCAGCGTTGCCTCGAGGCGGTACAGCCGGGGATCGCGCCGCGCGGCGAGGCGCTGGGACGGCTGATCGATACGCTGAACGCAGGCGGGCAGGGGATGATCGGCGATGTGCTGTGTCGGGGCGGTGCCACCTGGCATTTTGCCCGGGCTCCTGCGCGGCGTGGAGCGGGCGGCGAGGGGATGGCGACCGAATAAAACTTTCCTACGCCAAATGGCAGGCGGATTATATTGTCATTCAGGATTAGTGGCCTATCTTGAACATAGTTTACGTCCGCAAAGGCTATGTGATGAACGACGATCAGGATCCCAACACCAACCAGAACGGCTGGATGAAGAACATGCTCATCTGGGCGGGTGTCATCATCGGCCTGCTGGTGGTCGTATCGCTCATCGATACCCGCGGCAGCGCGGATCGCGGAAGCTCGATCAGCTATTCCACCTTCCGCGACCGAGTGTCCGACGGCCAGGTCAAGAGCGTGACCATCTCGCCCGATCGTGTCACCGGCACCTATGTCAACGACGAGCAGTTCTCCGCAGTCCGCGTCGAGAACGACCCGTCGCTGATCCCGCTGCTGGAAGAAAAAGGCATTGATTACAGCGGCAAGGCTGAAGAGCAGCCTAGCTTGCTGATGTACATTCTGCTGCAGTCGCTGCCGTTCATTCTCATCATCACCATCGCCTTCTTCGTGCTCCGTCAGGTGCAGAAGGGCGGCGGGGCGAGCGGCGCGATGGGCTTTGGCAAGTCCAAGGCCAAGCTGCTCACGGAAAAGTCGGGCAAGGTGACCTTCCAGGACGTCGCCGGAATCGACGAAGCGCGCGAAGAGCTGCAGGAGATCGTGGAGTTCCTGCGTGATCCCAGCAAGTTTGCGCGACTCGGCGGCCAGATCCCCAAGGGCGCGCTGCTGGTCGGCTCGCCCGGTACCGGCAAGACGCTGCTCGCCCGTGCGATCGCAGGCGAAGCCGGCGTGCCGTTCTTCACCATCTCGGGCTCGGACTTCGTCGAAATGTTCGTCGGCGTCGGTGCCAGCCGCGTGCGCGACATGTTCGAGCAGGCCAAGAAGAATGCGCCGTGCATCGTCTTCATCGACGAAATCGATGCGGTTGGCCGTCATCGCGGTAGCGGTCTTGGCAACTCCAATGACGAACGCGAGCAGACGCTGAACCAGCTGCTGGTCGAAATGGACGGCTTCGAAGCCAATGAAGGCATCATCATCATCGCGGCGACCAACCGTCCCGATGTGCTCGACCCCGCGCTGCTGCGTCCAGGCCGCTTCGATCGCCAGGTCGTGGTGCCGGTCCCCGATATTGAGGGCCGCGAGAAGATCTTGCAGGTGCACATGAAGAAGGTGCCGCTGGCGCCCGACGTCAATGCGCGTACGATCGCGCGCGGCACGCCCGGTTTCTCGGGTGCAGACCTTGCCAACCTCGTCAACGAGGCCGCTCTGCTGGCTGCACGCCGTGGCAAGCGTCTGGTCGCGATGAGCGAGTTCGAGGCTGCCAAGGACAAGGTCATGATGGGCGCCGAGCGCAAGTCCATGGTCATGACCGAGGACGAGAAGCGGATGACCGCCTATCACGAGGCTGGCCATGCCATCGTCGCGGTTCACGAAGAGGCTTCGGATCCGATCCACAAGGCGACGATCATTCCGCGCGGCCGTGCGCTGGGCATGGTGATGCGTCTGCCCGAACGCGACGTGTACAGCTATCACCGCGACAAGATGTATGCGAACCTCGCCGTGTCGATGGGTGGCCGCGTCGCCGAGGAAGTGATCTTCGGCTATGACAAGGTGTCTTCCGGCGCCAGCGGCGACATCCAGTATGCGACCAAGCTGGCGCGCGACATGGTCACCAAATGGGGCCTGTCCGACGAGCTCGGCCCGCTGCAGTACGAAGAGCAGTCCGAAGGCTATCTGGGCTATGGCCAAAGCCAGCGGATGATGATGTCGGACGAGACCGCGCGCAAGATCGATGCGGAAATCCGCAAGATCGTCGATCAGGGCTATGACCGTGCCAAGCACGTGTTGTCAGAGCATGTCGACCAGCTGCATACGCTGGCCCAGGCACTGCTCGAGTTCGAGACGCTGAGTGGCGACGAGATCCAGGAGATCATCGCCACCGGCAAGCTCGATCGGCCTGATGGCAAGTCGATCAAGCCCGACGTCGCTCCCGGCATCGGTGCGGTCATCCCGCGCGCAGGCAAGCGCAAGGGTCCGTTCCACGATCCCAAGCCGCAGGGCGCCTGAGCCCACCGTTCATCCGTGATCGGCATTGCAATACTCGTTCCGGC
>NZ_LJHP01000029.1:0-26265 GCF_001295965.1 Blastomonas sp. AAP25
GTCGCCCGGCAAACCAAACTGCTCCTGGCCTATCGAACGCTGCGCCATGGCTACCCGCCCACAGGTCTCATTACTGGGGCGACACGCAACGCGGTGCACGCAACGATATCGTCGCCGCTCTGGAACCCGGCGCGGCGGTCGGCTCAATTTCCGGACTTGGATTCTCGCCCGAAGCCCTGCTTCAAATGCTCATCAACATGGTCGAGGCAGAGGCCACAACATTGGCCATAATTCATATATTCTGGACGTTCTCCGCGATTTTGCTCGTTGCGGCGGCCCTGATTTGGCTGGCTCCGCGTCCAAAGCGAAGCGGCGGCGTCTCGATAGGGCATTAACCCTGCTCATGCTTGCTTCGACATAGACAGCAAAGCTAGCTCGGCCTCACTGGCTTGATTCACCACGCTATGGAGGGTCGCGGGCTTGTCTTACGGGGTTGCTGGGTTCGTATCCAAGCCATTAGGTATGGTGCGCAGCAAAAACCTCGGGTGTGGCATTCATAACCCTGATGCTTTTTGAGGAACGTGCAAACATCCTTAGCCAGCTTCCGGTCATCGGATTGGCCGGTGGCGTCCAAAGCAGCGACAGCTTGCTCATGAGCATGTCGTATCTCATGGCATCGGACGACGTGCCGCGCCTTTTAACCGCGGGCCAAGTGCGAAAGTAGACCTTGGTTCAGTACTGCTGCTCCGGGACATAGAGGACAAGTCCGTCAAGCCGTTCATCAAGCTTAATCTGGCAGGCTAGGCGGCTTTCTTCGGTTCTGCCCTCGACAAATTGAAGCAAATCGGCCTCCATACTGCAATCGACAAGGCATCCGACCCGGCCGATCCATCTGGGATCGACATGGACGTGACATGTGGCACAAGCGCATTGGCCACCACAATCGCCGTCGATTCCCGGGACATCGTTGAACAGTGCCGCTTCGCGAGCCGTCATTCCGGATCCGATTTCAACGGGAAACCGGCGACCGTCGTGGGCAACAAAGGTGACCTTGACCATCGAACTGCAACTTTCCTTTTGCGCGGGATTTAGTGCGCGTGAAGTTTGACCGGCAAGCGGGTGATGCCGCGAACAAGGTTTGACAGCAGTCGCTCGGGCTCGCCAACGACCTCGACGAAGTGGAAGCGCTTCTGGATCTCTTCCCAGGTGATCCGCAATTGCAATTCGGCTAGTCGATTGCCCATGCAGCGATGGATGCCGAAGCCGAACGAAAGATGCTGGCGCGGGTTCTTCCGGTCAATGATAAACTCCTCGGGCCGGTCAAGCACCGTTTCGTCGCGGTTGCCCGAAAGATACCACATGACGACCTTGTCACCCTTGGAGATGCGCTTTCCGCCGATCTCGCTGTCTTCGAGCGCAGTTCTGCGCATGTGGGTGAGCGGAGTCTGCCAGCGGATGATTTCAGGAACCATGCTGCCGATCAAGCCGGGGTCGCGCCGCAATTTATCATACTGTTGGGGATGCCGGTTCAGCGCCAGGACCCCGCCGCTGATCGAATTGCGGGTAGTGTCGTTTCCGCCCACGATCAGCAGCAGCAGGTTGCCCAGGAATTCGAGGAACGGCATTTCGCGCGTGGCAGGCGAATTCGCCATCATTGAGATCAAGTCGTTACCCCCCGGCTGGTCGATCCGCTGGTCCCAGAGCCCTTTGAAATACATCGCACACTCGATAAGCTCTTTGCGGCGCTGTTCGAAGGAACCGACTATTCCTGCCCCTGGTATCGCGGTCGTGACATCGGACCAACGGGTCAGGCGTGCCCGCTCATCCCAGGGAAAGTCGAACAGGGTTGCCAGCGTCATGGTGGTCAATTCGACCGAAACGCTCTGGACCCAGTCGATCTCCTCACCGACTGGCAGCGAATCAAGAATAGCACCGGCACGTTCGCGGATCACGGGTTCGAGCAGCAGCAGGTTTGACGGCGCCACTGCCGGAGTGACCGCCTTGCGCTGGTCGTCGTGCTTGGGCTGATCCATCGCGATGAACATCTCGAGCTCGAGATTGCTCTGGTCGCTGTGCATATCCTGGATCGCAATCCCGCCCAGCCTGGCTTCGGATGAAAACGCCTTGTGGTTGGTGTCGACCGCCATGATGTCGTTGTATCGAGTGATAGACCAGTAGGGTCCGTAGGCGCTTTCGGCGCAATAATGAACCGGGTCCTCACGCCGCAGCCGCTCGAAGAAGGCCCCAACCTTGTCGCTCTGGAACAGGCTTGGGCGAGCAACGTCGATTTCCGCAAGAGGGATGGCGGCAATGGCCCGGGCAAGATCGGCCTCGTCCAGATCGGTTGGAATTGCCTGCGCGGCCATGGTCACCTCCCTCAGCACAGTTTACTTTGGGATGGCTAAAGGCAGATCGCCAATGAGTCAATAAATGGTATAATGGTTTGTCCAAAAATACCTCATATGCCAGGCTCCATATGAGCACATTGACAGCATTTGGATTAATTCTTATCAGAATATCATGAAATCCAGTCACGCCCCTGTCCGCCCGGCGGCACCCGCCGCAAGCTTTGTTCAGATCAAGACCAAGCGCGCCCTGTTGCTTGCCCGCGAGATTGTCGAAGACATCGAGAGTAACGCGCAGGGGCCGGGTGACCGGCTTCCCCACGAGCATGCCATGCTGGCACGCTACGATGTGGCGCGCGCCACGCTGCGCGAGGCACTACGTTTTCTCGAATTGCAGGGTGTGATCCATCTCGCCCCGGGTCGGGGCGGCGGACCGGTTATCACCCGTCCGCAGACCGCAGATTTCGCCAGCTCGATGGCGCTGGTTTTGCAATTCATGGATACCGACCTTCGGGCGCTGCTCGAACTGCGCGAGGCGGTTGCCCCGATGGTTGCGGCGCGGGCTGCGGAGATGGCTACCGTTGCCGATCTTGCTGCGCTCGAGGATAGCCTGGCACAGCTCGAGCGTGAGCGCGACGGACCGGAATTCGAGGAAACCAATCGGCGGTTTCACGATCTGCTGGGCTGGGCAAGCGGAAACCCGACCTTCGGTCTGCTGGTCTCCGCTCTGCACCTGTTGACCCGCAGCATGTCAGTAGGTCTGGGCTATTCGGTGCAGGAGCGTGACGCCCAGTTGAGGTGCCTCGGCCGTGTGCTTCACGCCGTGCGGATGCGCGACGCTGTGTCTGCCCGGCGCCAGATGGAACGGCTCATCGATGGATCGACCCAATATCTGGCAGAGCGCAGTCCCGATCTACTCGCGCAAAAGGTCCGCTGGGGGGACGCAAGCCGGGAAATCTGAAGGAGAGAGACGATGGCTTTGAACAGCCGCATTTGCGACTTGCTGAAGATTGAATACCCGATCGTCCTCGCCGGCATGGGTGGGGCAAGCGTTCCGGCGCTAGCGGCGGCGGTTTCCAATGCCGGCGGGCTTGGCGTCCTGGGCGCCGCAGCCTGCGCGCCCAAGCGACTGCGGGAATGGATTGCCCAAACCCGCGCACTGACCGACAAGCCGTTTGGGGTCGATACCCTGCTGCCGGCTTCGGTGCGCCTGGGCAAGCCCCCGCAAATCGGCGCCGCGCGCGCCGATCCGATGGCGCTGGCGGCCGAATACCGCGAGTTTGCCGAGGATTTCATGGCCCGCGAAGGATTGGCTAGGGCAGATGGCGATGCGGAAAGGCGCGAGATTGGCGGACGCGATGACGAGGGCGGCTCGCCGTTGTTCTCAAAAGAGTTCTTCGAAGCTCAGATGGAAGTGGTGATCGAGGAGAAGGTGGCGGTCTATGCGGCTGGCCTTGGCAATCCTGGCCCGTGGATGGACCGGCTCCATGCCAACGGGACGGTCGTCATGGCGGTGATCGGCAAGGTCAAGCAAGCGCAGCAGGTGGTCGAAAGCGGTGTCGACGTGGTCGTCGCCCAAGGCCACGACGGGGGCGGACACAATTCACCGATTGGGACAATCTCGCTTATCCCGCAGGTGGTCGATGCGGTGGGCGACAGGGTGCCGGTGCTGGGCGCTGGCGGCATTTCCGACGGACGCGGGGTGGCCGCTGCCTTTATGCTGGGCGCGGAAGGCGCCTGGGTCGGCACCGCGTTCCTTGCCACTGAGGAGGCGGGGATCGAGGACTTCCAGAAGGAGGCGGTCGTCGATGGAGGAGATGCCGATACCGTGGTCAGTCGGTCGATCACCGGCAAACCGGCGCGGATGATCCGCAACAAATGGGCTGACGCTTGGGTTGCGGCCGGCAAGGAACCGCTGCCGATGCCTTATCAATCGATGATCTCCGGCCTGGTTATGGCCGCAGGCATCCAGGCCAGGCGCAAGGATGTCCTGCCTGGCTTCGCCGGACAGGGGATCGGCCTGATCCACGCGGTGCGCCCTGCCGCCGAAGTAATGGCCGACCTGGTTTCTGAAGCCGAACGCGCGCTCGCGCTTGCTAGCCGTTTCCGCTGATGCGGGGGCGAGGCGCATGACCGGATTTTCCGACAAAGCCGCAATTACCGGAATTGGCGAAACCGATTTCGTCAAGGGCACCGAACGCAGCGCGGTCGACATGATGCTAGAGGCCTCGCGCCGCGCGATCACCGACGCGGGACTGAAACCGGGCGACATCGACGGCATGATCCCGCCGCCGATTTATACTACGTCCGAGGAGTTGGCCGCCAACCTGGGAATCGATGTGTTGCGTTATGCCGCGACGGTCCACATGGGCGGTGCCAGTCCTACGACTGCGTTGCAAAACGCGGCAATGGCGATCGCTGCGGGCCTGTGCGACCATGTTCTTGTCACCCTTGGTTGGAACGGGTTTTCCGCGCTACGCCCCAAGCCCGGCGCACCGCCGACCCGGTCGATGAACATGACCACGCTGACCAACACGATCGAGGGTTATTACATTCCCTATGGCGTTTTTCTTCCGGTGCAGATGTATGCTTGGCTGGCGACCCGCCACTCCCAGCTTTACGGGGTTGGACCGGAGGCAATGGGTGCGGTGGCGCTGGCCTGTCGCAAGCACGCTCAACTAAATCCCAAGGCCTGCACCTACGGTCGCCCGCTCGACTGGGATACCTACGCCACATCACGCTGGATTTCCGAGCCCTTCCGGCTTTACGACTGTTGTCTTGAAACCGACGGAGCCTGCGCGGTGGTGGTCTCGCGGATCGACAAGGCGCGCGACATGCCCCACGTGCCGGTGACGATTGCCGGGGCGGCAGAAGGGCACCCGTATCCGGCCGACGACATTCCCTCGCGTCCCGATCCGTTCAAGATCGGGCTTTCCTTCGCTGCTCCGAAAGCTTTCGCGATGGCCGGAGTGACCCGTGAGGACATGGACTTCCTGCAGATCTACGACTGTTTCACCTACGTGGTGCTGCTACAGCTGGAAGCGCTGGGTTACTGCGAGCCGGGCGGCCAGCTCGATTTCGTAAGGGACGGACAGATCGAGCTTGGCGGCCGCTATCCGCTCAACACCCATGGCGGACTGCTCAGCGAAGCCCATGTCTGGGGCCTCAACCATGTGGTCGAGGCGGTCCGCCAGCTGCGTCACGACTGCGGCGATCGGCAGGTCGAGAACGCCCAGACCGGCCTGGTCACCGGCTGGGGCGATCTGGGCGATGGCAGCATCGCCATCTTGCGGAGGTTCACATGAGCCACGATTCCGAACTTCCCCCCAAGCAGCGGCCTGATGCGCAGACCCGGCCAGCCAAGCCGCGTCCGCGTCCGCAGGACCCCGTAGAGCAGGAATTCTGGCGGCTGTGCCAGGATGGCGAGCTGCATTTCCAGCGCTGCTCTTCCTGCGGCACATGGCGCCATCTGCCGCGCTATATGTGCGCCCGCTGCGGTTCTCCCGAGTTCGCCTGGCAGCCCAGCACCGGTAGGGGCACCTTGTTCTCGTGGACCGTCACGCACCAGGCCCTGCACCCGGCTTTTGCACATGAAATCCCTTTCATTGCGGCCGTGGTCGAGTTGGAGGAAGGGGTGCGCATGGCGACCCGGCTGATCGAATGCACTGTGGACCGGATCGAACTCGACATGCCGGTCGAACTGACCTTCGAGCCGCTGGGGGCCGATTTTCGACTGCCGGTGTTTCGGCCGGCTGCGAGTGGAGAATACACGCCATGAACCTCGAATATGGCCCTGAATACGAGCGCTTCCGCGCCGAAGTGCGTGATTTTCTGGCTCGCAATGGCCACCGCGCCCCGGAATCGGCCCAGCGTGCAGCGCGCCCGACGGCCGAAGCGGTTGCCTGGCAGAACCTGCTGCTGGAACATGGCTATACCGCGCGGATCATTCCGCGCGAATATGGCGGCTATGGTGCCGCGCCCGACATCCTCGAAGCGCGAATCATCGCCGAGGAGTTTGCCCGTGCTTGCGTGCCCGGCGGGCTGTCCAACCAGGGCATTTCGATGCTGGTTCCAACCCTGCTCGAACTCGGCACCGAGGAGCAGAAGCGCCGCTGGATCGAACCCACCCTGCGCGGTGAGATCGTCTGGTGCCAAGGCTATTCAGAACCCGGCGCGGGCTCCGATCTGGCCAGTCTGCGCACCAGCGCCCGCGAGGAAAACGGCCACTTCGTGATCAATGGACAGAAGATCTGGACCAGTACGGCGCGGCAGGCCGACATGATCTTCTGCCTGGTCCGGACCGAGGCCGAGGCCCCCAAACATGCGGGCATTTCCTATCTGATCTTCTCGATGGACCTGCCGGGGATCGAGGTCCGCCCACTCAAGACGATGACCGGGCACGCTGAATTCAACGAGACGTTCTTCACCGACGTGCGGGTGCCGGTCGATCAGATCGTCGGCCAGCGCGGCCAGGGCTGGTTCGTCGCCAATGCGACGCTCGGCCACGAGCGAGGGATGCTGGGCGATCCCGATGCGCTTGAAAGCCGCCTGCTGGCGCTGATCAGGCTGATGCAGGAGGAGCAGGTCGGATGCGCTCGCGCTATTGACAATCCCATGCTGTGCGACCGTCTTGTTGCCCTGCAGGCGGAAGTCGTGGCGATGAAATACAACGGGATACGCGTGCTTTCTAATCAGCTCAAGGGCGATCCGGGGGGCATGGCCAAACTGATCGTCAAGCTGCAGAGCTGCGAACTGGCGCACCAGATATCCGCCCTGGCGATCGACGCCATGGGTGAAATGGGCATCTTGTATGGCGGCAGCCCGCGCGAACGCGAAGGCGGGATCTGGCAATGGAACTACATGTTCCAGCTCGGTCTCATCATCGGCGGCGGCACCGCGCAGATCCAGAAGAACATCATCGCCGAGCGCGGCCTTAACATGCCGCGCGAACCGCGGCTTGCGCTCGACGCCGCCCAGAGCCGGAAGGAAGTCGCCTGATGGATTTCGGTCTTTCACCCGAACAGGAAATGCTCCGGGACACGGTCGGACGCTGCCTCTCGGAAATCTGCCCGCTCGATCACGTGCGCTTCTGCTTGAATGCGGGCAGTGCGGTCAGCGACCAGGTCACGGCTGCGCTCCATGATATCGGGCTGACCGGCCTGATGGTACCCGAAGCGCATGGCGGGCTTGGGATGACACTGCTCGATGCGGCGGTGGCGGCCGAGCAGCTTGGCCGGGCAGTGGCTCCCGCGCCGTTCCTGGCGCGCAGCGTGCTCGCCCCGCTGGCGCTGATGCTGGCGGGTTCAGAGGCGCAGCAGGACGAATGGCTGCCCCGGATAGCTTCCGGCGAGGTGCGTTTCGGCGTTGCGATCGGGGGCATGGTCGAGGAGCGCGATGGCGCGAAGGTCAAGGCCGGCGACGGCTGGCTGACCGGCACCGCCCTGTTCGCGCTCGACCTTGCGGGGGCGGACCATTTCATTGTCGCCGATGATTCGGGGAGGCTTCATCTGCTTGCCGCAACGGCGACCGGTGTCGAACGGATCGCCTTTCAGACCATCGACGCAACCCGCAGCGTCGGCGAGTTGCGGCTGACCGGCGCACCGGCCCAACCCCTTGCCGACGATGGCGGCCTAGCAGCGCGGCGGCTGCGCGACGCCGGGCGGGTCTTGCTTGCGGCGGACAGTCTCGGGGCGGGCGAGGCGATGATCGAGAAGTCGGTCGCCTATGCCGGAGAGCGCGAGCAGTTCGGGCGAGTCATCGGCAGCTTCCAAGCGGTCAAGCATATGTGCGCAGAAATGGCCGCTCGGCACGAACCTTGCCGCGCTCTGGTGTGGTATGCCGCGCACGCCTTCGACGCCGTTCCCGAGGAGTCGGCGCTGGTGGCCTGCCACGCAAAATCGCTCACTGGTGAGGTCCACCGCTTCGTGGCGCGAACCGCGACAGAGGTGCACGGCGGGATGGGCTTTACCGACCTGCTTGGCCTGCACTTCTGGTTCAAACGGATTGGCTTCGACCGCCAGGCGCTTGGCGGACCGGAGCGAGTCAGGTTCGAAGCAGCACAGCTTCAGGGATTGACCGCAACGACATAGTACGACGGGTCGGGAGAGAAGAAGATGACCAAGTGGAATTTCGGCGACATACTGGATGCGATCGAACCGGCGCTTCCTCGCGATGCCCCGGCGCTGATCCACGGGGATCGGCGGATCACCTGGTCGGAAATGGCCGCTCGGTCCAACAATCTTGCCCGCGCGCTGTGCGCCAAGGGAATCAGGCCCGGGGCTAAAGTGGCCTTCTATATGCGCAACCGACCGGAATACGGCGAGTCGATGGCGGCCTGTTTCAAGGCTCGGCTGACGCACGTCAATATCAATTACCGCTACAAGCCCGACGAGGTGCTTTACATCTTCGAAGATTCCGATGCCGAGGCGATCATCTACAGTAGCGAATTCCGCGATTGCATTATCGAATTGAAGGATCGGCTCGGTAAGGCCCGGATCTTTGTCGAAATAGGCGATCCGGCAGCGATCGCGCCGTTTGCCGAACCTTACGAGACGCTGGCGGCGCAAGGCGACGGTTCGCCGCTGGGCATAGCCCGTTCGCCCGACGACTTGCTGTTCATCTACACCGGCGGCACCACCGGCATGCCCAAGGGGGTGATGTGGCGCCACGATGACCTGCGGCGGGCGCAACTCGATTCCGCCGGCTTGCTTGGTCCGGCGCCGCAGGACATGGACGAAACCGTCGAGATGATCCGCGCCGACGGACCGGGCCGGGTGTTCCTTTCCGCCTGTCCGATGATGCATGGAACTGGTCTTCTCTCTGCCCTGGGCACGATGATGGGGGGAGGCTGCATCATGACGCTCGATAGTCCGTCGTTCGACGCGGATGAGTTATGGCGCGCTGTCGAGAAACACCGGGTGCAGTCGATCGCGATCGTCGGCGATGCCTTCGCCAAGCCGATGCTCGCCGGGCTCGACAACGCGCCGGGGCGTTACGACACCTCGAGTCTTATTTCTATCCTCTCATCAGGGGTCATGTGGAGCCGCGAGGTCAAGGACGGGCTGATCCGGCACATTCCGCAGGTCGCGTTGATGGACGCCTTCGGCGCATCCGAAGGGCTTGGTTATGGCCTGTCGGTGGCCACCGCGCAGGGATCCGTCCAGACCGCCAAATTCATGATCGGCGAGCATTGCGATGTGTTCGACGAACAAGACGCCAAGGTGGAAGCGGGCAGCGGCGTCGCCGGCTTCATCGCCCGCAAGGGCGCCATACCGATGGGCTATTACAAGGATCCGGAAAAGTCTGCGAAAACGTTCCGGACCATCGGCGGCGTGCGCTACTCGATCCCCGGCGACTGGTGCAGGGTGGAGGCTGACGGCAGCCTGACTCTGCTCGGCCGGGGCAGCGTTTGCATCAACACCGCCGGGGAAAAGGTCTATCCCGAAGAAGTCGAGGAAGCGCTCAAGACCCACCCGTCCGTGATAGACGCCCTGGTTGTGGGCGTGCCCGACGAAAAATGGGGTCAGGCCGTGACCGCAGTGGTTCGCCTGGAGGACGATGCCGCGCTCGACGCGGCCGGGCTCAAGGCTCATGTTCGCCAGCAGCTGGCCGGTTACAAGACCCCCAAGGCTGTCTATCTGGCCGGTATCGCGCTACGCGCGTCCAACGGCAAGGCCGACTACGCCGCAGTAAGAGACTTTGCGATGCGCCAGGACGGGGCGGCGTGAGTGACGAAGCCAACAGTGACTGCGAGGCGCTGATCGTTGGCGCAGGCTTCAGCGGGGTCTATCTGCTTCACCGGCTGCGCGAGGCCGGCTTCGACGCCAGGCTGATCGATGCGGCCGAAGAGCCGGGCGGCATCTGGTACTGGAATTGCTACCCTGGCGCGCGCGTCGATTCGCAGGTACCGCTGTACGAACTTTCGCTGCCAGAACTGTGGCGCGACTGGACCTGGAGCGGACGTTATCCCGGATGGCGCGAGCTGCGCGCCTATTTCCGCCATGTCTGCGACCGACTTGGACTCTGGCCCCATATGACCATGGGAACACGCATAGCAGGCGCTGAGTGGAATGAAGGCCGGCGCAAGTGGCGGGTCACGACCGGCGGAGGCGAAACGATCACGGCGCGCTACCTGCTGCCCTGTCTGGGGTTTGCTGCAAAGGCCTATGTGCCCGAAATCGCCGGACTGGAGACCCTTGCGGGCGAATGGCACCACACGGCCCACTGGCCGCAGCAAGGCCTGTCCATGGCCGGGCGCAAGGTGGCGATCGTCGGCACGGGAGCCAGCGGTGTCCAGGTGGCGCAGGAAGCCGCAGCAGAAGCGGCCCAGGTCACCTTGCTACAGCGCACGCCGATTCTCGCGCTGCCGATGCGGCAGGAATCGCTGACTGCTGAACAGCAGGAGCGGGAGAAAGCAGATTACCCGGCGATCTTTGCCGCCCGTCTCCAGACTGGCGGCGGCTTCGATACGGGCAGGGTCGACGCCTCCGCGCTCGAAGTCGACGAGGAAGAGCGGCACAGCCTGTTCGAGAGGCAGTGGCAGGCCGGTGGTCTACGTTACTGGTACGCCAATTTCGCCGATCTGCTGACCGACGAGCGTGCCAGCCGCTACGCCTACGATTTTTGGCGCGACAAAACCAGGGCGCGGATCGCCAATCCGGCCTTGCACGAGACGCTGGCACCGAGCGAGCCGCCGCACCCCTTCGGAACCAAGCGTCCCTCGCTCGAGCGGAACTATTACGAGATCTTCTCCCAGGAAAATGTCGCGCTGGTCGATCTGTCTCGCGCGCCGATTCAGCGGATCGTGCCCGAGGGGATCGAAACCGCCGATGGGTTGATCGAATGCGAGCTGATCGTGTTCGCTACCGGCTTCGACGCCGGACGCGGCGGGCTGACGCAAATTGAGATCAGGGGGCGGGACGGTCGCAGCCTGACCACTGCCTGGCATGACGAGGTGACCGCCTATCTCGGCTATGCCGTGCATGGATTTCCCAACATGGCCTATCTTTACGGACCGCTCAGTCCTTCGGGCTTTTCCAATGGTCCGACCGCAGCTGAAATCCAGGGCGATTGGGTCCGCGACCTTCTGGTGAAGCTTCGCGAAGACAATTTCACGCGTTTCGAGGCGGAAATAGACGCAGAGCGCGAATGGACCGAGAGCGTTGCTTCGATCGGGACTATGACGCTCTTTCCCCGGGCAAAGTCCTGGTACATGGGCGACAATATTCCGGGCAAACCGCGCCAGTTGCTCAATTATCCCAGCGTAGTTGGCTTCGCGACGATCTCTAACAAAGTGGCAGCGGACGGGTACCGCGGCTTCACGCTGGCATGAACGGGGGACTACGACTGATGAACGTGACCACATCCGACATCACTTCGGAATGGGCGCCTGACCCGTCCGCCCTGCCGGTCTGGTTTGCTGAGGCCCTCGCTGTTCCGCGGGAGGAAGGCTTCGTAACCGTCGATGGCGTGCGCTTGCATTACTTCCGTTGGGGCAACCCGGCCGCGCCGCCGGTGCTGATGACCCATGGCTTCCTTTCGCACGCCCGCTGCTTCGCCTTTGTCGCCCCCTTTCTCGCCCGCGATTACCACGTAGTCGCTTATGACCTTTCCGGCATGGGCGACAGTGACGTGCGCCCGGACTGCGACATGGCGGCGCGCGGGCGCGAGATGATAGGGGTTGCTGAAGCCTTGGGCCTTCTCGGCCATGCCCGCAAACCCATCTTGGCTGCCCACAGTTTCGGCTCGGCGGTGGCGCTGACGGCTATCGAACTCGCCCCGACAACTTTTGGCGGAGCCGTGATCTGCGACATGATGGTTCTGCGCCCGTCGGAGCTGGAAAAGTATAGGAGCAATGGCCGTACCAGCCCTGGTTCGGGCGATCCCAACCGGCCTCATCGCCGCTATCCCGATTACTTGAACGCCCGCGCACGGTATGTGTTGTCCCCGCCTCAGCCGGTAGGGGAACCGTTTTTGATGGATTATATGGCCTATCATGCGCTGCGCCGTGAAGGGACTGACTGGACTTGGAAGTTCTCACCCGACGTGTTCAAGCGGGACAATTCACAACGCTTGTGGCTTGAGATTGGCCTTCGTCTGGTCGCCGCATCCGGTCGAAAGGCGATTATCCATGGCGAAAAGAGCCAGCTTTTTACGCGGGATTCACGCCAGTACCTGCGCGAATTGGGCGGGCGGGACATTCCGATCATCGCGGTTCCCGAAGCGCGACATCATTTGATGCTCGACCAGCCACTTGCCTTCACCGCTGCCTTGCGCGCTGTCATCGAAGAGTGGTCCATAGGTGACTGATCGAAGTTATGGCGATGACAAGTGTACCTTCGGGAAGGAACCGCAGAACGGCATCAACGGAATTGCGAGCGCGTCAAAGGGTGTCGATGCAGCTAAAGCCAGGGAGACAGACATGACCAATGCACCTCAGATTCCCGAACCGAAGCCCGCAGCGACCGTGCTGCTGGTACGCGACCAGCCCGAATTCCAGGTTCTGATGGTCAAGCGCCACCACCAGATCGACTTTGCGTCCGGCGCTCTGGTTTTTCCCGGGGGAAAGACGCACGCTGGCGACACCGACGAGCGGTGGGCCGAGCATGCAATTGGATGGGACGAATTGGATCCGGTCCAACGAACCTTGCGGATCGGGGCGATCCGCGAGGCGTTCGAGGAAACCGGTATTCTGCTGGCGCAAACGCCCCAAGGCGCGCCTTTCGAAGACCCGTGCGCCGCATCGGTGCGAAGCGCGGTCGATTCTGGCGGAGTCGCCTTCATCGATGTCATTCGCGAACTGGGTGTTCACCTCAGGTTAGATGTGCTCGCCATCTTCGCTCGGTGGATTACCCCGACCATGATGCCGAAGCGGTTCGACACCTGGTTCTACGTCATGAGCGCCCCGCCGGGACAAGTCGCGGCGTGTGATGGGCGCGAGACCGTCGATGCGGAATGGATCTCGCCGTCCGAGGCGATCCGATTGGCAGTCGTGGGCGAACGCACCATCATCTTTCCCACCTTGATGAACCTCAAGCTGCTCGCCGAGGCGGCAAGCGCGCAAGATTGCATTGCACGGGCACGGCAACGCAGGCTGGTTACGGTGCTACCCGAAGTTTCGATCGAGAATGGCGAGCGTGTTCTGGTGATACCGCCCGACGCCGGCTATGGCCCCGTTTCGCAGTCGCTGAGGACGCTTGGTGTCTGACGCAATGTGCTTCGGCGTGCAAAAAGCCCCGCGTTAGCGGGATGATCGGCATCTAAAAGGGACCATCCCATCGATGGTTGTATAATCGCATTCCGCTAGGCAAGCGGGTTCGGCGTCAGAAGGCTTGCCGCGCGGCAGCGTAGGTCGACACGTTAATCAATGTCATGCATCGCATTTCACAATGGCCATATTTTGCGCGAGGGTGTTCGTATGCCGGGAGCAGGGTTGTTTTCGCGGTCGGCACAGAGCCGCCGCATGATGGTCTTCGCAGGTGAGGTCTTCCTATTTTTAAGACGCGGTTTTCGAGGAGCTTCAGCCAAACCAAACGGAATGACCTGACCCACGTCCACGACAAGGAGGCCTCGACTCGTCAAATGCTAACGCGCTGAGAACTTAAACTGGCACCCCGGTTAGGCCGCGGCGCCAAGCGATGTGTTGAGTGGCTCTCCTGTCTTGAGCTGGTATGCATGATGGCCGCCAGTTTGCGCGCCACGGCGACTGCAGCGCGCGTGAAGCCCAGCTGCTCATGCAGCTTGTTACCCCAGTCTTTAAGGCTGCTATGGATATCAGCGTTGGCGCGTGTCAGGATCACTATTGCAGCCGCGTAGCGCAGGCCGCGGAGATAATTGTCACCTCCTCGCGAGATGTGGCGTATCCATCCGGCGGGGCTTTCGATTACCCACAAGTGGTTGAGCGGCGAGCTCGAGGCCAAGTCGGATGTCCATGAGCCGAGTCCAACCTCGCCATATGATCATGTTGCCGGGCGGAGGGTCGTGTCGTCGACCGAGATAGCCGCCCAGGCGCGCGATCTCGGTCAGGTACGATGAAATCTGCGGCGCGTTTGCAGTGCTTCTCCCGGCGCGGGCTGCAATTCGATCGATGATCATGATCTCGGTGGCGGTCAGTGCGGACCCGGGATCATCATTTGGGCGCGCTCTGTTCAGCATTGTGAGCCAGAAGATCCGCCAGCCCAAAATGCAGAATATGGCGATCAGGTTGACCAGTCGCTCGGCCGCGCACAGCTTCAGTTTCTCGGCATTGAACCCGGACTTGAGAATCTTGAAGAATAGCTCGATCTTCCATCTCATCGCGTACCAGGTCATTTTCTCGATCGCCTCGCTGGCGGTTCCGAAAGAAAGATCGGTGAGCAGCTTCCAGTCGATCGGTTTGCGCCCTTCGGGAGGGTCGACCTCTATGGCGTGGATCACGGTCAAGTTCAGTGGTGGATAGAGCCGCGCTTTGCCAATGGGCGGCAGAACCCGGATGCGCTTGTATTTCAGGGCCAGTTTCACTCGGCTACCGTCGGCTATCTCGAACTGGTGATGCCCTCGACAGCGACCTCGGCCATCTCCGCCAACACGGTGTGCTTGCCGTCGCCGGCCAGACGATCAACGCAGGTGCGGACGACAAAGTGGGTCCCGAGCTCCTGCGTCGCGCAGTAGAATTCATAGATGTCATTCTCGCGATCGCCGACGTGAACGATGCGGGCGGGGTCCCCTCCGAGCAATGCCGTGGAGCCGCGCATATTCTCGAGCCAGCGGATGCTCTCTTTTGTCTCGATCGGCACCCGCGTCTGGTTGACTTTGCGTTTGAGCGCCAGCAGCCCCTTGAATTGTGCACGGCTCCAGAAGCGGGCAGCCGTCAAGCCGAGAGGGAGCCCTTCAAGCGTGACGGCGAGACTGGCATGCATCATAACGCCGCAAAGCTTGTGCTGGCGCCAGAGGCCTTCCTTGTCGCGCCCGCTGTTCACCTTCTTGGTGTAGCCGATGCTCTCTGGCGCTGATCGCTGGTAGACGAATTCTGTGGTGTCCTGCAGCACCAGCAGGGTGCCATCACAGCTGGCTGCACGACGCGCCGTCGCCTGGAAATGGCCAGCCAGAATGTGCTCTTCGGTGACCGAGCTGTTCGACAAAAAGCGGTATGCCGCTTTTGTGTTCGCCCAATCTTCGCAGGCTAATGGCAGCGGCTGACCTGTTGCGCTATCCAGGCAGCACATCAGTTTGCGCAGTCGAGCACCAAGCCGAGTATCGCCGAACCCGGTGTTGTCTATTTCTCCGTCAATCCAGGTCTCACCTTCATCTCGGTCGTTCGTCATGGCACGCACCCCGCAGGTTCCGTGCCTGAGCAGGAATCACAGCCGAGCCAGTGGCTTCAACTGTAATGCGCTTACGTGAATCACGCGTGCGACCACTTGTGGGTAATTGAAAGATCGTCCGAAGGGATACTCATTAGTCGATGCCGGACTTTGCGCTTGTTGCAAACGCCAAGCGTTTAAAGCGAGACACGACATTTGTTGGTGCTTGAGCTCCGCGAGGGTCCTACGAGCTTTTCTAAGCTGCCTTTCCGGTTTTGGAGAGCGCCGACCTTGCCTCGCCTAACGATATCGCCACCAAAGGTTAGGGCGGATGGGGTTTTAGTGCCCCATCGACATACCACCCGGTTTCTTCGGGCGCGGAGCCAACCAAATGACCGCAGCTGCCACAAGCAGCATCGCAGAAGTCACCCAAAAGACGTGAACGACAGCAAGCGTTGTCGCTTCCATTTCGACCATGTTGCTCAGCATCAGCCTGATTTGCTCGGGCGAAAACCCCATGCCGGATAATTGCGCTTGCAGGACTTCAGGCTGGAGTACACCAACCACGTCATTGCGCGCCGCGCGCTGACTATCGCCCCAATAGGTAAGAGATAACGAAGTTGCGAATGCTGTTGCGATCGTGCGGACGAAGCTTTGAAGGCCGGCAGCGGATGCGACCTCATGCTCTTCCACCGTATTCAGGGTCAGGCCAATCAGCGGGATCATGAAAAATGTCATGCCCAACCCTTGAACGAACTGCGGTAAGGTCAGGGTCCAGAAATCGGAATCGGTGGTCCAGAAGGTCCGGGTGAGAGCCAGCACTGAGAGCCATATGATGCCGCCTGACACCAACAGGCGTGGATCATAGCGCGGGGCGATGATCGCAACGATGGGGGCCGTGAGAAGCGCCGCGATGGCCGTAAACGAGGAAGAAAGGCCTGCTTGCGTTGCCGTGTATCCAAGCCAGGCCTGCTGCCATTGCGGGACGATCACGAACCCGGCAAAGTAAGCGCCGAAGCTGATGCCAAGAGCAAGCAGGCTTATGCTAAGGCCGCGATGCCGCAAAACGCGCAGATCGACGATGGGATTATCCTCGGTCAATTCCCAGATGATGAAAAACAGGAAGGAGACGACCGAAATTACAGTGAGTGCGACGATCATGGGGTCACCGAACCAGTCATGCGTCCGCCCCAGATCGAGAACAAGCTGGAGGCAGCCAACCGCAAGGATGAGCAGCGCGAGGCCAATGAGATCGACTGGCACGATGCGGCTTTCAGTTTCCAGCGGACGGACGAGCCGCCAGCAGGCGAATAGGCACAACAGCACAACCGGAATATTGATCAGGAAAATCCAATGCCAGCTGTAATTGTCGGTCAGATAGCCTCCGAAGATCGGACCCAGCGCCGGGGCCAGCAAGGTTGTTACCGCCCACAGCCCCATCGCGTAGTTCTGCTTGTCCGGGGGAAATACTTTGAGCAGCAGGGTCTGCGAAAGCGGCATCATGAAGGCACCTACGATGCCTTGTCCGATCCGGCAGATCAGCAGCATCTCAAGCGAAACCGATACGCCGCATAGGAATGAGAACATCCCGAACCCAAGCATACTGACCATGAAAGTGCGCACCGAGCCGAAACGCCCTGCCATCCATCCGGTCAAGGGCACGCAGATGGCTTCGGCGACCGCATAGGAGGTGATTATCCAGGTGCCTTGTTCCAGCGTGATGCCGAGACTGGCGGCGATATGCGGCACCGCGACATTGGCAATGGTCAGGTCGAGGATGACCATGAAATTGGCAAAGGCGAGTGCAATCGCCGCGGTCAGGCGCTGCGACGGAGACAGCCCATTATAGTTGACCACAATGCCAGTCACTTTGCGTCACTTCCTCGAAACATCGATTTCAACTTCCATTGAAAGCCCGACGCGCAAGGGATGTCGACGCAGTTCGGCGGGATCGAGTTCGATCCGCACCGGCAGGCGTTGGACGGTCTTGATCCAGTTGCCGGTTGCGTTCTGTGCAGGGATCACCGCCATCGAGGAGCCGGTGCCGCCTGCCAGTCCGGCCACCGTTCCGCGATAGACCACATCGCCGCCATAGAGGTCGGAAGTCAGTTCGACAGGCATACCGACGCGAACGCCACCGAGCTGAACTTCCTTGAAGTTCGCATCGACATAGAGCTTTTCGATCGGAACGATGGTCATGATCGTCTGACCTGGATTGAGGCGCTGGCCGATCTGCACCTGCAACCGGCTGACCACGCCTGCAACGGGCGCGCGAATTTCGGTGCGCTCAAGATCGAGCAATGCCGAATCGAGGCGCGCTTTCGCGGCGCGCACTGCGGGATCGGTCTCCATGCTTGAACCGCGCACCAGCGCGTCATTGGCCGCAAGCTGGCCCTGCGCGACCCGTCGAGCGGATGCGACTTCGGATATTCCGCCACGAGCGGCGTCGAGCGCAGCGCTGGCCGTCTTGTAGGCTTTGCGCGCCTGCGCTAATTCTTCACCCGAAACCGCTCCGCTGCCGGAAACCGCTTCGCGGCGCTGCAAATCGACGCGGGCTTTGTCGAATTCTGCCTGTGCTGTCTGCAGCCGCGCTTGAGCCTGAACCAGACCGGCGCTGGAGGTGTCGACCTGCGCCGACAACGCGCTATTGGTCGCGACCGTTTGGCTGAACCGGCGGCGCGCGGCGGCAAGATCGGCCTCGGCTTGGGCAACGGCGATCTTTGCATTCGCTTGATCGAGCCGGGCCAGCACGTCGCCCGCATTCACTTGTTGCGTATCTATAACAAGCACTTCGGTTGCCGAACCTGCAACAAGCGGCGTGACCTGCGCCATCTGCGCGTTCACATAGGCATTGTCAGTGCTGACATGGTTGCGAGCGACCAGATAGTACCAGGCACCCCAGCCGAGGCCGACAATGGCCAGTATAACGAACAACCGCCGCAACCATTTCTGGCGCGTTGCCTTGCGAGAAGCGGAAACGTCCGCATCGGCATCGGAGAGGTTGTCTGCTGCTTCGGTCATCGGTCGGCTATTCCTGCTGGGGGCGTTTCACGCGCGTCAAACCCGCCCCCAAGCGCACGAATTGTCGCCAGCGTCGCGCCGCGTTCATTGGTTTCGAGGGCGATGACAGCAAAGCGCAGCTCCAGCACTGCGCGTTCGCTCGCCAGCACATCAAGATAGCTGACCAGGCCCGCGCTGTAACGCTGGCGAAGGAGCCCAAGCACATCCTCGCCGGCCGTCAAGGTGGCGCGCGCGGCGCTCAACCTTTGGTCCGCCGCATCACGTTGGGTGATGGCATCGGCAGCTTGCTGATATGCGGTGATCACCGTCTGGTTGTAGTTGGCTACCGCCTCATCATAGGCGGCAGTCGCGCCGCGATACTGCGCCTTCAGCCCGCCGCCTTCGAAGATTGGCAAGCTAATTGCAGGACCCACCGACCCGAAGACCGATTGCGAATCGACAAGATTGCCAATGCCCAACGCCTGCAAGCCGATTAGCGCCCGCAAGTTGATCGAAGGGTAGAATCCCGCCCGAGCCTGCTCGATCCGGGCGGCAGCCGCGTCGACCCGTTCGCGCGCAGCCACAATATCGGGTCGCCTGCCGAGCAAATCGGTGGTCAGGCCTTCGGGAACCCCTGCGGGCGTTGAGGGCGAAAGCGGCGGACGGGTGATCGTCAGTCCTCTATCCGGCCCCGCGCCGACAAGCGCCGCAAGCTGGTTGCGGCGGATGAGTATGGTCTCCTCGGCGGCAGCCAACGTCTGCTCTGCGTTCGCGACTTCGATATCGGCGAGGCGCAGGCTGGCGCGATTGTCGAGGCCGTTACGCTCACGCTGCGCCACTAGGTCACGTGTCGTCCGCCAGTTTGCCAACACGGCCTCGGTATTGTCGCGTTCGCGGTAGGCGCGGCCAAGCTCGGCATAGGCGGCGGTTATCGAGACCGACAGCACCAGCCTTGCCTGCGCGGCATCGACGATCGCCGCACGGAATTCCGAAGTCGCAGCGGCGAGTGCGGCTCGGTTGCGGCCCCATAGGTCGAGATCATAGCCGAAGTTCAACGAGGCCTGTCCATAATCGGCCCAGCCACCGGGAAGGAATTGCGCGGGGATACCAAAACTGCCACTTTGGCGGCGCACGCCACCTTCCGCCTCTGCGCCAACCGAAGGCTGTCCCGCCGCGCCGGTGCGTTGCGCTTCGGCCTCCGCGCGGCGGATACGCGCAGCGGCAACGGCAACTTGCGGCGCATGGGCCAGTCCCTCTTCGATGAGCGCGGTCAGTTGCGGATCGCCCGCCCGCTGCCACCATTGATCTGGGGGCCAGATGTCAGGGCCACGCGGCGCAAGTATCTGGCTGGCAGCCAGCGTCTCGGCGGTCCGCATTGCCGGTCTGACTCCGGTATCGGGAACCGACGCGCAGGCCGAGAGAGCCAGCAAAGTGAGCGGAATGCCTTGCCTAACCGACATAGGCACCTCGTCCGCTCGCCAACAGCCTGCTCTCGGCATCCTCGATCCGGGTTTCCGCGACGCTCAATTGCTTGCCTAGCTTGACGACGCGCCCGATGGCGCGCAGCGGACCTGATGTCGCGGGTCTGTGGAAATCGACCCGCATGTCGGCGGTTGCGCGCGCCGATCCGCCAAGCGCGTTGATGGTGTAAAGCCCGGTTAGGTCGATCAGTGACGACAGGATGCCGCCATGCGCTGATCCGATCATGGGATTGGAGAGGATTTCATCCCGCCACGGCATTTCGAGGATCAGGGCGTCCTCGGTCAGTGCCGTGATCTCAAGACCC
Source organism: Blastomonas sp. AAP25 (assembly GCF_001295965.1). Taxonomy (NCBI): domain Bacteria; kingdom Pseudomonadati; phylum Pseudomonadota; class Alphaproteobacteria; order Sphingomonadales; family Blastomonadaceae; genus Blastomonas; species Blastomonas sp. AAP25. Next base: position 20,352 of record NZ_LJHP01000029.1, read on the forward strand.
AGCCATTTGTGGAAAGGCGCAATCAGCAACATTGCGCGGAGCTGCTCGATGTCCATTTGCGCTGCCTGCTCGCTCATGCTGCATCCCCTTTCCCATGCGTGCGCATCAGAAATTCAACTATCGCATCGCCAAAGGCATCGTTCTGGTCGCCGACCACCATATGTGTTGCGTCGGCGATGTCGCTATATTCGGCGTGTGGCACCAACTCAAGGAAGTGCGCGACCGCTTCGGGCGAAACGAGATCGCTCGATCCTCCGCGGATCAGATGGACCGGGAGCGCAAGCCGTGATGCCGCTTCGTCCAATTCGGTGCGCCCAAAATCGCTGATGTCACTACGCTCGGCGTGGCGGCGCATTACTCCGTCGATAAAAGCCGGGTCCCAATGCCAGTAATAACGACCATCGGGCTTTTGCCGCAAATAATAGGCGAGGCCAGACGAGGCCTTGCGGCTTGGACGATGAGGGAGATATTCGGAGATCACCTTCGCCGCTTCCTCCGGCGAAGCAAAGCCTTCGCGGGCGTGCGCTTCCATGAAGCCTACGACCCGTGTCACACCACCCGCTTCCATTTGCGGGGCAATGTCCACCAAAGTCAGCGAGGCGAAGGTGCCGGGGGCGACTTCGCCCTCGGCCATGAGCCCGGCAAGACCGCCGAGCGACGCGCCGATTAGTACGGGCCTGCGCTCGAAGCCACCGGCGATCGCAACCAGATCGCCTGCAAAATCGACAATATCATATGCACCGTCAATGGCCCAGTCGCTGTCTCCGTGACCGCGCAAATCGAGCGCGAAAGACAGAAAGCCATGTTCTGCCAGCATCGCCGAGACGCGCTTCCATGCGCGCTTGGTCTGCCCGCCGCCATGGGCGAGTAAAACGGGCAGGCCGCTCTCTGGCCCCTCGATGAGGGCAGCAATGGAGTGGCCGGAATACCCGACGAGCAAGACCTGAGAACTGGACATGATGACATCATAATGTATGATGTCTTACGGTAAAGCGCTTTTCTTTGTTTTGAACGGGGCTAGGGTACTAATTATGATTCAAGACCCTCAACCACAACGCTACCTGACCGATGCGGACGAGCTTGTTTTCCTGGTCGAAGAAGTGCCGCGCAAACTGCGCCGCCTGTTTGACTCATCGACCGCAAGGTTCGGGTTAACCCGAACCCAATGGCGCGCGCTTGCCTACATGTTCCGCACGCCTGGCCTTACCCAGACCGAGCTAGCCAAATGCCTTGAACTCGAACGCGCCAGTGTTGGCCGTGTCATCGATCAACTGGAAGAAGCCGACTACGTCGTGCGACGCGCGGTCAAGGGCAACCGCCGTGTCTGGACGTTACACCTGCTGCCCAATGCGATCCGTATTTTGCCCGCACTCCGGAGCGAAGCTGATACCGTTTATGCGCGATTGTTGGCCGGAATTCCAGCAGCCGATTTGATAACAGTGAAGAATTTGCTGGCGGCAATGTCGGCGAATTTGGAGTAATCGACGGACTGGTCCCTTTTTGCGGTGAAAAACTGTTTCATGTTTGCGGTAGATTTTGACATCATACCGCGGTCAGCTTCGTCTCTCCGACGCCACGATGGCGCCGGAACGAAAGACAAGCCGATCCATCCTTAGAGCGGTTTTCGATCATTCCGGGTCATACCCGCAGGAGCGGAAGTAGTTGGCGCATTCTGCGGGGTGGAAGATGTCGACGAGCCTCCCGATGAGATCCCACAGGCCGCCGACTGTTCGCTCACCGATCTTGCGGAGCATGGCCTTGAGGCGGGAGAAGGCCTTTTCGATAGGATTGAAGTCGGGGCTGTAGGGCGTGAGGTGATGTCGTGGACGACCTCCGCACCAGCGTAGCTGTGTAATGATGTGGTCGTTGTAGGTCCACGTCTAAGAGTCGTTCCATGGAGCAGAAGATTGTCACCGTCGGATTGGATCTGGCGAAGAATGTGTTTCAGGTTCACGCCATCGCTGCCGATGGCGCAGTGCTGATCCGGCGCAAGTTGCGCAGGACAGAAGTCATCCGCTTCTTCACTGAGTTACCGCCTTGCCTGGTCGGCATGGAAGCGTGTGCGTCGGCGCATCACTGGGCGCGCGAGTTGATGGCGATCGGCCATGAGGTGCGCCTCATGCCGCCGGCCTATGTTAAGCCGTATGTGAAGCGTGGGAAGACCGATGCAGCGGATGCCGAAGCGATCTGCGAAGCGGTCACCCGGCCGACGATGCGCTTCGTCGCTGTGAAGTCGGTCGAGCAGCAGGCGGTGCTGATGCTCCACAAAAGTCGCGACCTGATGGTCAGACAGCGCACCATGTTGATCAACGCGCTCCGCGGCCACCTAGCTGAATACGGGATCGTGACGGGTCTGGGCGCCGGCGGCGTAGTGGCTTCCCTGAAGGCGCTGCACGAAGAGCAGGACAGGTTTCCCGCACACGCGCGTTCGGCCCTTCATGGTATTGCCGCTCAGCTGAGGGCACTAACCAGCGAGATCGATAGGCTTGAGGCGCAAATCCTCGATTGGCACCGCAACGACGAGACGAGCCGCAGGTTGGCTACGATCCCGGGGATTGGCCCGATCACAGCTTCAGCTATCGCGGCAGCGGTGCCCGACGCCTCTCTGTTCCGATCAGGTCGTCAGTTCGCCGCCTGGCTTGGACTCAGACCTCGGGCGAACAGCTCGGGCGGCAAAGAGCGGCTCGGCGGAATAACCAAGCAGGGCGATGGCTATCTTCGCCGGCTTCTGGTCGTCGGTTCGACTGCTGTTATGCGAATGACGCGCAAGAATCCGGCTCGCCAACCTTGGATGGCGGGCCTGCTCGAGCGCAAGCCTGCGAAGATCGCGACAGTGGCGCTCGCCAACAAGACAGCACGGATTGCCTGGGCCGTGATGACGCGAAAGGAGGTCTACGCCGCCGCCGCATAACGAGATCTCCGTCACTCGATAATCGCGTGATGGGATGCGTTGGAGCAGCTTAGTAGTGATGACGAACCGGTCAGACCGGGGGTTGGTGAAACCCAGGGGGTCACAGCGCTTCGAGCGCGATGACGTGATTAGGGAGCCAGCCTGCGGACTTCATCAGGGCCAGCAGCCATTTGGTGCTGCGCGAACAGGCCGAACACATGGATGCACCCGACCGAGGTCATCAATGCCGAAAAGCTCTTGCGCCGCGGAGGTCGTCCACACATGGGACTTGTAGCCGAAAACGGGCGTGGCAATCTGCGGCAGCGGCGTGCCGTCGGGACGATAGCGGACTTTGCCACCGGTCTTCAAGATCCAGCGCGCATCAACATCCTTCTGGTGCGCCTGGTTCGGCTTGCCGCGCCATATTTTCCGGGCTGACTTGCCCGCCTTGATCGCGGCCTTCTCGTCCTCGGTGTTGCGCTGCTTGGCCGCGGGCACCAGCGTGGCATCGACGATCTGACCGCCCATAGCCAGATATCCTGCCTCACGCAGTTGCTGTTCGAATGCCTGCATCAGCGCCTCGAGCGTGCCACTCTCGGTCAGCCGGTTGCAATAGTGACGGATGGTGTCCTTATCGGGCATCGCGCCGCCAAGGTCGAAGCCGAAGAAGCGCATCCAGCTCAAGCGATCTCTGATCATGAACTCCATGCGCGCATCCGAAAGGTTATGCTGCGCCTGAACCACCAGCACCTTGAACATCGCCACCGGGACAAAGGGAGGCTGGCCGCCCTTAGCGCCGTCGCTATAACCGAGCCCGCGGGTCAAAAGTGGCCGGAAACGCTAGAACTCCACCGTGCCAGCCAAAACTTCCAGCGGATCTCCGTCCTTGCTCAGCCGCTCCAGGTGCTCCGCCAGCGAAAACAGGCTGCGTGGGTGCATCGAAACTCTCCGTCCAGTGCCCGGAGTGAATCACGGGAGATGCCTCAAAGCGAGGGGTTTTTGCGGGTGTCCAGCTGGCTACGCTCACCTTCATCCGCCGAGCGCGCGATCTCGGCTTCGGCATGGCACAGGTGCGGCAGTTGCTCGCGCTGTCCGATCAGGCGGATAAGCCCTGCGAGAATATCGATCTTCTCGTCCAGCAACAGATCGGCGAGGTTGATCGCAATATCGCCGACATCGCCCGGCTTCGCGAGGAACTGGCGCAGATGCTGCGCTCCTGCGAAGGAGAGAGCATAAACGAATGTGGCATTGTCGAGAGTCTCGGCCGCAGGGGCTGTGATCGGTCTCAGGCCGTTCTTGGCGCGTAGAGGATGATCGCCGAACCGATGAGGCAGATGACGACACCAATCTGATCCCATCGATCTGGCCGCGTGCCTTCGATCAGCCACATCCAGCCCATCGCGGACAGGATGTAGATCCCGCCATAGGCTGCATAGGTGCGTCCGGCCTGTTCGGTTTCGATAAGGGTCAGCAACCACGCGAAGATGCAAAGCGAGGCAACGCCTGGAACAAGCCAAAGCGGCGACCGGTCCAGCCGCAGCCAGGCCCAGAAGGCAAAACAGCCGCCAATCTTGGCAACAGCAGGGGCGAGATATATTAGATAGGTCATTGTCGCTGAGGCTTTGCACGGTCAAAGGCGGACGGCAACCCGGTGGATATGCTCCTCCTTCAACAGCGCACCGTCGCGCTCGCCTGGCATCTTACGATGCCGTCGAAGTCGGCATCCACCCCATCATTTCATTGTGGCTCCGAGCAAAAGCATCAGCAAGCCCATTGCCACCAATAATAGGCCCGCCAGCTCATGCCCAAGCATCTTCTTCCCGGCCAGCTTTCCGGAAAGAAGTGCGGCCATTGGCATTTCAATAAGTGCGAGCGTGCGGACATTTGCAGCTGGCGTTAGTGACAAAGCGCAAAACAAGCATGCTGACGCAAGAGCACCGAGAAATCCCGCTCCAATACTTCTACGCCATTCCACAAGAGAACCGCTAAACGCAGTTCTTTCGCGCCAGGCGAGCCAGATCCCGAGTAAAAAGGTCTGAATAAACAACGTGATCGTCAGCATAAGGATTGATCTTACGATGAACCCGCCTTGCGAGACATTATCAATCGCCGCACGGAAGGCTACGGCCGATAAACCGAAAAGTCCCCCAGAAACTACGCCTGCTGCGATCATTGCTCGCTCATGCAACAGTTTATCGAAGTCGCGCGGGGGGATCGAGGTGACCAGAACACCCATCGTAACCACGAGAACCGCAGCCCAGCCTAAGGCAGACAGCTGATCCCCGAAAAAAAGAGAGCCCATGATGGCGACAACCACTGGTTCGGTCTTAATATAAGCATATGCGACCCCGAAAGCGCGGCGATGCATTACCAGTAGCATGAGAGCAGTCGCCGAAATCTGGCTGACCGCTCCAACGAAAGCCCATGAGATCGAAGCTGCGGTAATCTCGGGTATACTTTCATCGAAAATATATAGAGACATGATTAAAAACAGCACTGCGAAGGGGAGCCCGAATATAAACCGAACTTGCGTGGCCCCTAACGTGCCAATCTTACTCGTTAAAGATGCCTGTGAGCCGTTGCGCAGGACTTGTGCCAATGAGGCAAGCAAGGTGATCGGTATCCAAAGCATCGAAATGCGGCTACACCTGCGAATCTGCGTTGACAAGATATACTGCGGCAAGATCCCTATCGCGCCGCTTGCAGTCATAACAGGAAAATCACAGGTCACGCGAACGCCGACCTTCGGCTTTGGTCCATTCCCTGGCAGCGCCTGCCATTCGGCAAACGGCCCCATTCCAGCAGACATGCTGTGCCGGTCCGGCGCCCCTGGAGTGTCGGCTTCTGACAAGACCGGCCGTTAGAGATGTCATTTTGGAACGGCAGCATTGTCCCATGATGCGGCATTTGACTTCGGCGGTACACGACCCGATTCTGTTGAAAAACTCGCGCTTGCAATGGCGCTAGCGTATTGATTCTATGTCTTCGCGAGCAAGCGGAGACGGCCGATGATGGGCGAACGGA
>NZ_LJHP01000003.1:0-109904 GCF_001295965.1 Blastomonas sp. AAP25
GGGGGGGGGGGGGGGGGCGGCCAGTTCGAGCCCAGCCTATAGATGCCGTGCCATCCCGCTTCCCCTCCACCACTGGCCTTCGGTCAGCGGTCCCCCTCCCCGAGCCAAGCTCGGGGAGGATTTGAAGGCTCCCCACGCCAGCCCATGCATAAATCCTGCCAACACGTGAATATCGCCGGTTTTCATCGCATTGTTCCATGCTATGGGAGAACAAAGACAAAGCGGCGCCCCAAGCTGCGGTTTATGTTTGCAGGAATGTTGCAATGAACGATGTAGCCCCCCTTGGCCTGCTCAGCGGCACCGCGGCGGACCCTGCCGTGTCCACCGATGGCCTTAACGTCGTCTCGATCGCCAAGAGCTATGACAAGAAGGTCGTGCTCTCCGATGTCTCGCTGCAGGTCGCCAAGGGCGAGGTGCTGGGCCTGCTCGGCCCCAATGGCGCGGGCAAGACCACCTGCTTCTATTCGATCATGGGGCTGGTGAAACCCAATTCGGGTCGCATCATGCTTGATGGGGTCGATATCACCCCGCTGCCGATGTACCGCCGCGCGATCCTGGGCCTTGGCTATCTGCCGCAGGAAACCTCGATCTTTCGTGGCATGACGGTCGAGCAGAATATCAAGGCGGTGCTCGAACTGGTCGAGCCCGAAGTCGAGGCGCGCGCGGCGCGGCTGGAGACATTGCTTGAGGAATTCGGGCTGACAAGGCTGCGTGAATCCCCCGCGATGGCGCTGTCGGGTGGCGAACGCCGCCGCTGCGAGATCGCCCGCGCGCTCGCCGCCAGCCCCTCCATCATCCTGCTCGATGAACCGTTCGCAGGCATCGATCCGCTTTCGATCGCCGACATCCGTGACCTCATCATCGAGCTCAAATCGCGCGGCATCGGCGTGCTGATCACCGATCACAACGTCCGCGAGACGCTCGACATCGTCGATCGTGCCTGCATCATCTATGATGGCAAGGTGCTGTTCGCCGGCACGCCAGAGGCGCTGGTGGCCGATGAGAACGTCCGCAGGCTGTATCTGGGCGAGGGCTTTGCGCTGTGATCGCATCCGTCGCAGGTGACGAAGGACTGACCTGATGGCGCTCGGCCCGCGCCTTGACCTGAGGCAGAGCCAGTCGCTGGTGATGACGCCGCAGTTGCAGCAGGCGATCCGGCTGCTCGCGCTGTCGAATATCGAGATCGAAGCGTTCATCGGCGAGGAACTCGAGCGCAACCCGCTGCTCGAGCTGGGCGGCGAGGACACCGGCGGCGATGTCGCCTCGAGCGGCGTCGATGCTACGTTCGACGCGCCCGCTGCTCCTGCCGATGGCGATCCGGCGGGCAGCGACGAGCTGATCGGCGCAGGCATGGGCGAGATCGATCGTCCGCTCGATATCGACCTGGGCGGCGAGGTGTTTCATCACGACTGCGCCAGCGACGGCCCCGACCGGGTGGCGGGTGAGGCCAGCGGCGGGCTCGACGGGGCGCTTTCGCTCAACGATATTTCCACCGGCGGCGGTGCCGACAGCGACGGCTGGGAAGATTCGCTCGAATACGATCTCACGCTGCGCGAGCATCTGCACGCCCAGGCGGGGATGGCGATGTCCGGCGTCACATTGTTCATCGGCCGGCACCTGATCGAGCTGATCGACGAGAACGGCTATCTGCGCGGCGACCTGCTGCAGGTGTCGCACCAATTGGGCGTGCCTCTGGGCGAGGTCGAGACCGCGCTGGCGGCGATCCACACGCTCGAGCCTACCGGCGTCGGCGCGCGCGATCTGGCCGAGTGCCTCGCGCTGCAGGCAAAGGAAGCCGACCGCTACGACCCGTGCATGGCGCGGCTGATCGACAATCTCGAGCTGCTCGCACGCGGCGCGCTGCCCCAGCTGAAGCGGCTGTGCCGGGTTGACGACGAGGACCTTGCCGACATGATCGCCGAGCTGCGTCAATATGATCCCAAGCCGGGCAGCCGCTTTGGCGGGGCGAGCGTCGAGGCGGTTGTGCCCGATCTGTTCGTGCTCGAGCGCGAGGGCAAATGGATGATCGAGATCAACAGCGCGACGCTGCCGCGGCTGCTGGTCAACCGCAGCTATCATGTCTCGCTGTCTGGCGGGCGGCACGATGCCAAATCCAAGGCTTGGCTCAGCGAATGCCTTGCCGAGGCCAACTGGCTGCTCAAGGCTCTCGACCAACGCCAGCGCACGATCATCAAGGTGGCGAGCGAGATCGTCAAGCAGCAGGAAGGCTTCTTCCGCAACGGCGTCACGCAACTGCGCCCGCTCACCCTGCGCAGCGTCGCCGACGCGATCGAGATGCACGAATCAACCGTCAGCCGGGTGACCAGCCACAAATATCTGAGCTGCGCACGCGGTCTGTTCGAACTCAAATATTTCTTCACCAGCGCGATTCAGGCGACCGATGGCGGCGATGCGGTGTCGGCCTCGGCGGTGAAGAGCCACATCAAGACGCTGATCGACGAGGAGGACGCCAAGAACATCCTCTCCGACGACCAGCTGGTCGATCTGCTGAAGGAGCGCGGGTTCGACATTGCGCGGCGGACGGTGGCGAAGTACCGCGAGGCGCTCGGCCTTGGCTCATCGGTCCAGCGCCGCCGCCAGAAGAAGCTGCAGGGCGCACGGTGAGCTGGTCTCCCGTTCCGCTTGCGGGAGGGGCAGGTCCGGCCTACCGGACCGGGGTGGGCCTGAAAGCACGACGTTGGCGCAGGCCCACGCCGTCTTCGCCTGCGGCTCAGCCACCCCTCCCGCAAGCGGTAGGGCAGAAAGAACCTACTGCAGCGTAACCCTTGGATCGTCGCTGTCGCGGCGGCCGAAGAACTGCATCAGCTGGACCAGCAGATCGGCGCGGGTAGTGAGGCCTTCGGCTTCGAGCAGCGCCTGTTTGGCGGCTGCATCGAATGGGGCGATCTGCGCGATGCCGTTGACCAGCGAGCGGTCGTCGAGCCGCGCCACCGAATCCCAGTCGACGCTATAGCCCTGCGCATTGGCGAACCGCTGCGATTCGCGTTCCAGGCTCGCGCGCTCGATGCTGGAGAGCGCCTGGTCGTCCTCGTTCTCGTTGATCAGCTCCGCCTCGATCTGGCGGAACGGCGTTGTCACGTCCAGTTCGCGCAGCACGCGGAACCGGGCAAAGCCCTCGAGCACAAGATTGTAGCGGCCATCATCGAGCGCTTCGACATCGACGATGCGGCCCACACAGCCCATGTCGAACAGCGCGGGCGGATCGCCGGGGCCGCGCGGCTGGATCATCCCGATCTGCCGGTCGCGCGCCATCGCATCGCTCACCAGCGCGCGATAGCGCGGCTCGAAGATGTGCAGCGGCACCTGCAGTCCCGGAAACAGGATCACCCCGGTGAGCGGAAAGATGGAGATGCGCTGGGCGACCATGACGGGCTTGCTGGTCATCCGAACAACGCGGCGGAAAGCTTGCGCCGCGTCGCTGATACCCAGGGATCCTCGAGCCCGACCGCCTCGAAGATCTGCAGCAGCCGCGCGCGGGCCGCGCCCTCGTTCCATTCCTTGTCGGCCTTCACGATGGCCAGCAGATGCTCCGCCGCCTCGTCGCGTTCGCCGCCGGCAAACAGCGCGACGGCCAGATCGACGCGCGCGGCGTGATCGTCCGGCGTGGCATTGGCGGCTGCACGCAGACCTGCGATTTCGCTGTCATCGGCCTTGTCGGCGACCAGCGCGATGGCTGCCTTGGCGCGATCGAGCGCGGGGTCGGCGGTGATTTCGGGGGGCAGATCGGCGAGCAGCCCCTGTGCCTCCTCCACCTTGTTGGCGGCGACCATTGCGCGCAGCAGGCCGGAAATGGCCGCAACGCTGTCCGGCACCATGTCCAGGATCTGCGCGAACATGCCCATGGCCTGCTCGGTGTCGCCCTCGGCCAGCACGTCTTCGGCCATCGCGATCAGCGGCGTGATATCGGGCGCGCCGGCATCGTCGCCATCACCCGCCTGGACGGGCAGCTTCTCGAGCAGCTGGTCAAGGATGCCGCCAAGCTGCGCCTCGGTGCGCGCGTTGGTGAGGTTGGCGACCGGCTGGCCCTGGAACATCGCATAGACGGTTGGGATCGACTGAATCTGGAACTGCGAAGCGATGAAGCGTTCCTCATCGACATTGACCTTGACCAGCATCACGCCCTTGTCGGCATAATCGGCCGCGACCTTCTCCAGCACCGGGGTCAGCGCCTTGCACGGCCCGCACCATTCCGCCCAGAAATCGAGGATGACCAGCTTGGTCATCGATGGTTCGACCACGCTGGTGCGGAATGCCTCGACGGCCTTGTGCTCTTCGGTCGTCAAACCCATGCTTGCCAAGTGAACTGCTCCTGCTGTTGCGCGTGCCGGGCGGTTCACCGCCCCGTCGCGGGTTGTGCCCCGCTTTGTCCTGGCACCTTATCCGAAACACCAAGATGGTGCGCAAGCCGCTTCTGCCAAGGGTGAAACAATGAATCGTCGCCAAATGCAAATTTGGGGCTTGCCGGACCCAAAACCCGATGCTAACTGCGCGCCTCACCTGCTGGATCGCACGTCGAACCAGCCGCCGAGCGGGCGTAGCTCAGGGGTAGAGCACAACCTTGCCAAGGTTGGGGTCGAGGGTTCGAATCCCTTCGCCCGCTCCATTTTCTTCCTAAATTTTCGACGTTTTGGCCTCAGGCGATCAGGCCTGAGGTGGGATACGAGCGCACCAAGGTGGCACTCGCGTATCCATTCGTATCCAATGCTTGCCAAGCCAGCGGCGATAGTTCGCGAGTGGGTATCAATACAATCGCCGCTAGGCTGCAATGCACCCGTCAAATGCCGCGCTGGCTGTCGCCGCGTTTCGTTCACCATTGCCGATGGGGATATGGCTGCATGGGGCGGGCAAGGGTGTCGGCCTTCAGGCGCGCTTCCGGTTTCACCACCCATAGGCATCAACGAAGCACGTTCGCTGTTCGTTGTCATGAGATCCGAGCAGGCGGAAAATGCCTCCTGCTTGAGGTCGGTGGCGCAAGGAATTTGCCTTGAAGAACCGACGTTATTTGAAACCTTTATCTACCAGCAGCGCGGTAACATCGGTGTCCGAGCAGGCCTCAAGGCTGAGCAGCGCCTGATAGGGATCGCCGACAAGGCCAAGCAAGGCCGCAAATGCGGGCTCGGTCTTCATGCCATTGCTTCGCTGCGCCATGACCGCGTCGCGAAAAACGCCTGTGCCAAGCGCAAGCAACCTCTGCTCCACAAGGAAATGCCGCCATCCATATTGCTCGGATACCGGAGACGCCTGACCAAACAGTTCGATCGTCCAGCCAGCGCCGGCAAAACTGGCGACGACGGGCCGATCATGCGCGATCCTCTGCCACATGCGGAACTCGGCGTGCGTGCCAAAAGCGTTCCACACCGCGCGCGTGAAGCCATCCGGATCGGGGGCGAAGCAGACAATATCTATATCGCTCGCTGGAAGGTCCAAGCCCAATGGCGGCGTTCCCACGACATGCGGATCGAAGGCAGCCAGCTCAGGCAAAACCCCCAATCGGTCCAGAGCCTCCAAATAGTGCGGTCGGATCATCGAGACACTGATACGACGAGCCCGCGTGTTCCGTAAAGGTCTGTGCCGGATGAAGTACGTCCGCCAGGGAGCAACCGATGGAACATCCATCGGCCGGTTTCGGGCGGCCAACCGATGCTGCATGCCAGGCGCGCAGTTCGAGGCCAGCAGGGACTGTGACGGACCATGCCAGCCAGAGAATTCCTGCGGCTCTGAAACAAGATTTTTGGTTTGCGGACAGCAAGCGGCCCGCGTCTAAAACAGGCTGAGCTTTATCATTACCCGAAGCGCCCCCGGGCGGGGCGGCTTGCTCAGGCATCGACTTCAAGCGTTGGGGCAACTGGATGCATTCTCTGTCGGAAATCCGGAAATACACGCAGGCGGCATTCATTTGTGCCGCGTTCTTGCTGTTGAGCTTGCAGGCGTGTTCATCGCCCAAATCCGCAGCCCCAGGTGCCGTTGATCAGGCGAGACTTCTCAATGCTTCATCCGAGCCGGACAACTGGCTCGCAGGTGGCGGCGGGTTCGATGAGCAGCATTACAGTGCGCTCGACCAGATCAACGCACAGAATGTTGCACGATTGGGTCTCGCATGGTCGTTTGAAGTCGATACCAATCGAGGACAGGAAGCGACCCCTTTGGTCATTGACGGCGTCATGTACACGTCAACGGCTTGGTCGAAGGTCTATGCTATCGATGCACGTACGGGCAAGCAGCTGTGGCAGTTCGATCCGCAGGTTCCCGGTGATGCAGCCTACAGCACCTGCTGCGATGTGGTGAATCGCGGCGTGGCTGTCTGGAGGGGGAAGGTTTTTGTCGGTACGATCGATGGGCGGCTGATCGCGATCGATGCGAGGACCGGCGATCAGCTTTGGTCCGTACAGACCTTCGACCGCTCCCATCCCTACGCGATTACCGGCGCCCCCCGGGTCTTCAAGGACAAGGTCATCATTGGCAATGGCGGTGCGGAATTCGGCGTGCGCGGCTATGTGACCGCTTATGATACCGAAACCGGCAAGCAAATTTGGCGTTTCTACACTGTGCCAGGCGATCCGTCGAAAGGGCCCGACGGTGCTGCATCAGATTCGGTGATGCCAATGGCGACCAGAACCTGGGCGGGCAAGTGGTACACGATGGGGGGAGGCGGCACCGCCTGGGACTCGATCGTTTATGATCCCGAATTCGACCAGGTCTATATCGGCGTGGGCAACGGTGCACCGTGGAACCGGCAGGTCCGCTCGGACGGCAAGGGTGATAACCTGTTCCTGTCCTCGATCGTCGCGGTCGATGCGGACACCGGCAAGTACAAATGGCATTATCAGCAGATACCTGGTGAAAGCTGGGACTTCACCGCGACCCAGCCGATGATGCTGGCCACGCTTTCGATCGGCGGAAAACCGCGCAGGGTGCTGATGCAGGCGCCGAAAAACGGCTTCTTCTATGTTCTCGATCGAAAGACCGGCAAGCTGCTCTCTGCCAAGGCATTCGTCCCGCAGACCTGGGCCGACCATATCGATTTGGCAACTGGGCGTCCGGTCATGAGCGAGAATGCCTATTACCAGAATGGCGCGAAAGTCATGTCCCCGGCTTCGGTCGGCGGCCACAACTGGCAGCCCATGTCCTACAGCCCCCGCACCGGGCTGGTGTACATTCCCACCGTCCGCTGGAGCATGCGATATGACCAGGACCCTGCGTTCAAGTTCCGTCCCGGCGCTGAACTGAACCAAGGGGCAGCGATCAGCCTCGATCCTGCTGCACCTTGGGGCACCGGCGCATTGATTGCCTGGGATCCGCTCAGACAGCGCGAAGTCTGGCGGGTCCCACAACCCGAGATGATCAACGGCGGCACGATCGCGACGGCAGGCGATCTGGTGTTTGCCGGCGATGCGCATGGCACGTTCAGCGCATTTGGAGCAAGGGACGGTAAAAGGCTGTGGTCGTTCAAGCAGCCATCGGGCATCCTCGCAGCGCCAGCCAGCTACAGCATCGATGGCGTTCAATATATTGCGGTGTTGGTCGGAAAGGGCGGTGGTGCCATGGGCCTGCCGGATGTCAATCGTCCCCGGATTCCGAGGCTTAACGGCCGGATGCTGGTGTTCAAGCTGGGCGGAAAGGCCGTGCTGCCCCGGGTCGATCTCGATCTTCCGCCAGCCAATCCGCCCGGGCAGACATTCTCCCTGGCCACTGTCGCCTTGGGCGGGCGGCTGTATGGCGATAAGTGCGCGCGGTGCCATGAGGGGGTCGCGGCGCCTGATCTGCGTCGCTCCAACGCGCTGTCCGATGCGGAAACGTGGAAGGCCGTCGTTTACGATGGCGTGCTGACCGACACCGGTATGATCGGCTTTTCAAAGCTGATGTCGCAGGCGCAGGTCGAAGCAATCCGGGCTTATGTCGGCGATCTGGCGCTCGAACTTCAGAAGGAAGCGAAGACAGCACCCGGCAAGGGGGCAACTGCCAAGGATATGGCACGCGCAAAACCGCAATAGGGCACTGCGGACCGCGCGGCGTCGATGAGCAGCTTGGTTTTCGCCTGAAGCCGGTCACCCCGCCTGATTTGAACATCGAGCCAACAGGACACATTGCCATGCCCTTGCCTTTGTCGAAGCGGCCAGCCTGGGCCGAAATTGATCTCGATGCACTTGCAAGCAATGTGCGCAAGATCAGAAGCCTGATCGGGCCCGATGTCAGGTTCTATGCGGTCTGCAAGAACAACGCTTATGGATGCGGCGCTGGCGAATGCGCAGCGACGATGCGTAACGCGGGTGTTGACGCTTTCGCGGTCTCTGACCCTGAGGATGCAGAGCGTATCCGCGATGCCGGCATAAATGCTCCGATCCTGCTGTACGGCGCGACGACACCCGATCAGGCCGAGGCGATTGCTGACCTCGGCTTGATCGTCACTATCCACGACCGACACGGGCTTGAGGCATTCGAGCAGCTGCAGCGTTCGGTTCAAGTCCATGTGGAAGTGGATTGTGGCTATGGCCGCCTTGGATTTGTCCCGGAAGAATGGCCCGCCGTGTTTGAACGGTTGAAGCAAGCACGTCACCTTGAGATCATGGGCCTGTACACGCATCTGGTCAGGGCCGAAGACAGGCTGGCGATCGATAGGCAGGTCCGACGATTGAAGCAGGCCATCTCAGCTGCGCGTGCGGCCGGCTTTCAGGACCTCGAGACAATGGCCGCAAGCAGCCGCGTTCTGCTGGGCTATCCTGAGCTCACCTGGACAGCGGTCAATCCCGGGCGTGCGCTCTACGGGATGATGGAGCAGCCCTGGCTTGACGGTCTGACTTTCGACCCCGTGATCCGGTCCATCAAGTCGCGCGTCTTGCAGGTCAAGACACTGCCTGCGGACTTCGAGGTCGATGATGCCCGGCACACGGCTGATCCGGGCAGGCTGAAAACAGCGGTGATTGCCTTCGGTTTCAAGGATGGCCTGCCTGCGCAGCCGGACGGGGGCACCGTGCTGGTGCGCGGGCAGCGCGCCCGCATCATTGCAGGGCGCGCGACAGAGCACACCATTCTCGACGTGACGGACATTCCCGATGTCGTCCCGGGTGATGAGGTCGTGCTGGTCGGCGTCCAGGGCGGCGACCGGATCACCGCAGCACAGGCGGTTCAATTCTATGGCATGCCGATGATCGAGCTGATGGCGCGCATGTCGCTCAGCGTCCCCCGGATATACTCCGGTGGTGCATGACGTTTTCTCTGCATGGCCTGGCTCGCGTGTGATTGTCTCGCGGCACGAAATCGACCAGACCTTTGGGTGACTTTCAAGGCAGTCGTTCTGACTGCCCGGATTTGGGTGACGGGAAAAAATGGCGAGAACAGCATTCATTACAGGCGCGACATCCGGCATCGGTGAAGCAGCGCTCAGGACGTTCGCGCGGGCCGGCTGGAACGTTATCGGCACAGGCCGCCGATCCGATCGGTTGCACGCTTTGCGTCAGGAGATCGGTGCGCAGATGCATGGCTGCGTATTCGATGTGCGAGATGAAGCCGGGCGCGATGCGGCACTGGCGGCATTGCCACCCGCGTTCAGCGAAATCGATCTGCTGATCAACAACGCCGGTCTGGCGCTCGGCACCAATGGCGCCGATCAATCGGATGTCGACCAGTGGAAGACGATGATCGATACCAATGTTACGGCTCTCGTATCGCTGACGCACAAACTGCTGCCCGGCCTGATCGGGCGGCGCGGCGCTATCATCAACCTGTCGTCGGTTGCCGGAAGCTACCCCTATGGCGGCGGCAATGTTTATTGTGGCACCAAGGCCTTTGTCACGCAGTTCTCGCTGGCGCTTCGCTCCGACCTGCATGGCAAGGGCGTTCGGGTCACGTCGATCGAACCGGGTATGGTGGAGACGGAATTCACGCTCGTCCGCACCGGGGGGAATGATGCCTCGTCCAGCGCCTTGTACCAGGGTGCAAACCCCATGACGGGCCAGGATATAGCTAACACCCTGTTGTGGGTCGCACAGTTGCCGCCGCATCTGAACATCAATCGCCTTGAGCTTATGCCCGTGAGCCAGTCGTTCGCCGGGTTTCAGGTTGCGCGGACCGAAGCGGGCTGATCGGGCGTCGCAGCGCTGAGTTCCCGACGTCGTCGGGGGCGCATCGCTGGTTGAAGAAACCGTGAAGGGAAACGTGTCATGATACGAACATTGCTGGTCGCCGGAGCAGCAGCTGGACTGGGTATTGTTCCAGCAGCCGCTGCGCCTGCCGAGCCGTCCGACCAGGCCATGTTGCGCCTTGCCGATGCACAATCCATCGCAACCCGCGCGCTGCAGGCTGCAACCGAAAAGCAGATGAATGTGGCGATCGTGATCGTGAACCGCGAGGGCCGGGTCATTTTGGCTCAACGCATGGACGATGCCTCGTTCATGAACATGGCGCTGGCCGAAGCCAAAGCAGCGACTGCTGCCGCTGCCGGCGTGCAGACGTCGTTGCTGGAGGATGCCGTGGACCAGGGCAAGCCCTCTTTGCTGTCCGTGCCCGGATCTGCGATGATCGGTGGCGGTGTGCCCATCGTGCGGGCCGACAGGATTGTGGGCGGAATCGGGGTCAGCGGCGGATCGCCGAAGGATGATGAAAGCATCGCAACGGAAAGCCTCGGCCCACAAGGATAAGGCCGGATCTGGCAAGCAGTGTTCCGCGCGGCAAGGTCCACTGGCGCATGGACGCGGGCGCCAGGATATGATCGGTTGCCGGCTTGGAAACGCTTGGTCCGATACCTGGCCCACATTCCTCTTCGATCGGGCGGGGCGAAGGTGACGGCCCCATTAGCCAGCTAGGAACCCAGCGTTAGATTATCTGGCGTCGAGCCCCAAAATTAGTGGTTTGCGCAGACGGGCACCTTTCCGACACAACCCTCAGCAGAGGGGAAATGGCCTCTCCTGCGCCAACGACAGGGGGTTTGCGGTCAGTCCTGGCGACGTCGGTATGCCCATGAGCAAACTCCGCTCGATGCAAGGCTTGACGGTCGGTGGGGGTGACGGACCATCTGCACCATCACATGGCGCCAACCACTTGATGTCGGGTTCGATCCGGACCCGACATCCGTCGATCGCAACAGGAACGCCACCATCCTGCCGGTGACCGCAAGCGAACACCGACGCGCTATCTGCGGTGCGCTGGGCTTGGTTTTCTGTAAGGAGAAGGACGAGGTTATGCTCAACAGAAGAGAGATCATTCAGGGGACCAGCGCAACCGCAGTCTTGGCCTGGGCGCTTCCCGCGTTGGGAAAAGCGGGTGACGTCCCGGCGCTCCTCAAGGACGCGGAAGCGCTTTACAGGGAATCGGTCGTCATCGACATGCTGTGCGACGAGTATCGGGACGCCAGCGGGCTCGAGCAGATCAAGCAGGCGGGCCTGACAGTCATGAGCACTACCCTGGGTGTACGCCGACCTGAAAAGCCTCGCGGTAGCTATATGAGCAATGGCTTCGAGCTCGACAGCGCAGTCGAGGATTGCGTCGAGTGCAACAAGTTCATCAAGGATAACAGCACCCTGCTAGCACCGGCGAGATCTGCGGCAGACATTTTGCGCGCAAAGCAGGAAGGGAAGACAGCAGTCATGCTCAATTTCCAGAACTGCCCGATCGAAGGCGAGCTGGACAATATCGACATGTTCCACAGCCTCGGCATCCGCGCGATGCAGGTCACATACAACGAGCGCAACCTTCTCGGCGACGGCGCGACCGAACGAACAAATGCCGGACTTAGCGATTTCGGTATCGCCGCCGTGCAACGGATGAACGAAGTCGGCATCCTCGTGGATTCATCGCACTCTGGACCTCAGACCACGATGGATACGATCACCTTTTCCAAGCGCACGCCAATCATCTCGCACGCAAACTGCGCCGCACTGAATGAGCATCCGCGCAACAAGTCCGATGAGATTATCAAGGCGCTTGCCAAGAAGGGCGGGGTCATGGGCCTGACAACGGTCAACACCATGGTGAAGCGCGATTTCCCAGTGACGATGGAGGACTGGCTGAATCATGTCGACCACGTCGTAAGGCTTGTCGGCGTGGATCATGTCGGCTTTGGCACCGACACGCTGGTGCGCGGCTGGCCGACCGACCCCAAGCTCAAGGAAGAGTTCCTCAAGGCGTATGGCGAACCACATTTCAAGGCGAGCTATCGTTTCCGCTATCCCTTCGGGACCGAGGGAATGAACGATGCCCACAAATGGAAATATGCAACTGCGGGCCTGATGAAGCGGGGATATAAGGACACAGATATCGTCAAGATTCTCGGCGGCAACTGGATGCGGGTGATTGGAGACGTCATCGGCTGATGCAAGTGCGCTGGCTGGTCTTGCCGCTTGCGACAAATGCCTGAGGTCGGACCGCCACCAAGGCTGATCAACTTCCCACGCGGAGCGAGGGGAACCGACGGTAGCATCTTGGGCACGCACGATGGCGCCCGGCCTGCCATGCAGCTTGCCGGCGTAACGCAGCAACAGCTCTCGGCCGATCCATCAGCGGTTTCTTGCGCCTGGTATTTCTAGATTGGCGCGGGGCACATAGAGCAGCGCGATCTCGATATCCCGACAGGCTAATGACCTTGCTGCCAACCGATATTTCCCTATAAAATCAATTCGCATCTCGGGGGATGCCGAGACGCGCAGGCTGTTGCAATTCAGCCAAATGTTGGCCGAGGGACAAGGTCTAATGCTCAGGGAAACACCCAATCTGGACTGGCTGCGCGTGTTCGCCGAAACGGCGGCAACCGAGAGCTTCGTCCTGGCAGCGGCGAGGCTGAGCGTAACGCCTGGCGCGGTCAGCCAGCGGATCAAGGCGCTCGAGGCCTTTCTGCGGGTCGAGCTGTTTCAGCGTTATCCGCAAGGAGTAAAGCTGACAGAGGCGGGAAGGCGTTATGCCCAGCGTATCTCTCCGGCGCTCGACCTTCTGGTGTCCGCCACCCGGGAAATCGCTTCGACCGGAGGCCCCAAGACGATCCGCATGTCGATCCTGCCAGCGCTGGCCCAGCTCTGGCTCGGCCCGAGGATGGAGAACTTTTATTCGCTCCATGCGAACATGAACGTCGAGATTTGGGCCGATGCGACCGTGATCGATATGCGCACGTCCAATTTCGACATCGCCATTCGCTATGGCCAGCCTCCCTTTCCCGGTTGCGAGTATCGCGCGTTGCTGTTCGACGAGCTTGTTCCCGTAGCCAGCCCCAAGCTGATGATGGCAACCGATGCCGACCATCTGGGCCTCCCGATTGGAGCGCCCCTGATGCTGGATATTTATTGGGAGCATGATTTTACCGATTGGCTCAATCGGACCAGCCAGATCCGACCGGAAAAGCTGAGCACGCAGACCTTTTCTTTGTATTCCATGACGGTCGATGCGGCCGTCCAGGGAAGCGGTTTCATGATCGGTCACACCGCACTGATTGGCGGGCTGCTGGAAGAGGGCAAGCTGCAACAGCTTTCCCAACTGCGTGTTCCTTCCAACAATCAGTTCTATCTGCTGACGAAATCAGGCGCGCCGTTGTCCGAGGCGGCCGAAACCTTCGTCACCTGGGTAGTGGAGCAGGCCAGAGCTGGGGAGGCCCAGCCATCGCCGGGCGTTGCAGGTCTGGAGAGTGATGGGGCTGCTGATGTCGCCGAAGCCGGGAACTGACAGTCCTGGCCGTGCAGCCGCCGGATCGCAATCCCGGCAGTACCGCCGCAATGGGCTGGTCCCGGCGGGTTCGTGAAGCCTTTCAGACCGCGATCTGCCCGAGCGATTGCAGCGCTGGCACATAAGGCCGGTTCAGCGCCCGTGCTACGGCAAGGTTGGTGACCTGCCCTGCGTGAATGTTCAGGCCCTCGAGCAAATGAGGATCGTGGCTGAGCGCTTCGAGACCCCTGGCGGCCAGCGCGAGTCCGAAAGGCAGTGTCGCATTGTTCAGCGCTTCGCTCGAGGTCATCGGGACGGCACCGGGCATGTTGGCAACGCAGTAATGAATGATGCCATCGACTTCGTAGGTTGGATTTTCATGCGTCGTCGGCGTTGAGGTTTCAAAGCACCCGCCCTGATCTATGGCGACGTCTATCAGCACGGCCCCTGGCTTCATTTTGCTGAGACTTGCGCGGCTGACCAGTCTGGGCGCACTGGCCCCCGGCACCAGCACAGCACCGACCGTGGCATCTGCCTCGGCAAGTTCTTCCTCTATGTTGCCAATCGTCGACATCCGTGTCCGGACCCGCCCGCTGAAGAGTTCGTCCAGCTGGCGCAGCCGTGCAACCGAGCGATCGATGATCGTAACCTCTGCGCCCAGCCCGACTGCCATGCGCGCTGCATGGGTTCCCACGACGCCACCGCCAATGATCAGCACGCGGGCCGCCTTGACGCCCGGCACGCCGCCGAGCAGCAGGCCGCGGCCGCCGGAATGCCGCCGAAGCGCTGAGCCTGCAGCCTCGATCGAGAGGCGGCCAGCGACCTCACTCATGGGTGCCAGCAAGGGCAGGGCACCGGAGCGATCCGTGACTGTCTCATAGGCGATTGCCGTGCAGCCCGAATCGAGCAAACCCTTGGCCTGTGCGGGATCGGGAGCAAGATGCAGATAGGTGAAGAGAATCTGGCCTGCGCGCAGCTGAACCCACTCAGACGGCTGCGGCTCCTTGACCTTGACGATCATCTGAGCCCTCTGGAACACTTCGCCTGCGCTGGCGACGATCGTCGCGCCCACTGCCGCGTAGGCATCGTCTCCAGCCCCGATGCCGGCACCGGCACCGGTCTCCACCACCAGCTGATGACCGTTGGCGACATACTCGCGAGCGGACCCGGGCGTCAGTCCTACGCGATACTCATTCGCCTTGATCTCACGGGGTACGCCAACCAGCATGTTGCTTCCTTCCTTGTGTGCATCCGCAGATGGCGCCGACTGTCATGGGCGCACCGAGGCTGGCTCGTGCGGTTCTCGCGTCGTGATCATCCGGGTTTGAAAACGCGCGCTGCCTGGCCACGACGCGACGCAGACATGGGGCAGCGCGGACGATCGCGCCTTTCAATGACGCATGAAATGCAAGGTCTGGAACCGTTGCCTGAACAGGCTTGTCCGCTCGGCCACCGAGGACGGGTCGCTGCAGGTGAGAGCCTCCGTCACGATATCCGCGAGTTCGGGCATGTCGGCTTCCGTCATGCCCCAACGGACGATTTCGGGTGTTCCGAACCGCAAGCCGTTGAAATCGCCTGCAACGGGCGCGATCGGCAAACCGATTCCGGACGCAAGCACATTCGCCAGACGCAGGCGTTGGGCTGCCTTATGGCCGCCCCCGAAACGTTCGGCGCACACAGCCAGCTGGTGCGAGTCCGTAAAGTTGCGCGCGGCCCCAAACACCGGAATGCCCTTGGCGTCGAGTTCCTTGGCGAGTTTCCGCGCGGTCGCCCGCATCTGCCTGGCATAGCCCGGACCGAACTCTTTCCAGTCGAGCAGCGACAGGGCCAGCGAGGCAGTCTTCGCCACATCGAAATTGGCCGTCAGGCCAGGATACGCGATCCGATCGATCCGAGCGGCCAGCTCGGCATCGTTGGTCATCAGCAGACCGGATGGCGGGCCCCCCAGGCTCTTGTAAGTGCTGCAGCCCATCAAATGGGCGCCCTCCTCGAGCGGCTGCTGCCATTCGCCACCTGCGATGATCCCGCACAAATGCGCCGCGTCGAACAGCACATAAGCCCCGACATCGTCTGCAATCTCCCGAATTTCACGTACGGGGTGCTTCCACAGGTTCAGGCTGCCACCGATGGTGATGAGCTTGGGCCGGATCTCCCGGGCAAGACTGGCAAGGCCATCGACATCGATCGTATAGGCATCTGCATTGATCGGCGCGGAATGAACCTGAAGCCCGTAGAGGCCGGCTGCTCCTGCGATGTGGTGGGTGACATGGCCGCCGATGGTATCGGGCGGCACAATGATCTTGTCGCCCGGTCTGCACGTGGCCATGAACGCGTAGAGGTTCGCCATCGCGCCGGAAGCGAGCCGGAATTCGGCATAGCGTGCGCCGAACACCTCGGCCGCCAGTTCGGCTGCGATAATCTCTATCTGCTCGATGGCCTCAAGGCCCATCTCGTATTTGGCACCCGGATAGCCGAGCGACGGGCGACTCCCAAGACCGCTGGACAGGACCTGCTCCGCCCGGGGGTTCATGACGTTCGTTGCGGGATTGAGGTTTATGCAGCCGACATCATGGATCTGCCTGTTTTCGGCGATCAGTTCGAACAGCCGTCCATCGATTGTGTCCGCCGTGCTTTCAAACACCTTGGACGCGACCTTCTGCACCAGGTCTTCGCTGGCGGCCCCGACCCAGGACCGTCTCACCAAAATAGCCATATCTTCTCTCTTTCGTGCGAATTGTCCACTCTGACACCGTCAGGCGGCGTTGACCGACGCATGCTGTGGGAGGGGGTGGCGCCTCAATCAGTCGGTGCGAGCAGACAGTCGTCCGCAAGCGGCTCGACAGCGGACAGGTCGCGGTGATGACGGAAGTCTTCCCGGCTGGTCTTGGTGTAGGCATTGCTCAGCGGGTTGAGGATCAGCGAGAATATGCTGCGGTTGGACGGCGAGATATTGGCGGGCGAACCATGGACGAGGCAGTCGCCGAAGATCAGAGCTGTTCCCGCTTCGCCCGTGGCCGAAACCAGCGAGCAGGATTTGGAGATTTCCCGGACCTTGTCTTCCTCGACGACCCACAGCGGGTAGCTCGTGGAGACCGTGTCGTGCCGGGTGGCGACGCTGCCGAATTTCTGCGACCCCTTGAAAAAATAGAGCGGGCCGTTGAATTCGGTCACGTCATCCAGAAAGATGTGCAGGTTCAAGGCGAGAGGTTCCGGACAGCCATCATCTTCATGATGGGTCGAAAAATCCTGGTGCCACTGCCAGAGCTCGCCGTCGAACGCGGCCTTCACGTTGATTTTGACCTGCTGAACGTACAGGTCCTTTCCGGCAATCTGCTGTGCCGGCGAGACCAGGCGGGGGTGCCGGACAAGCCGCGCGAAGGTTTCATCGCGCAGATGCAGGCCCATTGCAGTCCGCACTACACCGCTTTTCTTCTCCCGGATGTTCCCCGGATGATCTTCATCGAATACCCGGTCCATCGCACTGCGAATCTCGGCAACCTCTTCGGCCGAGAACAGATTGGGGATCACGAGAAATCCGTTATTGTTGAACTCCTCAAGTTGCTCCTGCGAAAGATACATGTCCTGCTCCTTTATAGGCACGTTCTGTTTCACTGACCGGTGCGCCAGAGGGTAATCCAGCCTGCGGTTAATTCTCATCGCACTTCGGCGTATCGGCGCATGTCATCAAGCCAGTAATACTGGTCCCTAGGATTAGACTTTATGATGCTTCGATCGCGGCAGGAACTGAGGCCGCTGCGTTGACCATATCGGAGGGAAAGGCAGCGCCGGGCTTTGGCTCGCCGAACAGGACGGTTGGCACATGCCGATAGCCCAATAGCATGCGCATGATGCCATGCGCACAATGGCTGGGCTGAAGGACGGACTGGAGCGCCGCTGGCGTCGCCTTCAACAGGTTGAACCTGCGGCAACTGACCCAGCGAGAGATTTTCTGAGGCTTTGAGCCAAGTTTAATGGTTTGCGGGTTGCCGGGGCTTCGACTTTGATTGACCCACGAAATGTCCCCTTGAACGGCAGGCCAGCTTGTGCCGCCTCAGGCTGCAGGATGTTTCGGAAGGTTACCATAAGGGGCGGCGGCTTGCCGGGCTTTGGCCGGAATGCGTCAATGGAGCCTGCCCGCGAACGGACTGTGCAAAGGAATGAGGATGACGAGTTCGATGCCTTGGGATGTTGCTGCGGCTGGATTGTCCGGGAGACGCACCCGGTCCGTTGCAACGCTGCGGCGCATGGCCTCAATGGGGGCACTTCTGCTGTGCGGAGCGGCGGTTCTGCCTGCTCATGCTGAAACTGCTCAGACCGAAGCGCCCTCGGCGCAGGCCGAAAGCGAGACGGCGCGGCTCAATCAATGGTTCGATGCGAAGTTCGAGGAGCAGATGGCCTTCAGTCCGATGTGGTATTCCTATCGGGGCGAGAAGACGGCCTATGACAAGATCGACGATCTTTCGGAGGCCGGAATGCTCGCGCCCGTCGAGTGGCGCCGCAAGTCCGTCGAAGAGATGAAGGCGAAATTCGACCGGGCCAGGCTAACCAAAGACGCACAGGTCTCGTATGATCTATGGATCAATCAGTACGAGCACGCGGCGCTCGCTTATAAATTCCGCAGAAATGAATATGTGTTCAATCAGATGAACAGCCCGCATGCGTGGCTCCCCCAGTTCCTGATAGCAATCCACAGGGTTGATGAGCTGTCGGACATGGATGCGTATGTCGCGCGTATTGGCGGGATTTCACGGGGGCTCAAGCAAAGTCTCGAGCGCGCAAAGCTGAACGCCGCAGCGGGCTCACGCCCTCCCCGATTTTCCTACGATCTGGTGCTCGACCAGTGTCGAGACCTGATTTCCGGAGCGCCGTTCGGCGGGGAGGGCAGCAGCGCTCTATTGACCGATGCCCAGGCCAAAATCGATGCGCTGGTAAAAAATGGGAAGCTGGATCGCAAAGGGGCCGAGCGCTATTCCGCGGCGGTGCGCGAAGCGCTGATCAAGGAACTGGCACCTTCGTATCGCGAGATCATAGCATGGCTGGAGGCTGACCGGTCGAACGCGGATACCATTGCAACAGGTGTGGGCAAGAACCCCGGTGGCAAGGAATATTACGAAGCCCAGCTCGTGATTTCGACCACGACGGATCTGAACGCAGACCAGATCCACCAGATCGGCATCTCCGAGGTGGCGCGGATCAAGAATGAGATGGAGGCCATCAAGGAGCAGGTCGGTTTCAAGGGATCGCTGAAGGAATTCTTCGCCTTCGTCCGCGACGATGATCAATTCTACTATCCCAACACGGATGAGGGGCGGCAAGCCTATATCGATGCCGCAACGAAGCATCTCAACTACATGACAGCCAAGTTACCGCAGTATTTTGGAATTCTGCCCAAGGCCGAAGTCGTGGTCAAACGGGTCGAGCCATTCCGCGAGACCGCTGGCGCAGCGCAACATTACCAGTTGGCTTCGCCCGATGGGTCGCGACCGGGGGTGTATTATGCTCACCTTATCGACATGAAAGCGATGCCGATCCCGCAACTGGAGGTGATCGCCTATCATGAAGGAAATCCCGGGCATCACATGCAGTTTTCGATCGCGCAAGAACTGACCAATGTCCCCAAGTTCCGGACGATGCTCTATTACAACGCGCTTCAGGAAGGGTGGGGGCTCTATTCGGAATATCTGGCCAAGGAGATGGGCGGATATAAGGATCCCTATTCCGACTTCGGGCGTCTGACGACGGAAATCTGGCGCGCCATTCGGCTGGTGGTCGACACCGGGCTGCACTCCAAGGGGTGGACCGAGCAACAGGCGGTCGCGTATTTCAGCGAGAACTCGCCAGCTGCCGAGGGCCAGATCCGATCCGAAGTGCAGCGTTACATCGTGATGCCCGGCCAAGCGACGGGTTACAAGATCGGCATGATCAAGATGCTGGAGCTGCGCAGGAAGGCAGAAGCCGCGCTGGGCAAGAAATTCGATATCAAGGGCTTTCACGACACGGTGCTGGGGGCAGGGCAGATGCCGCTCGATATCCTGGAGCGCCGGATCGACGATTGGATTGCGGCGCAACAGTCGGTTTGATCCAGAAGCGCTACGTCAGGCCAGAGGCCCTGCAAGCCTTGATGGCGGCAACCCGCGGCCCTGACCATTTGCGACAGATATTCCTGAAGAAAGGGGCCAAGATGATGATCGCATGGGTTTCTCGATTGGCGCTCGTCGCCCTGATGGCGACTGCGCCTGCCGTGGCGCAAGACAATGGGCCCGAAGCCAGACCCATCTACAAACGCGACCAGTGGCTTCCGAAATCGGTGCCCACCTCGGACGATGGCCTGCGCATCCCGGTTCCGGCTGATTTCAACGCGCCCAAGGGGTCGTTCGTGCTCGTTGGCGGGCGGTTGTTTGACGGCACCGGGGCACCTGCGCGACCGGCGACCATCGTGGTGGAGGGCAAGACCATCACTGCGGTCCTCAACCCCGGTGATCGTAACTGGCCCGAAGGCGCCGTTGTCTTCGATGTTGCCGGCAAGACAGTGATGCCGGGCCTGATCGACTTGCATACCCATCTCACCTTTCTGGATACTGCGAGCGCCAGCAGCGTTTTTTCGGCGGCGAATCTCAGCAGCGCGGAATCCGCCATGCGGGCCGTGCAGCGCATGGCTATCTATCTCCAGGCCGGGATCACCAGCGTGCGGGACGTCGGCTCACATGGCGATGTGCCGTTCGTGCTCAAGCGCCGCCAGGCGGAGGGTTTGATCGCCGGCCCCCGCATCTTTGCCGCCGGGCAACTGATCACCCAGACCGGTGGGCATGGTGCGATACATGCGTTTTCGCCGGGATCGCCCGAGGTGACCAACGGCAACCCGAACTCTATGGCGCGGATTGCAACCGGCCCTGACCAATGGCGCGAGGCGGTGCGCATCCAGTTCGCCAAGGGCGCCGACCTCATCAAGCTCGCAAGCGAGTATACCCAGGAAGAAGTTACGGCCGCAGTAGACGAGGCTCATTCGCTGGGCCTGCCCGTGACGGTCGATGCCGAGACCCAGTATATCGACATGGCGATCAAGGCTGGGGTTGATTCGATCGAGCATCCTTTGCCGCGCAGCGACGCTGCGGTCGCGCTGATGGCGAGGCGCGGGATCGCTTCGGTGCCGACGCTGATCCCCTATCGCCTGATTTCGCGCAGATCGGGCGGCTATTATGGCACGCCTTCGCGCCGGTTCCAGTTGAATGAGACCACCATCATGGAGATGGCCAAGAAAATGCACCGCGGCGGCGTCAAGATGGGGATCGGACTGGACCTGATCCTGGATGCTCCGGCTCATCTGCCCGGCGCCTATATCAACGAGCTGGAGAGCTTCGTCGATCTAGGATTTACCAAGCCAGAGGCGCTGGTTGCGGCGACCAGGACAAGTGCCGAGATCATGCACATGGGAGACCGGATTGGGACGATCAGAGCTGGAATGCTCGCGGATATCATCGTCATCGATGGCAATCCCGACGAGGATTTCGCAGCTTTGCGAAAGGTGACCACGGCCTTTGTCAACGGTCGCCTCATGTTGCAGGACGGCCGCATCTATGTTCCGGCCCATGAAGAGGTCCCTCTCCCTGGTGCCAGGTAAGCGGATCTGCGGACCAAAGCGCAAGACACCCCGTCTGCGTTTGCCGTGCGCCTGGGACTGACCGCTCGCTCGCTCTGGGTCCGTCGATACAACGCCGATCGCTTGACGATCCATTGCCTGGACGAACCGGATCGGAGCCCCGACACGATCAAGTATGAAGATGCTGCGAGCAACGGACGCCGTTTGGCGCTGGGGAGTTTCACCGCGATCATCGCGCGAAATGTGTCTTGCGGCGGGCCTGTAAAGGCGGCGTAGATTATCTGGCGCAAAGAGCCAGAATTACTGACTTTATAATAATAAAGGTCGGGCTAACTTTCGAATGATGTAGCAAAATCTCGCTCACCGATCGCATCGGGGCAGGATGTTCTGTTGTTTAAGCAGGGCACTGACAGCAACGGCGCGTATATAATAATTTGACAGAGCTTAAGAAGCTGAATGAATAAATAAAAATTAAGGGGATTGGGACCATGATAAAGACCAAAGCAAGTAACAGGCTTTTGGCTACCATATCGATGGGCGCATTTATGTGTTCGACCGCGGCACTCGCCAATGACCAAGTGCCGGAGCAGGGCGACGCGAGAACGCGCAATCCAAGCGAGATCGTCGTGACGGCGACGCGCCGCGACACTACGATCTTGCGCACGCCGGTCAGCGTCAGTGCCTACTCCCAGGAAGATCTCGATGTGAGGGGCGTGCGCAACATTGAGGACCTCGCGCGCATGACTCCGGGGCTTTCGCTCAACCAGGGGGCGTTCGGCGCCAGCTATCTTGTGATCCGCGGGCTCACCTCCGTGATCGGCGCGACGATGAACGGCGTCTATATCGACGACACGCCTGTCCAGGTTCGCTCATTGAGCACGACATCCAACTTCTATCCCGCCATGTTCGACCTTGAGCGCATCGAAGTGCTGCGTGGCCCCCAGGGCACCTTGTTCGGCGCTGGCGCCATGGGCGGTGCCATCCGCTTCATCACTGCAAAGCCGAGCGTCAGCGAGTATTCCGGTTATGGGCGTGCCGAGCTGGCGACGACCGAAGGCGGCGCGCTGAGTTACGAGGCGGGGGCTGCCGTTGGCGGGCCCCTTGTCGAGAACAAGATCGGATTTCGGGCAAGTGGCTATTATCGCCGCGACGGCGGCTATATCGATCGCGTCCCTTACATCCAGAATGGGGGCACACCCAAGCAAAACGCCAACTCGCGCGATACCTATGTCGGCAACTTCGCGTTGTTGCTCAAGCCGACCGAAGATCTGACGATCACGCCATCTGTCTTCTACCAGAAAGCCAACCGGAACGAGAGCGACCAATTCTGGGAATGGCGACCCAATGTCGATCTGCCACCATTTCCGGCATTCACCAGCGGCGAAAGCATTCCCTCCTTTGGCCGGGACCGCGCCGTTCTTTATGCGGTCAAGGCGGAAGCCGATCTTGGGCCGGCAAGGCTGATCAGCAATACCTCATACCTCGATCGCAAGGTCGTGAACAGCGACGATGGCACCGGTCTTCTGCTCGATATACTCGGTCTACCCGCCGCGGGATTCGGCTTGCCGGGCATCATTGATGAACGTCTGTCGGTCGACGTCACCATAAGGCAGCGGACGTTGACCCAGGAGCTGCGCCTGGTGTCCAACCCCAGCGCGAGCCCGATCAGCTATTCGTTCGGCCTGTTCTACCAGAACGCGCGTCAGAGCGCGGTCGAATTCAACAGGGCTGCCAGGCCCGATATTTTCTACATCCCTTCCATCAACGGCAATGTCAATTTTGGCAATGACAGAGCGCTGGACCGCCAGTTTGCCGTTTTCGGGCAGGTCGACTACAAGCTGACCGACAAGCTCAGTGTCAGCGCCGGTGCGCGCTATTCGTACATTGAATTCGATTTTCGCGGTGTAACGGGCAACAATGTGCCCACCGATGTGGTCACCAGCGGAAGCACTGCAGAAAGCCCGATTACGCCCAAGTTCGGGATCGAGTATCAGGCCACCGACGATCTGATGGTCTATGCCAGCGCAGGCAAAGGGTTTCGTCCGGGCGGCTCCAACGTCGTTCCAACGCTACCCGACCCCGCATGCACCGCCCAGCTCAGAAATCTGGGTTATGAAGATGTACCAAGGCAGTACCGTTCGGACAGCACGTGGAGCTATGAAGTTGGTGCGAAGGGGCGCGCTGGTCGCTGGCTGACCTTTGCGGCGAACGCGTTCCAGATCGACTGGACCGATGTTCAGCGAAGCCGGACCGTGGTCAATTGTGCTTCGCCGTTTATCGACAACCTCGGCAAATCGCGCGCCCGGGGCGTGGAGGCGCAGTTCACGATCACGCCTGTCACCGGTCTCTCGCTCGATGTGAACTTCAGCTACACCCGGGCGACCGTGCAGGAGACCCTCATCCGTCCCGCTATCCTCAATCCTGACGGGTCGGTGGCGAGCCCGGCGGCTAACATCGTCACCAAGGGGGATCGTTTCGCGCCACCCTGGATCGTTTCGCTCGCGGGCAATTACGAGACCAGCCTGGGGGCCAGCGGGTTGACGGGCTATGGCCGTGTGCAATGGGATTATCGCAGCGGCCTGGACAACCCATCGGGCAATCTCGGTTTCGATCCGCTGTATGCGCGCGTATTCACCCGAAACTTTGTGGCCGCAAGACTGGGAGGGCGTGCCGGCAATACGGATATCTCGCTGTTCATCAATAATGTCCTGAATTCACGCGACGAATTGTCGAGGCTGGGGATAGGTCCCGGCCAGCGGCTGCTGCGGCAGGTCTATCGGCCGCGGACATTCGGGGTCACCGCGAGCTACCGGTTTTGAGCCGATCCTGGCGCGATGCGGTTCCGCACGGCCTGGACGATCAGCGACACTCAGTGATTGTCTCGCAATCGAACGGTCAGGCTGGTCGGAATGGTCGCCGCCGTGGGAAGCAATATCTGCCAGAAGGATTGAAGATGGCACAAGCCCGTCTTGGTCGCGGCCACAGAACGAGCGTTGCATGATGGTCACGCAGCCCCCGGTCAATCTGAAGGACTGGCTGGTCTGGGACAATCACGGTTGCTTGCCTTTGCGGCCGTTCGATACCGTTTTCCTTCCGCAACTTGCCCGCTATCGGCAGGCGGGGGTCGATGTCGCCATCGTCAATATCGGCTTTGGCGACCATGGTATCGAAGACCACATCCGGATGATCGCCAATTTTCGTCACTGGCTCAAGCAACATCCCGAAAGCTATGTGCTGATCGCGACGGTGGACGATATCGAACGGGCCCGGCGCGAGGGTAAGCTGGCGATCGCGTTCAACATGGAAGGCGCCAACGGTGTGGCCGATCAGCCCAGCCTGATCAGCCTGTATTATGATCTTGGCGTCCGATGGATGCTTATGGCCTACA
Source organism: Blastomonas sp. AAP25 (assembly GCF_001295965.1). Taxonomy (NCBI): domain Bacteria; kingdom Pseudomonadati; phylum Pseudomonadota; class Alphaproteobacteria; order Sphingomonadales; family Blastomonadaceae; genus Blastomonas; species Blastomonas sp. AAP25. The sequence continues at coordinate 24,627 of NZ_LJHP01000003.1, forward strand.
ACCGCGCCAACCGGGTCGGCAGCGGCTGCCATGAGGAAGAGGACCGCGGGTTGACCGCGTTCGGGCGTATCGTATTGGACGAGATGGCCCGTGTCGGCATGGTGGCCTGCTGTTCGCACACTGGCCATCGTACGACGATGGACGTGATGCATTACGCGTCGCGACCGGTCATCTTCTCGCACTCCAACCCGCGGGCGCTGCACGACCACCCCCGCAACATCCGTGATGAAGCCATGCGGGCCTGCGCTGCGACCAAAGGCGTGGTCGGGATCAACGGCATCGGTATTTTCCTAGGCGAGAACGACAATTCGACTGAAACCTTCGTGCGCCACGTCGATTATGCGGTTCAGTTGATCGGTGCCGAGCATGTTGGGCTGGGGCTGGACTATGTCTTCGATGCCGCTGAACTGGATGATTATCTCGTCAGCATGGCCTCCACTTTTCCCGAAGGCTTCAGCTATCAGGCCGGTATGAAGATGATCGAGCCCGAGCGGCTGTCGGACATCGTCGAAGCTCTCGTGAAACTGGGGTACCCCGAAGCCGCCATTGGCGGGATTCTGGGCGGCAACTTCATGCGCGTGGCCCGCGACGTCTGGCGACCTGCCTAGGTCTCGGCGATGCAAAGCCGGGACACCCGGGGCTGGTGTCCACCACGGCAGCAACCCGCGTGAACACTGCCCCGGGCGCAGACTCCGCTTGTGCTAGTCGATCGCTGCCAGAGTGTAGAGGAACTCGGCATAGGCCATGACCGAGTCGACGAGGCCTGCCACCTTGGGGTTGGTGGACTCGATCAAGAGATATTCATCGGGCGCATGGGCATAGCCGCCAGTACCCAGCCCGAACCGCCCCACCGGAACGGATACGGGTGGCTGGGTGAATGTCCCGCCAGGCCAGCTTCCCGCAAGCCTCACGGTGAGATCCGGTCTGATGCCCAGCTTCCTGTACGTTGCCATCGCAGTGCGGATGAGGCGGCTGTTCTCGTCGGTTTCGGTGGGATCGTAACCGCCACTCACCTTCATCTCGACATCGGCAAAGCCTTGCTTGTCGAGATGCGCGCGCAGCTTCTGAACGGCCTCGGCGCGCGTCTGATTGGGCACCAGCCGGAAATCGAGCTTGGCAACCGCACGGTTGGGCAGGATGGTCATGCCGCCGGGACCGGTGTGGCCCGCGACCAGCCCTTCGATATTGACGGTCGGCGCCTGGGCCAGCCGGATAAGCGCATCCGGGAAGGGGAGGTCGTCGATCCAATGGGTGATACCAAAGGCATCTTTCATCTGCCCTTCGGTCACGGGCGATATCGCTTGTGTGATCAGGGATTTCTCGCGCTCGGTTAGCAGGCGGACATTCTCGAACCAGCCTTCGATCGCAGGGGTATTGCCGTCAGGCGTAACCAGTGTCTGCAGGGCCTGCACCAGTCGCCATACCGGAGAATCGACTATGGCCTTCAGGCTGGAGTGAATGTCGTTCTTCGGTCCTCGGCCCCATTTGTTGCCACTGGCGATCAACTCCAGCTCGATGATACCCTTCGCGCCCAGTTCGACTGCGGCATTTCCCTCCAGCCCCTGCATGGTGGTGGGCATGAAGACGCCGTCGCACGACCGCAGCGCGGCGAGCACACGGGGCGTTGTGACGAGCTGGCGGAAATTGGGAGAGCCGATCTCCTCCTCGCCTTCGCAAATGAGGACGAGATTGACCGGCAAGGTGCGCCCAGCCGCCCGGATGGCATGCAGAGCGGAGAGAAACGTCGCCTCGGGGCCCTTGTGATTGGCCGACCCCCTGCCGACCATCGTGGTGCCAAGCCCCTTTCGCTCGACAAGCCTGCCCTCAAGCGGGGGAGAGGACCATTCGGCGGGAGTGAATTGCTTGACGTCATACATGAAATAGAGACCCAAGGTGCGTGGCGCCCCCACGTCGATCTTGCCAAACACGCCCGGATGCCCGTCTGTCGGGATGATCTCGACATCGGTGAATCCTGCATCCCTCGCCAGTCCGGCGAAATAGGCGGCGCCCTCGGGCATGTTCAGGTTTTCGGCAGCGATCGATGGCAGTGCTATCCAGTCGCGGATGCGCTTGATGGCCGTATCCTTGCCTGCCAGCGCCGCAGCGCGCACATCCGATAATGCGCCCGATTGCGCCAGAAGGGGTAGCGGTTGAGCCAGGGCAATGCCGGCGCCCAGCAGTGCGCCGGTTTGGATCAGGTCGCGACGGTTGAGGCAGTCGAAGTCATCGAAGGTCATAGGAAGCCCCTTGGAAACACAGCAATGGGCACCTGGTTTCGGATGATCGGGCGGCCAATACAAACCTGAATGTCTCAGGCTAAGCCTGAGCTTTTCTATAGGCCTGGCCGCGCGATGACATCGACAGCAGAGATTTCGACGGCACAGGTCGATCATGCCGCTGACCGAATTCAGCCAGCCCACCGTTCCAGCATGAGAATAACTACCCTTGAGCGATAAGATTAGTGATTTGCGCCGTCGCTGGCTTTCTCCGAAACTCTGTCGCGATGGCAAAACAGAAACGCTGGTTCGACGCGCTCAGCCCAACCTAGCCCGGGGCCGTGGTTGACCGGCGGAGCGACCTCTCTGGCGCTGAGGAAGGCGCCAGGTTCGCTGGCAAAGGCTGGTCCTGTGAATTGTGTGCGGGCGAAACGCAGCTTCTTCGCGATGTGCTGCGGGCATATTGCGGCGTCATCCATGACGATGGGCAGCAAAGAGAATTTCCAGGAGGCAATATTGCTGCATTTGAATGGCGTTGAGCATGTTTATCCAAACGGAATGCGTGCACTCGATGGGGTCACAATCTCGATCGGCAAGGGAATGTTCGGGCTACTGGGACCAAATGGTGCTGGAAAATCCTCGCTGATGCGGACCATCGCGACGCTGCAGACACCGACCGCCGGCGCGATCAGGTTCGGCGATATCGACGTGCTGGCCGAGCCAGGCCGTCTCAGGGCGACTTTGGGCTATCTGCCGCAGGATTTCGGGGTGTATCCCCGCGTTTCCGCTTACGACATGCTCGATCACATGGCGTCGCTCAAGGGCGTCATCTCGGCCGCTGACCGGCGCGCGACAGTGGAATCCTTGCTGGTCCAGACCAACTTATGGGGTGTCCGCACCAAGGCGATCGCGGGATTTTCAGGCGGAATGCGCCAGCGCTTCGGGATCGCGCAGGCGTTGATCGGCAACCCCGAACTGATCATTGTCGACGAGCCGACCGCTGGTCTCGATCCGGAAGAGCGCAACCGCTTCTATAATCTGCTGGTGGAAATCGGCGAGAACGTCGTGATCATCCTGTCCACTCACATTGTCGAGGATGTCGCCGATCTGTGCCCGCGCATGGCGGTGCTTGCGGCGGGGCGCATCCAGCTTGAGGGCGCGCCCGGTGATCTGATCGCGCGCAGCCGCGGCACCATCTGGGCCAAGACGATCGAGCGCGACAGGCTCGACGACGTCAAGCTTGGCTATGAGGTCATCTCGACCCGGCTGTTTGCAGGCCGAACCATCATCCACATTCTGTCTGAAACGGACCCCGGCAACGGCTTTGCGCCTGTCGAGGGCGGGCTGGAAGACGTTTACCTGTCGACCTTGACGCAAATCCGCCGCGCCTCCGCGCAACCAGCCGTTTGAGGGGCACGTTGATGTTCGGTACGATCGCGCGCTTCGAGCTGCGTTACCAGTTCCGCAACCCGGTGTTCTGGGTTGCCACCGTCCTGTTCTTCCTGCTGACCTTCGGCGCAACGACGGTTGAATCGATCCGCCTCGGCAGCGGCGGCAATATCTTCACCAATGCGCCGACCGCGATCGCCCAGATCATGCTGACAATGTCGCTGTTCTTCATGTTCGTGACCACCGCCTTCGTCGCCAACGTGGTCGTGCGCGACGACGAGACCGGCTTTGGCGGGATCATCCGCTCAACCAAAGTCAACAAGCTTTCCTATATGCTGGGTCGGTTCAGCGGCGCGTTTCTCGGCGCTGCGGTGGCGTTTCTGGCGGTGCCGGCAGCGATCTGGATTGGCACTTGGATGCCATGGGTTGATCCGGAGTTGATCGGCCCCAACCGGCTGCAGGATTATGCGTTTGCCTTCCTCGTCATTGCTCTGCCCAACCTGCTGATCACCTCGGCGATCTTCTTTGCGGTCGCGATCTGGACCCGTTCGGTCACCTACAGCTATCTCGCGGTGATCGTGTGCATGTTTGCCTATTTTGCACTCACGGCCATGCTGCGGAAATGGCCCGATGTGTCGCTTGCGGCCTATTTTGAGCCATTCGGCACGATCGCATATGGCCTGGGCATCCGCTACCTGACCCCGATCCAGGCGAACACGCAGTCACTGGAACTGACCTGGATGCTGCTCAGCCACCGCCTGGTGTGGATGGCCTTGTCGATTGCGCTGGTCATCATCGCCGTCTGGCACTTCCGCTTCGCCGAACGCGGCACGTCGCCGCGCGGCGCCCGGCGTCAGGCGGCGCGCGAGGCGAAGCTGGCCGCCGTCAGTCCCCTGGTCGTCCGGCAGCTTCCGGACAGCATGCCCGAGCGCGGAGTATGGCATCAGCTGCGCACGCGCACCCTGCTGGAAATGAAGCTCGTCTTCAAAAGCCCAGCCTTCTGGGTGCTTGCACTGGTCGGATCAATCAACCTGCTGCTCACGCTGACGCTTGCCGGCCGCTTCTACAATGTGCCTCCCTGGCCGCGGACGTTTGTGCTGGTCGAAACGGTTCGGGGTGCTTCGGCCCTGATCACGGTTCTGATGGCGATCTATTTTGCAGGGGAAGTCGTATGGCGTGAACGCGAGCGCCGGATCAACGAGATCATCGACGCGACAGCGGTCCCCAATTGGGTTTTTCTGGTCTCCAAGCTTTGCGGGGTGGCAGGTGTCCTGATCGCGCTCAGCGTCGGGGTGGTGCTCGTCCAATCGATAGCGTTTCAGCTGGTGCGCGGGGTCGCCGATATCGAACTTGGCCAGTGGTTGGCGTGGTTCGCCGCGCCCAACATCTTTTATGTCATCCATCTGTCTGTTCTGTCGATCGTGGCCCAGGCTGTCAGCCCGAACAAGTTCGTCGGCTGGGGCATCATGCTGCTGTACCTCGTATCGACGATCGTTTTCGCCGGTCTGGGCCTCAGCCACCCGCTGCTCAATTACGCCGAAGCCTCAAACCCGCTATCGGACATGAATGGCGATGACTACGGCGGCGCCACCGCCTGGGCGCTGCGGTTCTATTGGACCGCCTTTGCCGCAATTCTCGTCATCATCGGTCATCTGATGTGGCGTCGTGGTACCGCCGTGACGCTTGCCGGGCAGTGGCGCACGCTGCCCGCGAGATTGCGCGGCATGCCCCTCGCAATCATGGCCCTCGCGCTGGCGATAACCGCGGGGATGGGCAGCTATCTCTATTACAACATGAACATCGCCAACCATTATTGGGCAGGCGGCGATGCCGAAGACATGCGCACGGCGCGGTATGAGAAGGCGTATGCGCGCTATCTGGGGCGACCGGAGCCGACGCTCACGGATGTCAGGCTCGATGTGGAATTGAGGCCTTCCCGGCGATGGGCACAGTTTGACGGACGCTATCGTTTCAGCAACGCGACAACCAGACCGATCGAACTGCTCCACGTTCGCATCCCCGCCCCGACCTTGCGTGTCGAGGCGATACACGTGCCCGGCGCAACGCTGGTGAGCGACGACAAGGAAAATCTCCACCGCATCTACCGATTTGCCAAGCCTTTGCAGCCGGGCGACCAGGGGACGCTGACCTTCAGAACCGTGCAGGAGAAGCGCGGGCTATATGCGCTGCCTTCAAACCTTCAGGCGTATGAATTCGATGCGCAGCCTGCGGCCAACGGGGCGTATCTGACCAATTTCGCCTTCGCACCGGCGCTCGGGATGAGCGGTGCCAATTTCCTGCAAGGCAACAAGCAGCGGCGCAAATACGGCCTGTCAGCCGGAAAGACAGCGCCCAGGCTCGGCGATCCAGCGGCCCGCAACAGGAACTTCGCGAGCGTCGATCGCGTGAACACGGACATTACGGTCACAACGGATGCAGACCAGACACTGGTGGTGACAGGGGCGCGGGTATCCGAGACTGTCGCCAACGGCCGTCGGACAGCGAGGTTCGTATCTCCCATCCCATCGCTGAACTTCATCACGATCCAGGCCGGTCGCTACGCGCAGAAATCTGTCGATGCCGGTCGCGGCGTCCGTGCCAGCGTTTATTATCACCCCGAACATGCGATGAACATTGACCGGATGCTGAACGCGATGGTCGACTCGCTCAATTACTATCGCGATAATTTCGGTCCCTACCAATATGGCTACGCGCGCATCATCGAACGGCCCGATTACGGTGGTGGCGCGAACTCTGCACCCGGGACGGTGGGCTACTCCGAAAAAGTCGGCTTCATCATGGATTTCCGCGATCCACATCGGCTCGATTTCCTCGCCTACCTCACCGCGCACGAACTGGCGCACCAGTACTGGTTCCACCAAGTGATGCCCGCGGACATGCAGGGAGCCGAGGTTCTTACCGAGACATTGGCGCAGTATTCGGCGCTGATGGTGATGAAGAAGAACTTGGGGGCCGATCAGATCCGCCAGTTCCTCAAATACGAGCAGGATATCTATCTGCAGGGCCGCCGGCTGGAAGCAGCCGAGGAACAGCCGCTCGCCAAAGTCTACAGGCAGGGATACATTCACTACAATAAGGGCTCGCTGGTCATGTATCTTCTGCAGGATCGTCTGGGCGAGGACCGGGTCAATGGGGTGTTGCGCAGTCTGATAGAGCGGTATCGGTCCAAACCTGCGCCTTTTGCCAGTTCGAGCGACCTGGTGGATGGGTTGCTTGCGATTGCCCGCACGCCTGCCGAGCGCGAACTTATCCGGGACCTGTTCTACCGTATCACCCTCTATGACCTCAGGGTCAGCCAGGCGACGGTCCGAAAGATGCCGGACGGCCGCTATGAAACTCTCATCACGGTGGCAGCAGGAAAGTCCTATGCCGATGGCAAGGGCAATGAGCGTGAAGCAACGTTCAACGAGCAACTCGATATCGGCGTATTCCGCGCCAATCCCGACGATCGGGGATTCACCCGCGAGAAGGTGATATCATTGCAGCGCCTGCCGATCCGCTCAGGCCAACAGAACATCCGCATGATCACGACGAGCAAGCCAGCCTATGCCGGTATCGATCCGTACCTCACGTTTGTCGACCGCAACGTCAGCGACAATGTGGTGGCGGTGACGGAAAGAGGTCGATAGCCTCACTTCGGCGGAACGACATCCGCATCCAAGGGTTCCACCGCCGTTGAAGCTCAATGCCGGCATGCGCGGAGCCCTGCTTGTCGAGGCACGTCAATCGTCTGCGCGCAGGGCAGAGGCGAGCATTCGGGCAAGGCGTGCGATGTGATCCTTGTCAGATCGCCCACCCACGACCGACAAACGCCAGTATAGCGGAGCTGCGATAAGGTCCGCCGCGGTTTCGCGGTCTACGGATGGCGAGAGCTCGCCTCTCTCGATGGCTCGATCGAGCAATCCGTTGATTCGTTCGCGTCGTGCGCGCTGGAATGGCCGTATGGCCGTTTCGAGCGCTGGAGTTCGCTCGATCTCGGCATGGAGGTCCGTAATGATCCGCCGCATCTTTGGGTGTCGGAGCACCCGGCGAAGCGCGAAGAGCAACGCCTTCAGATCGGCTTCGAGAGACCCCTGATCGCCAACATCGGTGATCGTCAACCCGACACGCGACAGAAGGTCGCCTGCCATCACCGATTTTTCGGGCCAGCGCCGATAGAGTGCGGCCTTGCCGACGCCAGCCGAGCGGGCAACACGCTCGAGGCTTAGCCCTGAATAGCCAGTGCGGGCCCATTCCTGGAAAAAGGCGCGGGTCAGCGCGTCCGTGACGTCAGCACGCATGACTGCTGCGCCGCTCAGAGTGCGGATTCGGGTTCCGACATCGTCGGAACGGTTGCGTTCCATCCACAGATCCCTAAATATGGTCGGAACGCAATCGTTCCGACCAACTGGAGATAGATCATGAGTGAAGATATTGAAAGCTTTTCGGCCATGCTTCGCAAGGCGCTCGGGGACCGGATCGACCGGGACGCCAGGTCGTTCCCGGACATGATGGACGAACACGCCGTGATGGAGTTTCCCTATGCGCTGCCCGACCTGCCTGATCGGCTCGATGGCCGAGAGGCCGTCGCCCGCCACCTTGAAGGGCTGGGCGGCCTCATCGCGTTCGACAGGATGGGCGAACCGACCGTGCATCCCACGACCGATCCCGCCGTGGTCATCATCGAGTTCGAGGGCTTCGGTCGCGGGGTGGCGACAGGCGCGCCCTATGATCAGCGCTATATCTCAGTGATCCGCACCGAGAACGGCCGCATTGTTCTCTATCGCGATTACTGGAACCCGATCGCCGTGCTCCGTGCAACAAAGGGCGCGGCGTTCGTCGATGCCCTTGTGGGGGGAGGCGCCGGCCATGAATGAGCGGGTTCTCGTAACCGGCGGCACGGGGAAGACAGGTCAGCAGGTCGCCAGCCAGCTTGCGCTGCGCGGGATCGAAGCGCGCGTCGCCACGCGCGACCCATCGTCAGCGAACCAGGTCCGGTTCGATTGGGGTGACGCGACGACATACGGTCCTGCGCTCGAGGGCGTTGGCGCGGTCTACCTTGTTGCGCCGACCGATCAGACGGAACAGCTGTCCGCTATGCATCCCTTCCTCAAGCGGGCGGTATTGCAGATCCCGGGACGACTGGTGCTGCTGAGCGCTTCTTCGCTCGAGGCAGGTGGGCCGATGATGGGTGAGGTTCATGCCTGGCTGGACGCCCATGCGCCGCTCTGGACGGTCTTGCGCCCAAGCTGGTTCATGCAGAACTTCACGACCCAGCATTTGCATTCGATCCTTCATGAGGGGTGCGTGTACTCCGCGACGGGGGACGGACGCGTGCCGTTCATCGATGCCGCCGATATCGCTGCCGTTGCAGTAGAGGCCCTGACCAGTTCCGCGCTTCCTTCCAGCGAGCATGTGTTGACAGGTCCGGAAGCCCTTACCTACGCCGAAGTGGCAGATGCGATCAGCGCAAGAATCGGCAGACCTGTCCGTCATTGCCGTCTGACGGTGGACGCGTTGGCGGACCGGTACGCCGGATCTGGTATCCCCCGATCCTATGCCCTCACGCTTGCCGGCATGGACGAGGCAATCGCGCAAGGGTCCGAGGACCGGATCACTCTGGAGGTGGAGCGGATAACGGGGCGGCCAGCGAATAGTCTTGCAAGCTTTCTGAAGGGTCAAAGCGCTTTGGCCTGAAAAAACTTGGGACAGGCGCGGCCGCGGCGTCTGCTATCCGCTCGCCCGCCCGCGCCGTCTTGCTGCAGCCCGGGCCGCCAGCGCGCCCCCCAGTATGAAGAGGGGCGAAATCAGCATGAAGATTCCAAGCCCTATATTGGCCCCGCCTTCGCCCTTCCGCACAAGCTGGTCCAGACTTGGCAGACTCCACACGATTGCGGTGAGGATGCCGGCTGTCAGCCATGCAGCCCTGCCTGCGTTGGGCAATATCGAAATGGCAATGAAGGGCAAGGCCACCAGAACGACATGAACCGCCAGAACCGACCGGGTTATCCCCCATGTTCCGTCCCCGCTCGCAACGATTGCATCGGCATTCGTCAGGGCAACGGTGCCGAGCCCGATGAGGACGGCGACCAGGCATCCAGATAGGATCTCGCCGAGCCGTGATTTCGGTGATCTCTTCATATTTCCATCCTGTGATTGGCGAAGTGCCCCGTTCCGGGCTGCTGCACAATGACCGAGGCTAGCCAGGGCCTTCAGTCGTCTCGCGCTGTGTTCCGCGGCATATCTCTCGCGATTGACGACAATCGGAAGCCATTCTCCTCGCTCGCCCCGAACCAGCGGCCTCTCACCGTTCGCGCGCTCGTAATGGAAATATCGCTCGGTCGGTCCAGAGGCGAGGGCGTGCCTAGCAAGGGCCTGAAATCGGAGCCACCAGAGCATGGCATATCGTTTCTGGCGTACGGCCAGACGCGGATCGCGGTTCGGCGCAAAACCGGCACGGCTGGGGTTTTGCAGCGATGCGCATCCCCGACAGCAGACCATATCCCGTCAACGCAACACGTGGAGATTACGCCGTGCAATGGGAATACAAACTTGTCACCGAAACCCTGAATGCCGATCAGCTGAACGAATTCGGTGCGGATGGTTGGGAACTTGTCATGGTCGTCTCACCCGCCCATTATGTCTTTCATTATTTCTTCAAGCGCGGATTGAGGGACTGATATGATCCCGCTCCTTTCTCCCGCACCACGGCATGCCCCGATTCAGGTTGCACGCGTGAGGGCCGCACTCACATTGTCGATGAAGGTGCGGACCCGCGGGTCGACGAGGCGTCTGCTGGGATAGAGACAAAGGATGCGCACGGTTTGGACGCCGAGCTCAGGGAAAAGCCGGACAAGGTGCCCGGCTGAAAGATCGTCATCGACAAGGAAGGCTGGAAGCAGCGCGATCCCGAGGCCCGAAAGGGCAGCCATGCGGATTGCTTCTGCGCTGTTCATGCGCAACCGCCCGTGGGCCAGCACCTTGTCGGCGTGTTCGCCGCCCGGATGGTCAAACCATTCCTGCGTTCGTGTGCGGGAACGAAACAGGATGCAATCATGCCCGCTCAGAGCTTCCACGTGTGGAGGATTGCCCCGGCGCTCGAGATAGGATGGGGCGGCACAGATCCACACCGGATATTCGGCAACGACCCGCGAAACGATACCGTCCGGCGCGCTTTCTCCTCCTATCCGAATGGCAAGATCGAAGCCTTCTTCCACGAGATCGACGGGACGGTCGGAGAAATCGATATCGATGCGGACATCGGGCCAGCGTTCAAGATACTCGCCTACCAGCGGCATGATCACGCGCCGGCCAAAGGCGTCCGGAACACTCAGGCGCAGCAGTCCCCGCGGCTTGCCGTCCGGAACGGCGATGCTCGCTTCAGCCTCGTCCATGGCTTCGAGGATGGCCCTTCCGCTCTCGCGGAATCGCTCGCCTTCTGATGTGAGGCTTACAGCGCGGGAGTTACGATGCAGCAGTCTGACACCGAGCCGGGCCTCGAGACGGGCGACAGCCTTGCTGGCGGCCGACCCGGTGAGGCCCATCGTCCGGCCGCCACGGGCGAAGCTTCCCGCATCAGCCACCGCCATGAAGATGACGATCTCGTTGAGGCTGCGTGCGGTCACAATCCGCGTTCCGCGCTACTGATATCGGTCATCACAATCCATCCTTCACCTCTCGTGATCCTGCCGCTGCTGCTGCCATGTGTCTACTGATGTGGAACTCAAAAGCAGCGGTGATCCGTGCCGATCGGTCACAGTTGAGCGGACATCCGTTCACGGCGCGAGCGGCTAATCGGGGCGGGTGACATGGCATGGGCCATGTGGCCTGACGAGGAGCAAATCGACATGACCAGACCTCTAGTACGCCTCAATCCGCCGGCGCTTTGGGACGCCACTGGAAACCATCATTCGCAAGGGACACTGATCGAGACCGGACGGCTGGCCATCTTCTCGGGCCAGATCGCCGCACAAAAAGGCACTGATCACGTGCCTGCTTCGCTCAGAGAACAGACCGATATCGTTTGCCGGAACCTCAGGCTGTGCCTTGAGAGCATTGGGGCATCGCCTTCCGACATCGTCAGCCTGCGCGCCTATATTGTCGACTGGACACCGGATAAGGCTGCAGAGGTGTTTGAGCCGCTTGTTGCCTTTCTCGGCGATACGATGCCGGCAATGACCGGCATCGGTGTAAACGCCCTGTTCTCACCCGAACTCAGGATCGAGATCGAGATGGTTGCCCGTGTTCCTGATCAAAGCTGAACGGGCCGGCCCAAGCCGAGCGATGTATGCGACTGCTCCGGCAGCCTTTGAATGAGGGCGCTATGGGGTGCCATTGCCAACTTGCTGCAAGGCGCCGGGTCAAGGGCATCCATCGATTGCCAGGCGGCCAAGCGCGGCGCTGCCAGCGTATCGGCAGCCGGTTGTAAGGCTTGCCTCCGGCTTGCCAGCGATGTGTCCACCGGCCTTTCGTTGAACAGGCGCAATGCCGCCGCGGAAAGCAGGACTTGCAGCAAGAGCTCTATCGACGCAGGGAATGTCGGACAAAGCGCACCACCTCGTCCAGCAGTTCGGCATCCTCCGGCGTCCCGCCAAAGCCGCCATGCGGCATAGCCTCGAACACATGCAGGTCAGCGGATATGCCCGAGCGCCGCAAGGATCTGTGCAACCGCACGGCGTTCGACAGAAACAGGTCGCGGGTCCCGCTCTGGATGAACGTCGTCGGGAAGCCATCAAAAAACTCGGCAAAGAGCGGGGAAAGGTAAGGGTGGGCCAGATCCGCGCCATGCGCATACAGCAGGTTTGCCGGCATCAGAGGGTTTGGCAGAACGACGTCCACGGTGCTGTTCACGTTGAAGCTGTCGCCGGATTCCGTCAGATCGATCTCCGGCGAAAGCAGCACCAGCCCTGCAGGCATCGCCTTGCCCTCGTCATGCGCACGCAGAACCGTCGCCAGCGCCAGGTTTCCACCTGCGGATCGGCCGCCGATCACGACCCTATGCGCGCCATACCGCGCGACTGCGCTTTCATAGACTGCGAGACAATCATCAAGGGCCGCCGGGAAAGGATGGTCGGGCGGTGTGCGATAGTCGATACCGTAGCAGCACATCCCGTGCGCGATTGCCTGGCTGCGTGCGCTCTCGCGGCAGGCTTCTCCGCTGCCGAACACAAAGGCACCGCCATGCAGGTCAAGGTAGACGCAATTGTCGAAGGCTTCCTCGGACGGTGTCGCGATATGCACCGTCGCACACCCGATCTGGGTTGTTTCGACCTCGACCGCTCCTGATTGGCCGCGATCCCTGATCGCAGCGGCATAATGGGAGTCGGCAGCATGTTTCATGCGGCGCCAGGCTTCGGGATCATTTGCGCTCGGCATGGCATACAGAGCGTTAAGCGGAGTGCCATCCGGTCCGACAGCGGCGCGCAGCCGCTCTTGCGCTTCGGGACTGATGGAAGCGGGCACGGGGATAATGCGCTCCCCGACCTTCACACCTGGCTGTTCGGCGGCATTTCGGCTTTTTGACATCATATGCTCCAAATGTTTGCGGGACGGTCCGATCGTCAGTCACCGCAACCGGTAATCTTCGGGGGCGTCAGACAACTGCAAAACCCGATCATTCAGATTGTTCACTCGAAATCTCTGGCGTGCACGAGGGGCCCCGACTTGCGTGTCGTCCAACAGATACCTGCGGTAATGATCGCGAGCGCTGCGCTTGGCACCAGGTTGGCGGGCGTGCCGACAATCTCGCCGCGGCTGCCGAGATCGCCTCCAACGTCGAGGTGGAGCGTTGTTGCCAGGACGAGGGCGCTGACGTTGTAGACAGCGTGCAGCACGACGGCCACCTCAAGGCCTCCCGTCCTCCACGTAATGGTCGCCATCGCTCCGAACAACACAAGGTAGGAGCCCAGGATGTAAGGGTCGAGCGTGCCGTGAAAGAGGGAGAAAAGAACGGTCGTAAGGGCGATGCCGAGGATTGCACCGGGCAGGGAGCGTCGTGTCCAGCTACCGATAACGCGAAACATCAGGCCGCGCACCCCGTATTCCTCGCCAGCGGCGGCGAGCGGGATAAGCGTCATGCCGATGACGAAGAATGCGACGAGGTCGCCTGTGCTCCACGGGATCCTGTCGTCAGGAACCATTGGCCCGACAGACATGGCGACGAGAACAAGAGGACCAAAGACGAGCAACGCGCGACCAAAAACGCCGAACCGGAAGCAGCCTGCCACCGAGTGCAATGAGCGCGCGGGGACTCCATAGAGCCAGCGCTGGAGCAGCATGCTGTACGGAATGAGAAGGGCGAGCGAGATCGCCCCGGCAGCGAACTGCACAGGGGTAAAGCCTGTGCGTCCAAGGATGTGAGTGTCGATTGCAGCAGCCATTGCGAGGCACGCCTGCGCAAAGATGATCAGGCCTGCCAGGAGCAGGACGATCGCGGCAACTCCGCGGTTAAGGCGTCGTCCTTCACCTGCGTAGATACGATGGTACTCAACGCCCTCAGGCACTCCGCTCGCTTCGACGGCCTTATCGGGTCGCGTTAGCCAGCTCTCACCTCGTCCGGACATTTTCTCGTTCCCTTTCATGCATCCGACGCAGCTACCAAGCGACGCCATGCGCTACCGCAGCGTCGCTTTCCAACCCTCGGCCGGGGTCGTCGAAACAACGACCGGCAGTCTGCCGAAAAGTTTGCGTGCGCTCGCGACCAGTTTACGCCCGTCGAGGCGACTGGCCTGATCGGCAAACCGGAAGACGCCTGAGTCATTTCTCAATGGTCGTTTGTGCGTCCTCAATGTTGCGTGAACATGGCGCCTCGGGGAAAGCCATCACGGCGTGTCGGACATTGTCAGATCGCCTTGCGACCACGGTATCGGCACCTGTACGGCGCCGCGGTGCGACAGGGCCTGTTTGCGGGCAGAGGGCAGTCACCACCAATCTGCCGTGCGGTGTGTTGCTCACGTCAGAGTGGCTTCACCTTCCCTCAGCGTGAGCACCTCGACCCCGTCCGCCGTTACTGCCACGGTGTGTTCGAACTGGGCAGAGAGGCGACCGTCACTTGTTCTGACAGTCCAGCCATCGCTGTCGGTGACCACCTGCCGCCGCCCGGCATTGATCATGGGCTCTATTGTGAACACCATGCCTTCGCGCAGCCTGAGCCCGCTGTTTGGGCGGCCGAAATTGAGCACCTGCGGTTCCTCGTGCATCTCGCGGCCAATTCCGTGCCCGCAATAATCCCTGACAACCGAACATCTGTTTCGCTTCGCATGTCTTTCGATAGCGAAGCCAATGTCGCCGAGGCTGGCGCCGGGGCGCACCTGACGGATGCCCGCCCACATGGCCTCATTGGCTATGCGGACGAGCCGTCTGGCAGCCCCCGAGGCATTTCCGACGACCCAAGTCTTGCTTGAATCGGCAATATAGCCGTTCTTTTCCAGCGTGATGTCCAGGTTGATGATGTCGCCGTCACGAATGATCTCATTCGCATCGGGCACGCCATGACAGACGACATCGTTGAGCGAGCAGTTCAGCACGAAAGCAAAACCGTACTGGCCCTTGCTGGCCGGGCGGGAGGCGAGGTCGACAGTGATATATCGCTCGACCAGATTATTGACTTCGAGTGTGGACATGCCCGTCAGATCGAGACCGTCGAGCATCTCGAACACTGACGCCAGCAAGCGCCCTGAAATACGCATCAGCGCAAGTTCGTCAGGTGTCTTGACCATGTCAGGCCGCCGCGCGCTCGTCTAATTCGGACACCTGAACGCTCGCCAGCTCACGACTGATGATATCATTGAAGGAAAGTGCTGGGTTGGCTTCGGCGAGCCTGCCGATCTTCATCCAGAATTCGGCTTGCGCGTTGATCGACCGGCACATCACGGCGCTGGCCCGCCGCACCTCTTCGTGCAGTGCGTCATCGATTTTTACTATACCCACGCTTGTCTCCATTTATATACGAATCATATACGATCTGTATGCTCTATGGTCAACCGAGTCTGGAGCCGATCGCGACCGCTTGTTTCGGCACCGGAACACTCTCTGGTGCCGGGAGGCTCGTTCCGAGTGCTTGCCGGGACGCTGGCGAGCCATTTTCCTGCACCGGATAAAGCGTGCTCACCCGTCATTCAGGCTCTGGCCAGATCGGGATCGCCAGATGGCCGCGTATGGCGGCGAGACCACTCCGCTGATCAGAGCCAACACAGGTCTGCGCGCGGCAAGGTCCGCTCGAGTGCATGACCCGAACCGATGGTTGAACGCAATTCGTTGAGCGCATTTGCCGCTCGTTGATGCAATGGGAAACGCTGTGAGAATCTTGCTGATCGAGGACGAGCCGCGACTTGCCGAATCGGTATGTGCGGTCCTCAGAAAGGAGCGATTTGTCGTCGATCATGTCGATCGGTTGTCGACCGCCAAAGAGGCCAGTCAGATCGCCGGATTTGATCTGGCATTGCTGGACAGAAAACTGCCGGATGGTGAGGGATTGTCGCTCGTCCCTGCCTTGCGGGCCCGCAATCCCGGTATCCGCATCATCGTTTTGAGCGCGTGCGGCGAGATTGCTGACCGTGTGGCCGGGCTTGACGAGGGAGCGGACGACTATCTGGTCAAGCCGTTCGCGATGGACGAGATGCTTGCGCGCATCCGGGCTGTTCGCCGGCGCCCGGCAGAGCTGGAGGGTGCCGAGATCCGGGCGGGGTCCGTGGTCTTCGATCTCGCGAACGAGGAGGTCGAGGTAAAAGGGGGGCGCCTCGACCTTCCTCGCCGCGAACTGCGCGTCCTTGCCGCACTGATGAAACGGCGCGGCAGGACAGTGCTGCGCGAAACGCTCGAGCAGGCCGTGTTCGGGTTTGATGACGAGGTCCAGTCCAACACGTTGGACTCGCATATCTCGCGACTGCGGAAGAAATTGACGAAATCGGGAGCGGAAGTCGAAATCCACGCGATCAGAGGTGTCGGCTATCTGCTGCGGGAGGCAGCATGACACGGCCTTCATCTCTCAGGCGCCCACTGATCATTTACCCCCTCGCCGTCAACTTTGCGATCCTCACTATCTCTTTCGCCATCATCATTGCGATAGCGATCCGCTTCGACAGCGGCGGCCCCTACACGGACGAGCAGATCATCCCGGTCATAGCCCGCGCGATCGAGCGCGATGAGAACGGGCAGCTTGCGGTCGAAATGACCCCTGAACTGGCCCAACTGCGCGCCGAGACGCCACAGTTATGGTTCCTGGCGGAGGACGATACCGGTCGCAGTGTCAGCTTCGGACCCGTTCCGCGGCATTATGATTCCCTCATCGGACGACTGAGCGATCTGTCCTTCGCTCAGTTGCGCGATCGAAACCCGCCCTACAAACTTGCTGCCGTTGTCAGAAGGCAGACGACCGATATCGGAGTACTCACGATCCTTGGGCACGGTGCCCTTTCGGATCTGAACCTGACAGTGATCCTCGCTTCAAACGTCATTGTCCTGCCGATTTTCGTGGTGCTGGCGCTGACCTCGCTTCTGGTGACGCCATGGATAGTGCGGCGGTCACTTGCAGGGGTTCATCGCATCGCCCGCGAGGCGGAGGCGATTGATGCGCATGCGCGCGGGCGTTCTCTGAGCGAAGATGAGGCCCCTCGTGAAGTTGCGCCATTGGTGAGTGCATTCAACGCAGCCTTGCGACGGCTTGACGAGGATCATGAGCGCCAACGGCGCTTTTTGGGCCTGGCAGCGCATGAACTGCGCACGCCGGTCGCAGTGTTGCGCAGCAAGGTGGAAAGCTCCGAGAACTCCGAGACGCGTTCGCTCGCGGGCGATATCCAGCGCCTCGCGACGCTGGCGGAGCAGTTGCTGGACCTTCAGCGCATGGAGAATGACGAGCGCTGCGATCGTATCGATATCGCAGCGCTCATACGCAACACGGTTGCGGACCTCGCTCCGCTCATGATCGCCAGAGGTAAGACGGTCGCGGTGGAGGTCGCCGCAAACCAACCGGTGCTGGGGGATCCTGCGGCAATTGAGCGTGTGGTGATGAACCTCGTACAGAACGCGGCGCAGCATGGCGGACAGCATATCATCGTTCGTGTGCGGGACGTCGGGTTCGAAGTCGAGGATGACGGCCCCGGGATCCCGCCGGACGAGCGCGAACGCATCTTCGAACCGTTCTACCGGCTGCGGCCCTCTGCTGCCGGCAGCGGGCTGGGTCTCAGTCTCGTGAAAGAGGTGATCGCTCGCCATGACGGCCGGGTGGACATCCTCGATGCGCCAGGAGGCGGCGCGATCGTGAGGGTTGAACTGCGTGGCGGACACTCAGGGCGAGATACGCCCGAGGCGAAAGGCAGGGCTTAGGCTTTGCCTCTTTGGAAATGCCCAGTGGCGTGGCTGAAGTCAGGAAAGCGCCGAACCCGCGACCTGCAACTCGTTGTCGACCATTTTGAGCTGGACCCAATCCGCCACGCTCCGCCGCGAAATAAATGGCCTGCGAGACGTCTTTAGTACCGGTCAAACGTTGCGCGCACCGGCGGAGTGAACCGGAGGGAACGGGGCAAACCGCCCCCTCCGGCCTCGCACCGGTGTGCGCGATGAGCGAATTCACTGGCCCTGGCTTGCACAACAGCCGAGATGTCTGCCCTTAGCGGCGACGACATTCGCGGTGGCTCGGGTCACGGTCGCAGCGCCAGGCACGGTCGCGCTCCGCCTGCTCCCGATCAAAGCGGGGGCACTCCCGTCGGCTCGGGTCGCGGTCGCAGCGCTGGGCCCGCGCCCGGTCGGAAATGATCTGGGCGTTGAGAGCCGTCTCGCTGGCAAGGTTGGCTCTCGCGGCACTCCTCAGATCACCGCCATTGGCGTTGCAGGCAGCGAGAGAGGCGCCCAGCAAGGCAGCCAGGCCCAGGCTACGGACAGGTCGCAGGATATTCTCGTACAGATAGGGGGGCATCATTGATCCTTTCAGTTGACGCATCCTTGTCGCGGCGGTCGGACGACAGTCGCGAGATGCGGTTCGGGCTCAACTGAGAGGCGCAGATTGCGTGAACATTGCGTACTGCAGGTTTTGCGACGACATGGGGGAAAGCGGGGCGGGTGGTCGATCCCGGGCACAGATCGGGTCGATCAATGGAGATGGGCAGCGAGCCGGTCGGCCACATGGCGCAGCGCGGGATCGCTCTCGCGGCGCCGGAGCCATGCCAGTGAAAGGCTGATATTCGGGACAGCAACAGGTGGCCTGAAGACCGAGAGACCGGGTGTGCGGCTCACCAGTTTTTCCGGCGCCATGGCGATCATGGGCGTGCACCGCAGGAGCGGTATCACCATGCCAAAGGTCGGAACCACCACGCCAATGCGCCGCCTGAGCCCACGCGCGGCAAGTTCGCTGTCGAGTGATGTGCGCGCATCGCCCCGGCCCGAGACGACGATGTGGGGAAACGACATCCACTTCTCGAGCGTGAAACCGTGCGCCGCAGGATGATCATCGCGCATGGCGACCACATAGGCCTCTTCCGTCACAGGCGCGCAGAAGAGATCGTCGTCGCCGGTCTCGAACACCGAGACGGCAATGTCGGTTGAGCCGTCCTTCAGTGCACGTCTGGCGTGCGCCGCCCCCGTCCACGGCTGCAGGACGATGTTTATGCCGGGGGCGGACAGGGCGAGATCGGCGAGCAGGGGCTCAAGGACAAGCAATGCGGAGAGATCGGCCATCGTCAGTCTGAGTGTGGCCTTGAGCTCGTCAATCGGCACTACAGGAGTTGCGATGATCGTTGTCGCTGCCGCGAGCAGTTCCTTCAGCGGCTGCCGCAGACTGTCGGCTTTTGGTGTGGGGCGCATCGTTCCACGGCTTCGCTCCAGAAGCTGGTCGCGAAAAAGGTGGCGGCATCGCTGGAGCGCTGCAGACATTGCCGGCTGCGACAGACCAACGCGCTCGGCCGCGCGCCCGACGTGGTGCTCCTCCAGCAGGACATCGAGGAGCACGAGCAGGTTCATATCTACCGACCGTAAATTCATGCTCTCGATAATAGGATAGAATCAATATCGATTGGAAGGATCGATTGCGGTTGGCCATATGCCGCACTTGTTGTGAGGTTGCCGTCCTGCAGAGCAACAGACGCAAGGCGAGTTTCGAGCAATGCATGAAGACGATGAGCAGACAGTCACACAGATCCTGCTCTTTCATCCGAATATCGAGCGATCAACGGCCAACGCAGCGCTGGCACGAGCGGCAGCTGGCCTGCGTCATGTCGAAATTGCCGACATGGCCGCCCTGTACCCGGCAGGGATCGAGATGGAGCGCGACAGTGAGCGAGAAGCAGCCAGGCTCCTGCGCGCCGACCGCATCGTACTTCAGTTTCCGATGCAATGGTACTCGACCCCCGCATTGATGAAACAGTGGCAGGACATCGTCCTCACCCGGATGGCGTACATCTACGGGGACACTGAAGGCGCCGGTCTTGCCGGCAAACCTCTCATGGTCGCTGCGACAATGGGGGCCGAGGAGTCCACATACCGGCCGGAAGGGCGCAACCGCTTCACCGTCGCCGAGCTTCTGGCGCCCTTGCAAGCCTCTGCGAACCGCTTTGAAATGGACTGGCGAGATCCCTTTCTCGTGTTTGATGCAGATGGCTTACCCGCCGATGACCTTGCCGAAGCCGGCCGCGCCTATGGCCGCGCCCTGTCACGCCTGGCCAAAGCGGCGTTCGGCGCCTGGCCATACGGATCCAGCTCTGATTGCCAAGAGAATGGACACGCGGCCAGAGCGAGCCGGGCCTGAACTGGTGAGCAAGCCTCCGCATTCATAAGCCTGCTTCGCCACGCCTGAACACATCCCGATGTCACCGGGCGCTGGCGGAACGGTCGGCCAGTCCCCGGGCCGGCCCGAAAAAACCTGGAGCACGCTCCGGCAAAAGGAAAAAATGCAATGAACAATCTGATCGGCCTTGCCCGGCTCATTCCGACGCCGGAGGCGACCCTGGCCGCTTCCTTCAGCCCGATATCGTTAGCGATGCCCGGGCGCCCGCAACCGTTGCAGCTTCGCGTCACGGCACCTGTCCAGGGCGACGCGTTGCCGATCGTGCTTCTGTCACATGGTCACGGCCCCTCGCTCTATATCCCTTCGAAAGACGGCTATGGGCCGATTGCGAACTTTCTTGCCGAGCGCGGCTTCGTGGTGATCAAGCCCACCCATGCCAACAGCAAGGTTGGCGGACTGCCTCGCGACATGTCCGGCGCCCCTGTGTTCTGGCGCGAGCGTACCGAGGAAATGACCGCCATTCTGGATGAACTGGGCGCCATTGAAACGGCGTTGCCCTTTTTGAAAGGGCGGCTGGATCACGAACGGATCGGCGCCGTTGGCCATTCGCTTGGTGGCCATACGGTTGCTTTGCTGCTTGGCATGCGGGTCACGATTGAAGGAGCCGAGATCGATCTGCGCGAGCCACGGATCAAAGCCGGAGTGCTGCTTGCATCGCCCGGCGCCGGCGGCGACAATCTCAGCGAAAACGGCAAGAGTTATGGCCCGGCTTTTTCTCCCGACTTTGCACATCTGGCAACCCGCACCCTTGTCGTCTTCGGTGATATGGACGTCAGCCCTCACTTGACCGTCCGCGGTGCCGACTGGCACGCCGACCCCTACCATCTGGGTCCGGGTGCCGATGCGCTGCTGACGATTGCCGGCGGCAGGCATGGCCTCGGCGGTATCGCCGGTTATGATGCGAAGGAGACCGATGATGAAGATCCCGACCGGCTCGAGCTCACCTGCCGAATGGTCTGGGCGTATCTGCGTTCGGCCCTGATCGAAGACGACCAAGCCTGGGACGATGCCAGTGCCGCCTTTGCGGGGCCAGCGGGCGCGCTGGGCCGTCTTGATCGAAAGGCACGGGAGGCAGTCTCTGGCTGAGACGTGATCAGTTGAGCCCGCTGATATCGGCACGCGGCGGAGCACCGAAAAGCCGGCGGTACTCTCGGCTGAACTGCGATGGGCTGTCATAGCCCACCGCAAATCCGGCAGAACCAGCATTTATTCCCTCGGCTATCATCATCTGGCGCGCTGCCTGCAATCTCAACTGCTTTTGAAACTGAAGTGGTGTCAGACCGGTGATTCTCTTGAAGTGATGGTGCAGCGAGGAGATGCTCATCCGCGCCGCACCGGCAACGTCACGGATGCGAAGCTGCTCGTGCGAATGGTGACGGATCCAGCCGATAGCGCGGCTCACCTGTCCCAGATGGCAGTCGCCCGAGGCGGCATGGCGAAGCATGGCACCCTGAGGTCCATTGAGGAGATGGTAGAGGATTTCCCGTTGCACCAGCGGCGCGAGAACCGGGATCGAATGAGGCCGGTCAAGCAGGCGCAGCAAGCGGGTCGAGGCATCGAGCAGTTCAGGCCCGATAGGGTGCACCGCCAGCGGCGGTGGATTGCCCGGCGGCAACGCGTTGCCATCGGCCGTGATCAGATCGGCCAGCACAGTCTGGTCGATATCGATCTTACAGCAAAGGTACGGATGATCGGGTGAGGCAGCGGTGACCTGCCCGATCAGCGCAAGATCCACGCCAGCCACGAGGCAATGCGCGTCATCGTAGTGCAGCGTCTGCGCGCCGAGCGACACGGTCTTGGCGCCTTGGGCGATAATGCAAAGCGACGGCTCGTAGACTGTCGGCATGGGCATGCCCGGATCATCCGCCCGGATCAGCGATAGCCCCGGCACAAGTGTCTGGAACACCCCCTCCTGCGGCGTGTTTCGGGCAATGATCCGAGCGAGGTCCGGAGTGTCTGACATGGGCATCTTGTTGCCGATAGCGAATCAGCGCGCAAGCAAAACTACGTAAGGTTTGGAGAATCGTGCAAGCAATTCGGATGATCGGGCTAACGCCGGGAGATCGGTTCTGGCACCTTGATCGCACCGGACAAAAGGAACGAAACATGGCTCAGCTACACAACAGGACCATCCTCATCACAGGCGCATCAAGCGGAATTGGTGAAGCCACGGCCCGAGAACTTGCACAAGCCGGCGCCAATCTGTTTCTTGGCGCGCGGCGTACCGATCGGCTTGCTGCGCTGTCACGGGAACTCGGTGACCGAATCGGGTGGTGCGCCCTCGACGTCACCGACGCGACCAGCTTTGATGGCTTTGTCGATGCAGCCGAGGAGCGGTTCGGCCGTATCGATGCGCTGGTGAACAACGCCGGCGTGATGCCGCTGTCGCCTCTGGCATCGGTCAAGCGTGACGAATGGAAGCGCATGATCGACGTCAACATCAATGGCGTGCTCAATGGCATCGCGTCCGTGCTGCCGCGCTTCACGGCGCAGCGTTATGGACATGTCATCAACGTCGCCTCGATCGGGGCGCATATGGTTGTGCCGACAGCAGCAGTCTATTGCGGCACCAAGCACGCCGTGCGGGCAATCACCGAAGGCCTGCGGCTCGAGCATGACGACATCCGTGCCACCTTGATCTCGCCCGGCGTGGTCGCCACCGAACTGGGCCATGATATCAGCGATCCGGCGCTGGCCGCCGATTTGTCGGAATGGCGCAAGAAGTCGCTGACCCCAGATGCTATCGCTCGCGTGGTGCGGTTTGCCCTCGAACAACCGACGGGCGTCGACATCAACGAAATCATCGTACGCCCGACGGCAGCGGGATTGTGACGTGTATCGGAGAGGGTTCACAGTTCCCTGAGAACCCTCTCCCAACATAGCACGCGAGCGCCCTGAGAGCGGGTTGCATGACCTTCCACGCGCCGCCCGCTCTCGCCATGTCCCGGTGCTGCTCACGCACAGCGCGCTGGCGACACCTGTGTTCATCCAAACCAGTCTCTTTGGATATCGGCGCCGCCGAAAACGATCTGGTTGCGCGTTTCTGGCGTGAACAGGGTGTAGAGGAAAGCTTGATCGCCTCCGCTGACAGCATCGAGCGCCGCGCGGTGCGCCGCTGGAAGATCGAGCGCAAGAGCCAGGACGTTGTCGGTTACCTGCCCAGGACGGCTTACGCCCATCAAGGTCGATGCGACCCCCGGCGTGCCGACCACCCAGGCTAGTGCGACGCGCGCAGGCGTCTGGTCCATCTTTGCAGCGACGTCACGCACCACGTCGACAATTTTCCAGTTTCGCTCGGTAAACAGCGTGTCGCGAAAGGGATTGTCGCCATCGAGGCGCTTGTCGGATTCCAATCGTGCGGTGTCTTCTGCGGCGCGTGTGTTGGGCACGCCGCCCTCCCGTTTCGGCGATGCTTCGACAACCTCGCGATCGTATTTGCCGGTCAGCAGTCCATAGGCCAGCGGACTCCATGGCACCAGACCCATGCCTGCGGCACGCGCGAGCGGAAGGTGCTCGCTCTCCGCCCCGCGCTCGACCAGCGAATAGAAATATTGCAGTCCGATCGGTCCGGCAGACCCGAGCATCTTGGCCAGGGTCGCGACCTGGGCGACATACCAGGCCGGGCTGTTGGAGATCCCCCAATAGCGAATCTTTCCGGATGCCACGAGCGCGGTCATCGTCCGCAGCAATTCGTCAGCCGGGGTCAGCCCGTCCCAGATGTGGACCCAGTAAAGATCGATGAAGTCGGTCCCCAGGCGTCGCAGCGAGGCATCTACCGAAGCCAGTATATGGCGCGCACCATTGCCCCCCGCATGATACCCGCGGCCTGTCGCGAAGCCGGATTTGGTCGATATCACTGTCCGATTTCGGATCGAGCGCTCAGCAATGAATGCGCCGACCATCTCTTCGGATCGACCACCGGCATAGACATCGGCAGTGTCGATGAAGTTTCCGCCGAGTTCGGTATAGCTTTCCATCACAGCGCGGCTGCCTGCTTCGTCCAAGCCCCAGCGTGGCGTGCCAAACGTCATGGTACCAAGCGCCAGCGGACTGACAAGCAGGCCAGAATGGCCCAGCGGTCGGTAGGTGTCGAGATTCATGGGTTGGAGATCCTTGCATTGGCGTCCGCAGTAGATGGACGTAAAGTCCTGGCATGATTAGATAGCAATCGGCGCATGGGTCGCTGAAGGATTTTCAGTAATGGATCGCGATCGTTGGTCAGGCCTGGCGATATTTGCCGAGATCGTCGATGCCGGGAGCTTTGCGCGAGCTGCAGAGCGCTTGGGGCTGTCAGCGTCGGCGTTGAGCCATGCAATGCGATCGCTTGAGACGAAGCTGGGAGTCCGCCTTCTTGATCGCACCACTCGGTCGCTGGCGCCCACGTTAGCGGGAGAGGCGCTTCTGGCCAGCCTGAGACCCGCGATCGCGTCGGTCACACGCGCGCTCGACGATCTCGATAATGCGCGCGATACCCCGGCGGGCCGTATCCGGGTGAGTGCCCACCGGGTTGCTGCGGTCTACGCCATACTGCCTCGGCTGACGGACTTCGCGCGAAACTTCCCAGACATTGCAGTCGAACTAGTGGTGGACGATGGCTTCGTCGATATCGTGGCCGAGCGCTTCGACTGCGGAGTTCGGCACGCACAGGCGCTGCAAGGAGATATGATCTCGGTGCGCCTGGGCGATCCCGTGCCGCTGGTTTATGTTGCTTCCCCTGCTTATCTCGACGGGCAAGCCGCACCGACGTCTCCTTCTGATCTCGATGACCATCGGTGCCTCTGCTACCGCTATACATCTTCCGGGGTAGTCCACCGCTGGGGTTTTGAACGCGATGGCCGGTCTTTCGAGCGGACGATCCGCGGTGACTTCACCACCAATGATATCGATGTCCTGCGCGACGCTGCGGTCTCAGGGCTCGGTATAGCCTGCCTGCCGCTGCCGCATGCCGCCCTGCAGTTAGCGGCCGGGACGCTGGTTGAAGTTCTGTCAGGTTGGGCACCGACGTTGCCGCCAAACCACCTGTACTATCCAAGCCGCCGACAAGCCACTGCGGCATTCCGGGTGTTCGTGGATGCCATGCGCGCCGATCCTGCGGATGGATGAACGCCGCCCGGGCTGCGCAAGCGTTTTCGTGAGGTAGGCTGGCGATCAGCATCGCGCGAAAAGCTGACTGCGTCTTAGGCTCATTCGTCCCATGGGCCGGGTTCAGACGACGTTGTCCTTGTCCTGACCAAGGCCGAGATGGCAGCCGCATCCTCTGGGCAGGTCGGGTGATAGGTAATCATCGACAGATCAGGGCGCCCGTCCACGGCAAACGCCGAATACTCCAGGGGAACGAGCCCGAGAATTGGGTGACGCAACATCTTCACCCCATCACCATGCGAACGCACGTCATGGGCCTCCCACATCATGACGAACTCGGGACTTGACCGGCTCAGTTCCGCCACCAGCGGCGCGGCCAGTTCGGTTGCGCCGGCGCGTGCCACCTCGGCGCGGAAAACTGCAACGACAAAGCGGGCAACATCGTCCCACTCGACCTGCGCAGCGCGTGCTTCGGCATCTAGGAAGATCAGGCGGAGAATGTTGCGCCGGTCTGGCGGAAGTGCCGCATAGTCCGTAAGCACTGCAGCAGCTGCGGCGTTCCAGGCGACCACATCCCATGTCATGGTGCGCAGGATTGCTGGCGTCGCCTCCATCGCATCGAGCACGCGCTGCAGCCGCGGGGTGACACCCTCAGCCGGCTTGTAGCGCACGTCGGGCAAGCGTCCCAGCGCCATCAAGAAAACATGCTCGCGCTCCGCATCGGTAAGCAAGAGCGCAGACGCAACGCGATCCAGGACGTTAGCAGACGGTGCACCGCCGCGTCCCTGTTCGAGCCAGGTATACCAGGTGGCACTGATATTGGCCCGCTGCGCGACCTCTTCGCGCCGAAGCCCTGGTGTGCGCCGCCGTGAGGCTGAAAAGCCAAGCGCTGCGGGATTCAACCGTCTCCGCCGCGCTTTGAGATACGCACCCAAGGAGCCTTCGTCGGTCCTTTCGATTGCCATGCTGGTATTCCTTATACCATGATAAAGTCTCATCTTTACCCGGAAAGATTTTCGACCTTTAGCGCTTGCTTAGCAATCAGGGGAGCAAGAAATATGCGGGTTTTCGTAACCGGAGCCACGGGGTTTGTCGGGTCGGCTATTGTCGCTGAACTTCTGGGGGCGGGTCATCAGGTGGTCGGCCTCGCCAGGTCAGACAAGTCAGCCAAGGCGTTGGAAGCGGCAGGCGTCGAGGTCCGTTTGGGAAGTCTCGAGGACTTGGGCGGCCTGACGGAAGCGGCATCGGCTTCGGATGCAGTGATCCACACGGCGTTCGGCCACGACTTCACGCGCTTTGCCGAAAGCAGCGCCGTGGATCGCCATGCGATTGCCGCACTCGGCGAAGCCCTGTCAGGCAGCAGCCGCCCGCTGCTCGCAACAGCTGGAGTAGCCTTCCTTGCGCCCGGCCGCACAGCGGTTGAATCGGACACGCCGCCTGTTGATCCCGGCTATCCCCGCCAGTCCGAAGCTGCGATCGCGGCTCTGGCTGCGCGCGGTGTGCGCGCTTCCCTCGTGCGTCTGCCACCGTCTGTGCACGGACCCGGTGACCGGGGCTTCGTGCCGATGCTGGCCGACATTGCCCGACAGAAAGGCGTGTCTGCATATATTGGTGAGGGCAACAATCGGTGGACGGGGGTTCACCGAAGCGATGCCGCGCGTGTCTACCGGCTCGCGCTGGAACATTGTGCGACCGAGCGCGCCTACCACGCTGTGGCCGAGGCGAGCATTCCGTTTCGCGCCATTGCCGAAAAGGTCGCCGCCGGGCTTGGCCTGCCGATCCGGTCGATTTCAGCGGACGAAGCGGCAGACCATTTCGGCTGGTTCGCTCCGTTCGCTGCAATGGACACGCCAGCTTCGAGCGAGCGGACGCGCGCAGTGCTCGGCTGGCAGCCGGACCAAGTCGGCTTGCTCACCGATCTGTCATCCCCAGGCTACTTTGACGGGGAGACTACAGGATGAACGCCAGAGTGAGGGTTGTGTCGGTGCCGTCACGTGCAAGAGAACCGCTCATGGTGCAGTTTGCCAAGCGTCTGCGAGGGGCGCGCGGGTCCCGATGGAGGCGTGATCGGCCTTGAACGATCGGATCGGGCCCCACCACCGCGCGGTCAGTGGCCGGCACCTTGCTGCCCAGCCTGCCAACTCATCCTGCGAAACCCGTTTGGAGGGCGCGCGAACGATCATCGCACAGGCGCCGGCTTCGGCAGCCACAGCAGCATCGCGGCAGCGAGCAGCGATCCACACGCCATCGCCAGCCCAACCGAGGCCAGGCCCAGGTCGATGCTGAACAGGAACCCGGCGAGGATCGGTCCGACGGCGGCGCCGCCTCGGCCGAAGCCGATGACGAACCCGGTGCCGCTGGCGCGCACCGCGGTGGGGAAGGCCTGGGCAATCAGCGCGTACAGCCCGACCACACCGGCGTTGGTGCAGAAACCTGCCGCTGCCGCGACCGCTGCCAGCATGGCGATGTCGCTCTGGCCCTGGCCGAAGATGGTGACCGTCACGAACGACAGCAGCATCGCGCCGATCACCAGATTGCGGATTGGGAACCGCCAGCTCAAAGCGCTCAGCAGCAATGCGCCGATCAACCCGCCGACATTCGCCCAGACCAGTACCCCGCCCGCAGCCGATGCGGCGTATCCCATGTCGACGACGATCTTGGGCACCCATTTGAGGATGAAGTAGAATGTCATGATGTGGCAGAAATAGGCCAGGGTCAGGAAAACCGTGGTTTTCGCGAGACCGGGAGCGAACATCTGGCGGAAGCCCGCCTTGGGCGCCGCAGGGTCCGGGTCGGGCAGGGCATCAACCTGGTCGTGGCCCATCCGCGACAGGATCGCATTGACCCGCGCCAGCGCGCCCGCTGGTCGCTTGTGCACCAGAAACCCGATCGACTCAGGGAGCAGCAGGAAGGTGACAGGCAGGAACACGGCGGTTATCACCGCGCCGAAGGTGAAGACGTCGCGCCAGTCGCCATCGACCAGCAGCTGCGATGCGAACGATCCGCCCAGGATAGCGCCCATCGGATAGCCCGCCGCCATGATCGCGACCGCGAGGCTGCGCGCGCGGGCGTTGGCGAATTCAGCGACCATCGCGTTGGTGCACGCCAGCATTCCGCCGATGCCGAGGCCGGTGAACAACCGGTAGGCAGACAGCTCCTCGACCGTCCCGGCAAATGTCGCCGCCGCCATGCCCAGCGCCATGATGACCAGGCATATCAGCGTTGTCGGCCTGCGTCCGATCCGGTCTGCGACCGACCCCAGAACGATCGATCCTGCGGCCATGCCGATCAGTTCCATCGACAGCACAAGGCCGAGCGCGGCGCGGTCGATGCCCCATTCGGCGGCAATTCCGGGCGAGGCAAAGCTGATCGCCAGCACGTCGAAGCCGTCGAGCGCGTTGAGCAGAACGCACAGCACGATGGCCGCGATCTGCAGCCTGCCCATCGGTGCCCTGTCGAGAGTGGCCCTCACGTCTGCGGTCATTCTCTCGCCCCCTCCGATGCCATTCTCGTCGTTGCGGTCGTCACTCGTGCTGCGCGGCCGTTACCATCAATGCATCGAGCGCGATCACGCCTTTGCCGCAGGGATAGATGACGACGGGGTTGAGGTCGATCTCGGCGATGCCGGGCTCGCTCAAGAGGATGCGCCCAAGGGTGGCAACCAACCGTGCGACCGCATCGACATCGAGCGCAGGCGATCCGCGAAACCCGCGCAGGATTGCCGCGCTCTTGAGCAGATCCAGCTCGCGCAGGATCGCCTCGTGCGTCAGGTCTGGCGGCAGCAGCCGAACATCCTGCAGGATCTCGGCGGTCACCCCGCCAAAGCCGACCAGGATGACCGGCCCCCAATCGGGATCATTCCTGGCGCCGATAATCAGCTCGGTGCCGCGCTCGCCCATCCCCTCGACCAGAACACCATCCAGCGCCATGCCCGGATCGTAAGCGGCGACATTGGCGTGGAGCCGATCCCATCCTGCCCGCACAGCGTCCGCATCGGCCAGGTTCAGGATCACGCCACCGGCATCGCTCTTGTGGCTGAGCTCAGCCGACTGCGCCTTGATCACCACCGGAAACCCGATGCTGGCCGCTGCGGCCACCGCTTCGTCGGGCGAGGTGCAGAACGCGCCGCGCGGGAACGGCAGGCCGACCGCGCCGAGAACCTGCTTGGCGCGGTATTCGGGCGCGATGGCATTGCCGCTTGGCAGGCCGGGAGCGAGAAGGGGGCTGACATCGCCGATCGCGAAATCGCGAAGGGCAAAGGCGTTCAACCGCCGCAGCGCCCGCAATGCGCGTTCGGTCGATGGGAAATAGGGGATCCCGAGCGCGCGTAGCTGATCGATATAATCGGTGCCGATCGGAGCGCCTTCATCGAGCCCGGCAAAGATCACCGGCTTGGCGGGCGAAAGCTCGCGCACCGCCCGCAGGATGGGCGGCAGCTTGATCGCCATCGTCACCGGGTCGGTCTGGATGATCCCGGCCAGCACGCTGCCGAAGCGATCGTCGTCGAACAATGCGGCGAGGGTGCGGTAATACAGGTCCGGTTCGACCAGCCCCTGTGCGGTCAGATCGAGCGGATTGCTCACACCGACAAACGGGGGCAGCGCCGCACGCAGGGCGGGCGCGTTGTCGTCGTCGATCTTCGGCAGA
This sequence comes from Blastomonas sp. AAP25, assembly GCF_001295965.1. NCBI lineage: Bacteria > Pseudomonadati > Pseudomonadota > Alphaproteobacteria > Sphingomonadales > Blastomonadaceae > Blastomonas > Blastomonas sp. AAP25. Next base: position 54,735 of record NZ_LJHP01000003.1, read on the forward strand.
TCGAGCCCGAGCCCCTCGCACAGATCGAGCGTCAGCGCCTTGAACGCGCCCGATTCGCCGAGCACCGCAACCCCGGCTGCCGGGATGATCGGACAGCGCAGCGCGATCTCGGCGATGTCGCCCAGCTCTTCCAGCGTTTCGGCGAAGATCGCACCTGCGCGTTCAACCTTCACCCGCATCAGTTGATAATCGCCCGCCATCGCGCCGGTATGGGTGGCAGCGGACTCGCGTGCGGCGCTGCTCTTGCCGGGGTGGAGCAGCACGATCGTCTTGCCCAGCGCCCGCGCCCGCCGCGCCGCCGCCATGAAGCGCTGCGGATGGCGGAACTGCTCGACGATCATCGCGATGACCTTGGTGGCGGAATCGTCCAGCAGATATTCGACATAATCCTCGACGCCGCTCGCGGCCTCGTTGCCGGTCGAGATCGAGAACGACAGTCCGAGGTCCCGGCTGGCCAATGTGGTGCACAATACGCAGGCCATCGCCCCGCTTTGCGAGACGACACCGATGCCGACGCGCGCGCCCAGCGCCTTGGCGTCGGTTTCGACGAAGGTCAGCGGAACGCGGTCGATGAAGTTGGTCATCCCAAGGCAATTGGGCCCTTCGATCACCATCCCGCTAGCCGCAGCGACCTGCCCGATGGCGCGCTGCTCGGCCAACCCCTCTTCGCCGCCCTCGGCAAAGCCTGCGGAGAAGATGATCGCCGAACCGACCCCGCGCCCCGCCAGCGCGCGCACCGTGTCCAGCACAGCCGCGCGCGGAATGGCGAGCACGGCGCAATCGACCCCATCGGGCAACGCCTCGACCGAGGGAAGGCATGGCCGTCCCTCGATCTCGGCCCGCTTGGGGTTGATCAGGTGGATATCGCCTGAAAACCCGTTGCGGACCAGATTGGACAGCACAGAGTTGCCCAAGGCACCGGGCTTTTCGGAAGCACCGACGATCGCCACCGAGCGGGGGCGCAGCAGGCGATCAAGCGATGCGGCGCGGGTGGCCGGGACAGGCGGAGCGAGGGTGTCGGCTGACATGGCAGGGCGTTTCCGGCTTTGGTCTGGGGCTGATCAGGCAGAGGTTTTCGAGCGGTCGTAGGCGCCCAGACCCGGCTTGTAGGTCTTGTCGTCGATGAACTGCTTGATGCCTTCCTTGCGGCCATCATTGTCATAGCTGTTGGCGGCCTCCTGCGCGCGGATCAGATAATCCTCGGCATTGTCATAGCTCATCTCGCGAACCCGGCGGATGGCGTCCTTGGTGGCCTTGAGTGCGATCGGGTTCTTCTTGAGCAGCACGTTGGCGACCTCGGTCACGCGCGCCCTGAGCTGGTCGAGCGGCAGCGATTCGTTGACGAAGCCCCATTGTGCTGCGGTCTTTCCATCGACATTCTCGCCCATCATCGCGTGGTACATCGCGTTGCGGAAGCTGGTGAGCTCGGTGGCGACCTTGGCTGCGCCGCCGCCGGGCAGGATGCCCCAGTTGATCTCCGACAGCCCGAACTGCGCGTCGTCCGCAGCAAACGCCAGGTCACAGGCGAACAGCGGGCCATAGCCGCCGCCAAAGCACCAGCCGTTGACCATCGCGATCGTCGGCTTCTGATACCAGCGCAGGCGGCGCCACCAGCCATAGCTCTCGCGCTGGGCGCCGCGCGTCCCGCGCAGGCCGTCAGCCTCGGTCTCGCGGAAATACTCCTTGAGGTCCATGCCCGCCGACCAGGCGGTGCCTTCGCCGGTCAGCACCAGCACGCCGACATCCTCGCGGAACTCCAGCGCATCGAGCACGCGCATCATCTGACGGTTGAGGCGCGGCGACATGCAGTTGCGCTTGTCGGGGCGGTTGAAGTTGACCCAGGCGATGCCGTTTCCGACCGAAAAGGTCACCGTGGCGAGTTCAACCGGGTCGATTCCGTCGATATTCAAGGTGTTGGTCATGTCAGGCGCTTTCCGAGATTGTCGTGATGGACATGTCATGACGGACATGTCGTGTTGGAAAAGGGTTCAGATGGGAAAGTGGCCGGGCTGGGTCTCGATGGTGATCCAGCGCAGGTCGGTGAAGCTGTCGATGCCGGCCTGGCCGCCGAACTTGCCGTAGCCAGATGCCTTGGTGCCGCCGAAGGGCATCTGCGCCTCGTCGTGCACGGTGGGGCCATTGACGTGGCAGATGCCGGACTTGATCAGCCGCGCAACGCGAAGCCCGCGCGCGATATCGCGCGTGAAGACCGAGGCGGACAGCCCGTATTCGGTGTCGTTGGCAAGCTCGACCGCATGCGCCTCGTCGGCTGCGCGGACGATGGCGACGACGGGGCCGAAGCTTTCCTCGCGGAACAGCCGCATGTCCGGCGTGACCGCGTCGATGACATGCGCGGGCATCAGAACGCCATCGGATGTGCCGCCGTTGATCTGGCGTGCGCCCTGCGCGACCGCCTCATCGACCAGCGCCTGGACGTGCGCGACCGTCTTGGTATCGACGACAGCGCCCAGCGGGGTCTTGCCTTCGCGCGGATCGCCCACCGACAACGTCGCGACCTTGGCGCGGAATTTTTCGGCAAAGGCATCGGCCACCGCATCGACGACGATGATCCGCTCGGTCGACATGCAGATCTGGCCCTGGTTCATGAACGCGCCGAACGCTGCCGCCTTGACCGCCTCGTCGAGGTCGGCGTCGTCTAGCACGATCAGCGGCGCCTTGCCGCCCAGTTCGAGCAATACCGGCTTGAGATGCTCGGCCGCGCGCTTGGCGATGATCCGGCCCACGGCAGTCGATCCGGTGAAGTTGATCCGCCGCACCGCAGGGTGATCGATCATCGCGCCGACGACATCGCCTGCATCTTCGGGCGCATTGGTAACCAGATTGACGATGCCATCGCCGAAGCCGGCCTCGACAAACGCCTCGACGATCAGCGCATGGGTGCGCGGACACTGTTCGGACGCCTTGAGCACCACGGTGTTGCCGCAGGCGAGCGGCACCGCGATCGCGCGCACGCCCAGGATGATCGGCGCATTCCACGGCGCGATGCCCAGCACGACACCGGCGGGCTCGCGCACGGCCATCGCGATGCAGCCGGGCTTGTCGGAAGGGATGACCTCGCCGCTGATCTGGGTGGTGATCGCGGCCGCTTCGCGGACCATGCTGCTGGCCAGCATCAGGTTGAACCGCGCCCAGCCTTCGGTTGCGCCGACCTCGTTCATCATCGCGTCGATGAATGCATCGGCCTTGGCGTCGAGTGCATCGGCCGCCTTGGCGAGCTTTGCGCGGCGAGCGTTGGGGCCGAGCGCGGACCATGCGGGGAAGGCGGCAGCGGCGGCATCGACCGCGGCACAGGCGTCCTGCGCAGTCGCGGCCGCCGCAGCCGTTGCGGCAGCGCCGGTAACCGGGTTATGGCGGGTGAACGTCGCGGCTGTCGTCATCGGTTGACCACCGATTGAAAGGGAAATGGTGTGCATCATTCAAGTTCCTCTCACTCACCGTTATTGCTATAAAGCATAGCTATGTTGATTGTTATGCACAATAGCGGTTTTGGACGTTCGTGATGGATGCAGGCTCCCCGGACAAGGATGTTTCTCGGGTCCCCGATCCGCTGGAGGATCTGCTGGGCTACTGGCTGCGCCGCGCATCAACAGCGATGATGGCCGATCTGGGTTCGTCGCTCGCGCCGGCGGATCTGCGCCCGACCGAGGCGACGATCCTGATCCTCATCCGCGCCAATCCGGGTCTGACCCAAAGCGACATCGGGCGGGTGCTGGGGATCGCGCGTGCCAATATGGCGCCGTTGATGGGCGGGCTGCTGAAACGGGGGTTCATCCAGAAATCACGGGTGGATGGCCGATCGCAGTCGCTGGCTCTGACGGAATTGGGGGTCGACAAGGTCTGCGCCGCGCAGACGATCATCGATGCGCACGAAGCCCGGTTTCGAGACAGGCTCGATGTCGCATCGTTGCCCGACATGATCACTGCGCTCAGGACTCTGGCGGGCAGCGAGCCCTAGACCAGGCTGTTCGATCCGGTAGCGCTCTTCTCGGGCTTATCGCACGCTGAAAGGCGCGCTGCCCCCCCGACGGGGATCACCGCGGCCTCTGCGCCTCCATCAGCCGGATGATATCTGCGAGCGTCGACGTCACCGGCGTCGCGATGCCCGCCTGGGCGGCGGCGAGCACGACGGCACCGTTGATCGACTCGATCTCCGTTGCGCGGCCGGCCAGCATGTCCTGCAGCATCGATGCCTTGTGGCCACGATGATTGGCTAGCGCAAAGTCGATCTTGCCCCAGATCCGCGTGGTATCGATCTGCACCCCCCGGGCAGCGGCGGTTGCGACGACCTCTGAGACCACGGCTGCGATGATGCGACGACCCGCGGGATGGTCCATGCCGCCCACCGTTGCTCCGCTGACCGTGGCAAGTGCATTGAGCGCAGCGTTGAACGCCACCTTCTCCCAGATCGCCACCTCGACCCGGGCGTCGGCTTCGGCGTTCATCCCGCTCAGGGTTAGCAGCTGCGCCACCTGCTCGGCGACGGGATGCATCCTGGCCGCCATGCTGCCCAGCCGGACATGCCCCAGGCCATGCGAAGCCACGCAGTTGGGGCCTTCGAGATCGGCGGGAATGTCAGTGACCCCGATCAGCACCCGCTCGGGCGTGAAGACCTCTGCGAGGATTTCCGCATTGCCGATGCCGTTCTGCAATGTCAGCGCAAAGCTTTTGCCATCTGCAAGATGCGCGACCGATTGCGCGGCTGCCGCGCTGTGCATACCCTTGGTGAACAGCATGACGAGGTCCACCCCGGGCGCTACATCCTGCGCGCGCATGGCACGGGTGGCGACAACCCGCTCTCCCCGATCGTCGCTCACCTTGATGCCTTCGCGCGTCAGCAGCTCCAGCCGCACCGGGTCGATGTCGACCAATGTCACGGACAACCCCGCCTCCCCGAGGCGCGCGGCGAAATAGCAGCCCATGGCACCTGCTCCGACGATCACGATATTCTGCATGGCGCTCTCCCCTGTTCCGCGAGGTTGAAGCGCTACTCGCGATGACGCAGCGCTGCAAACGGGCCCATTCAGGCCGTCTCCGCGACCTGTGGCAGCATTTCGAGAAAGCGCCGCGCCGCGTCCGGCAGCAGGCCACGCGACCGCCGATAGACGTAGAAGCTGCGGTGCAGCGACAGTTCGGGGATGGTCAGCAGCTTGATCGTCCCGTTGCCGACCTCGCTCTCGATCAGCGGATGCGGCAGCCAGCCCAGCACCCTGCCGTGCACGACACAGGCGACCTGCGCGCCCACCGATGTGGCTTCGATCGCAACGGTCGGAAGCGATTGTCCGCTTTTGCGAACCAGCGCATCGAACAAAGATCGCGGCGTCGATCCGGCAGGGGGCATCACCCAGTTCTCCTTCAGCACCCTTTCCAGATCGACATCGCTGGCGCGCGCCAGCGGATGCTGTGTCGAGCAGAAGACGGTGAAGACATCATCGAACTGGCACTGGCTGATCCGCACCATGTCGGGATGATCGGGCAATTGAGGGGCAATCATCAAATCGATTTTCCGCGCAAGCAAAGCCTCGGTCAGCGTGCCCTGAGGCGCTTCCAGAAGCGCAATGCGCAGCGCGGAAGCGGCCTTGAGCAGGCGGGCTGATGCCTTGGGTACCAGGCTGCGCGTGGCTGCGGCGACCGCCCCCAGACGGACCGTGCCCCGCTGGATTCCTTGCACCGCGTCGAGCGCCTCGCTCGCCTGCTGCATCTCGAACAGCAGCATGCGGGCATAAGGGGCAAACACCTCTCCCGATGCGGTCAGCGTCATGCCCTTGCTGTGCCGCTCGAACAGGTCGACCCCCAGCCGCTGTTCCATCTCTCGGATCAGCCTGCTCAGGGTCGGTTGCGTCATGTTGTTGACTATCGCGGCGCGCCCGACGCTGCCGGTGTCGACCACAGCCACGAAGGCTGCGAGCTTGCGTTGATCGAAAGTCATGCAAAAAACGTATGACATTGCCGATAATTTGCAATGGTTGAAATGTCCGTGTTCGCTCAATGCTGCTGCAACAGGAGAGAGCACCGCGCCATGACAACCGTGAGAGAGGCCACGATAGCGCTGCTGCGCGCGCTGGACATGCAGACCATCTTCGGCAACCCCGGATCGACCGAGTTGCCGCTGTTTCGCGATTTTCCGGACGATTTCCGCTATGTTCTGGGGCTTCAGGAATCGATCGTGGTGGCCATGGCGGATGGCTATGCGCAAGCCACGCGCAACGCGGCGCTGGTCAATCTCCATTCGTCTGCCGGGACCGGCCATGCGCTGGGCAATCTGTTCACCGCATTCAAGAACCAGACACCGTTGGTGATCACCGCCGGACAACAGGCGCGATCGATCCTGTCGTGCGAACCGTTCCTGTTTGCCGAGCGCGCAACCGAATTTCCGCGACCCTTTGTCAAATGGGCGTGCGAGCCTGCGTGCGCGCAGGATGTGCCGGCCGCTATCGCGCGCGCGTATTACGTCGCGATGGAGCCGCCGTGCGGGCCGACGTTCGTTTCGATCCCGGTCGATGACTGGGACAGGCCCTGTGAACCGATCAGGGCGCGCAGGGTTTCCGCCATCAATCCCGGCGATCCGGCCGCACTCACGGATGCCGCCGACGCGCTGGCGATTGCCGATCGACCGGTGATCGTGGTCGGCGCTGGCGTCGCACGCGATCAGGCCTGGGACGAGGTGATCGCGTTGGCCGAACGGCACAACGCGCCGGTCTGGGTGGCACCGATGTCGGCGCGCAACAGCTTCCCCGAAGACCACCGGCTGTTTGCAGGCTTTCTCGATGCCGGCCGCGAAAAGATCGTCGCCCGCCTCCAGGGTCACGATCTCATCCTGGTTCTGGGAGGACCGCTGTCGCTCTATCATGTCGAAGGTTTTGGGCCACATGTGCCCGAAGGCGCGCGTGTCATCCAGATCGTCGACAACCCTGCCCAGGCTGCCTGGGCACCCGACGGCATGGCCGTTGTCGCCAACACCCGGCTTGCGATCCTTAGCCTGCTTGCCGGACCGCTGCCGATGGAGCGTGCCACTCCGCCGTTGCGGCAACCGGCGCCCGTGCTGCAAGGCATGGAATTTTCGGATTCGTTCGTGATGCAGCAGATTGCCAGACTCCGCCCACGCGGCGCCATTGTCGTGGAAGAGGCACCGTCAAGCCGCGGACCGATGCACGACCATCTGCCGATGCTTGAGCGTGACACGTTCTATACCTGCGCCAGTGGCGGCCTTGGCCATGGTCTTCCTGCCGCGGTCGGGGTCGCGCTGGCACGCCCATCCGAAAAGGTGATCGCGGTCCTAGGCGATGGATCGAGCATGTACGCCATCCAGGGGCTCTGGTCGGCGGTGCAACTGGGCCTGTCGATCAGCTTCATCATCATCAACAACGGCGGCTATGCGGCGCTGGCCAGTTTCGGCAAAATTTTTGGCCTCGACAAGACCGTCGGGACGCAATTGCCCGACATCGATTTCTGCGCGCTGGCCGAGGGCCAGGGATTGAGCGCAGTCAGGGTCACAGATGCCAATGGACTTGATGCTGCGCTGGCCGCATCCTTCATTGCCCGTGGCTCGACGCTTGTCGAAGTCGTGGTGTCCTGATGCGCACACGCCAAAGGATCGCACAATGTTGAAAGGCCGGCTTGCCGAACTCATCGATGACCGTCCGGATGATGGGGTGTTCCGCGTCAGCCGTGCGATTTTCGATGATCCCGATGTTTTCGATCTCGAGATGCGCCACATCTTCGAAGGCGGCTGGGTGTTTCTCGGGCTGGCGGCGCAAGCCCCTGGGCCGTATGATTATTTTACCACCACGATCGGGCGCGTTCCGGTTCTTGTCAGCCGCGATGGCGATGGAAAGCTGCACGGGCTGGTCAACAGCTGCCCCCATAAGGGGTCGCGCGTTGCCCAGAGGTTGCACGGCAATGCCCGTTTGCACGTCTGCCCCTATCACAGCTGGTCGTTCGACAGTGCCGGCCAGAACAAGGCGATCAAGTGGCGAAAGGCCGGTTGCTATGCCCACAGCTTCGACGCATCGAGCCATGATCTTCCCGCGCTTCCCGTTTTCGGAGAGTATCGCGGATTTCTGTTTGGCAGCCTGAACGCCGCGGTGCCATCGCTCACCGAACATCTGGGCGAGGCCGCAATCCTGCTCGATCTGATCGCCGATCAAAGCGAGGAGGGGGTCGAGCTGGTCCCTGGCGAGGTGACGTTCACCTACGACGCCAACTGGAAGCTGCAGCTCGAAAACTGCTCGGATGCCTATCATTTCACCTCGGCGCACCCGTCCTACATCCGCGTGCTCGAACAGCGCAAGGAACAGACCGATGCCAGCGTGGTGCGCTCGGTCTGGGAAAGCAGCGAATACTGGACGGGCGACGCCGAAGGTATCCAGGGTGGGAGCTACAGCTTTCAGTACGGCCATGTCCTCAACTGGGGCCGGTTTGAGATATCGGACGCTCTGCCGCTTTATGACCGGGCGACGGTGCTGGCAGAGCGGCACGGTGAGGCCAAGCGCGACTGGATGTTCAACATGCGCAACCTGACGATCTTTCCCAATCTGCAGATCGCGGAGAACGCCTCGAGCCAGCTGCGCGTGATCCGACCGGTCGGGGTCGGCAAGACCGAAATGCGCACCTGGTGCATCGCTCCCAAGGGCGAGGCGGCCGAGGCTCGCCGCCAGCGCATCCGCCAGTACGAGGATTTCTTCAACCCCAGCGGCATGGCCACGCCCGATGACACGGTGAGCTACGAAAACTGCCAGCGCGGCTTTGCCAGCCGCGTTGAGCCATGGCTGCAGGGCTATGCGCGCGGCATGACGGCGAGCCGGCCGGGAGGCAATTTGTTCTCTCAGCCTTTGGGCATGGAACCCCAGTTCAGCGTGCTCGCGGATGCCCAGCTGTGCGACGAAACGCTGTACCACAGCTACTATCGCGAATGGGCGCGCCGCATGCTGGAGGGATCAGCGTCGTGACCGGCCCCCTGTCCCGCAACGACGCGGAAGAATTTCTCTATACCGAGGCTTTGCTGCTCGATGAAAGTCGCTGGGAAGAATGGCTCGAGCTGTATCTGCCCGAGTCGGTGTTCTGGGTGCCGGCGTGGCGCGATGAGACGACCCCGACGCAAGACCCGGAACGCGAACTGTCGCTGATCTACTATCGCGGGCGCCGCAATCTCGAGGACCGGGTCTGGCGGGCCCGATCGGGAATGTCCGTGGCTTCCACGCCACCTTCGCGCGTCGTGCACGCCATCACCAACGTGCTGGTCGAACGCGCCGACAGCAGCGAAGCCAACATCTCGTCGTGCTTTACCGTCCACCTCTACGACCGCCGCAGCGATCGCACCCATGTGTTCTTCGGGCGCTATCACCATGCCCTGCAGTGTGTCGATGGAGCCTGGCGCATCGCGGCCAAGAAAATCCTGCTGCTCAACGATGTCATCCCCACCGTCGTCGATTTCTACTCGATTTAGCAGCGGATCGCACAGGCAGCCGTGGTTTCGAGACCATCCTGACCCGTGACGCGTGCGATGATGGCGCTGGCGGACGTGTCCAGCCGATCGCCCGCCCAGGCAACGAAACCGTCGGGGCGCAGCAAGACCAGCCGCGCGCCATAGGCCTCTCGTCCATTGTCGAACGTGTCATGCAGCACCGCCAACGGAACACGGCAGGCGTTTGCTGCGGTCTCGAAGGCCGCCACGTCGTCCGCAGCGGCGTCGAGCGCCAGCAGCGTCAATCCAGCCCTGGCGATATCCGGCGCGGCGCTGCCGTTCGACATTGCTCTTGGCGCGAGATGATGGCCGGGCCGCGCGGCAAAGCTGTGCGCACCGACCGCGCTGCATACCGCGCCATCCGGTCCGAACACGATCGGCGAACCAGCATAATGCGTTGCAAAGCTCTCCACTTCGGCCTTTGCGCCCGTACCGCGATTGCGCCACTCCGCCTCGAAGGCGTCCTGGTCCCTGGCAGGCGAGTACCGGGCAAGAAACCGGCTGTCTTCGCGGATCGATTTTTCGATGAAGTCTCGCGCGGTGGATTCAAACACCGGATGGCGTTCGGCATGGTAGCTGTCGAGCAGATGTGCGCCGCCCCAGCCGTGCAGAACTGCGGCCAGCTTCCAGCCCAGATTGCGCGCATCTTCCAGCCCGGTGTTGATGCCATAGCCGCCATAAGGCGGATGGCTGTGCGCCGCATCGCCAGCCAGGAAGATCCGGCCGGCCCGGTAGGCGTCTGCCTGCGCAAAGCGCAGATCCCAAAAGCCGGTGTATTCGATCGCCACGTCGAACTCGGCCCCCACCGCGCGGTGAAGATAGCCTGCAAAATCGAAGGCCTCGGTTCGCGCGCTGTCCGGAACCGGGGCGTGGAAGAACCAGTTGCCGTCAAGATCGACCCGGCCAAGGAACATCCAGTAGCCCTCAAGCTCGGGTGTGAGGACATTATAGAAGGATTTGCCGGGAAACCGCTCGAGCAGCTGGTTGAGGCCATCGGAGCGAAAGACGATCAGCGCCATGGTCCGGTCGTGGTCGGACCGCGTCTCGGTGATTTGGGCCCCGCGACGGATCAGCGACCTGCTTCCGTCGCAGCCGACCAGATACTGCGCGCTCGCCACATGTTCGGTCCCAGCGGAATCCCGATAGCGTATCCTTACGCCGCCCTCCTCTTGCGAAACGGCCTGCGCCGTACAGCCCAGCGCTGTAACGACAGAGGGCAGGGCGGTGACCCGATCGCGCAAGACCCGCTCGGTGCAATATTGTGGCAGCCTCTCGTTGTCCGTCCGGTAATACTCACGCACCCGTTCGCGGGCGAGCCAGTCGTAACGATATTCCCCCAGCAGGGTGCCATAAGCCGTGAGCCCGCCGATGCCGTATTCCCGGGGGATTGTGCGCGCATTGCGCAGGGCAGCTTCGGCGTCCCACGCCTGAAAGTGCTCCATGGTGCGCTGCGTGAGATTCTGCCCCTTGGGCACCCGCACCGGGGTGGCGTGGCACTCGACGAGCAGGACCGAAATCCCGGCCTGGCCCAGTTCCACCGCAAGGCCGAGGCCCACTGGTCCGCCGCCGATAATCACGACGTCATAGGTATCGCCCACGCCTCACCCTCCAGATATGATAAGACGTCGTATCATTTTTTCCGGACCGGTCAAGTACAGGATCGGCCGGGTTATATGATGATTTGTCAACGACCCAATCTGCGGTTACGACGGTGCTGCAAGCGGCCTGGCAAGAGAGTCGCGGATGGGAGAGCAAGGTGATGCAGTCCTTTGACGTTCAACAGTTTATCGACCGCCAGCAATTGAAGCCCGTGCATTTCAGAGTGCTGGCCATGCTGACCGTGGTGATGTTCATCGACGGGTTCGATATCTTCGTCGTGGGCAAGATCGCCCCGGCCATCGCTGCGGACTTCGGGGTCACGCCTGCCGCCATGACTCTGGTGTTCCTGTTTCAACAGATCGGGCTTGCGGTCGGCGCGTTTCTGGTCAGCCCGCTGTTTGACAAGTTCGGCCGCAAGCGGTCGCTGATGCTGTGTTGCGCGATCTTCGGGATATTGTCGGTCGCGACGACCTTCGCGACGTCGATCGTTGCCCTCGCCGTCCTGCGCGGACTGGCCGGACTGTTTCTGGCGGCTGTCCTGCCGGGGGCCGTGGCTCTCGTTGCCGAATTCACGCCGGAACGGCGGCGATCGACCTTCATCGCGCTTTCGATCGCGGGCTATAGCGCCGGCAGCGCGGCAGGGGCCGCAGCCGCGCTGCTCATTCCCGACTATGGCTGGCAGGCCGCGTTCTGGATCGGCGGGCTGCTGCCGCTGGCTCTGGTGCCGCTGCTTGGGCTGTTCCTGCCCGAATCGCTGACCTTCCGGGTGGAACGCAACGCCAGCGATCCGGGAATCGCGCGCACCATCGCGTTGATCGAACCCGATCTCCAGCTGACCGGCGAGGAGCGTTTCATCACACCCGATCGGCCCGGCAAGGGCCGCAAGACGCGCGTCGTCGATGTGTTTCGCGATGGGCGCGCGCGCACGACGACCCTGGTCTGGCTGGCCTGCCTGCTCAGCATGGGCAACATTGCGCTGCTTGCCGCCTGGCTGCCGACTTTCTTCCAGGAGATGGCCGGCATCAGCATCCAACGCTTTGCCATCGTCTCGATGATCGGATTTCTCGGCGGCATGGTGGGCACGGTAACCATCGGGTTCCTGATGGACCGGTTCCCACCCAACCGGCTGATCCCGGCTTATTATCTGGGCATTGCAGTATCGCTGACGCTGATCGGCACGGTGCCGTTCGAATCGCCGTATTTCGTCCCGCTTCTCCTGGGCTGGAGCTTCTGCCAGTCGGGCGGGCAGGCTGGCCTCAACATGCTGATGACGCGGGTCTACCCCACCGCCATCCGGTCCACCGGAATTGGCTGGGCGGGCGGAGCAGGGCGCATCGGAGGCATCATAGCCCCGCTGCTGGGCGGTTTTGCCCTGGCATCGGCGTTTTCGCTGCAGTTCACGCTTGCGATCATCGCGATCTCGCCCGTGATCGTCGCGCTGCTGGTGGCGAACCTTCGTCCCATGCGCGAGGAACCTGCCGCAGGCGAACCTGCCGTCGCCTGAACCGAGCGGCGCAACCATGCGGCAGGCGGTTCGTCCCGCCTGCCGCAGCCGGTCAGGTCAGACGGCTTCGGCCATCTCGCCAGGCGCGTGCGCGCGCAGTTTTTCGCCATCGACCCAGGTGCCGTGGAACGTGGAGCGCACCCGCACCGGCAGATGCAGCCGCGCCACCGGGCCGCGCGTGATGTCCTGCGCATCAAGGATCGCAAGCTCACTGTGGCCGGCATCCAGTCGGTTGACGATGACGAGCAGCCAGCCGTCCCCTTCGGCAGACCCCTTGTAGCGGGGCACAAATTGCGGCTCGTGCACCGAGGCGAGCGCTCCGGGTGCCCAGCGGGTGAGTTCGCCGGTCGCCAGATCGACGCACCCGATGCCGCTTGATCCATCCGGCTGACGTCCGACGATCAGATAGCCCTTGCCGCACGCCTGGCCCTGATAGCGATCATCGGCGCGAGGCATCTCGCCGGGCGTGTTGATCAGCGGACGCCGGTCGAAGCCATCATCGTTGCGGCTGAGGTCGAACGTCAGCCGGGACAGCATCGGCGGGCAGCCCTCCACATGCTTTCCTTCGGGCGTGGGGAAGAACGGGAAGCAGTTGCCGTCATAATAGCAGGCGTCGAGGTGAACCTGGTCGCCGTCCTCGAAGGCATTCATCATGTGCGAAAGCGACCCGGCGGGGCCACGGAACCAGCGGATATCATCAGCAGTGCCTCCGCGCTTCACCAATGCCACGACGACCTGCTTGTCGGGATGCCATTCGTAGAAGGTGGTGCCGCGCTTGATATTGTCCAGCGTGGTCACCAGCGGCATGAAGGGAAAGATCGCGTAATGGGGCGTCACCGCGAAATCGTGGCAGATCGATGCCCATGGCATCTCGAACCAGATCTCGTCGTGAATGTTGCCCTGGTCATCCATGTCATAGAACACGACGTCGTTGCTGCCGTCGCCCTTGGCCTGATAGCTGTAGGTGAGCAGGCGGCCGTCATCGGGAAACCATTTGGGATGCGCGCTGAGCGAGGTGGCGCGGACCTTGCCATCGAAAGCGTAAATGCCCATCGGGTCGAGCGTATCGGGGTCGACCTCGAACGGCAGATCGTCCTCTTTCAGCACCAGCAATCGGCCGTTGTGAAAAATGACATTGGTATTGGCGGTACCACCGCTGATCCCCTCGACCGATGGATCGTCGGTGAAACGGTTGCGATATTTGCCGAACAGCGACCGGCCGGCTGCGGCCTGGGCGTTGAACCGGGCGTTGCGCACCCAGCGGCTGCGATAAGACACGCTGCCGTCGCGGATCCGGATCATGTGCGCCATGCCTTCACCGTCGATGAAGATGTCATCGCCCAGCATCGGGGCATATTGGCGATCGGGACCGGCGCGATACCATGTCCCGTCCAGCTCGGCAGGCACTGTGCCCTCGATCAGCTCCAACCCGTCGACGGTGGATTCGGTCCGCAACGGCTTTCCCCAGCCGGTGTAGAGCGGTAGATCAGGGAAGCGAACTTCCATCGTTTCTCTCCTTGGTGGCTGCTGCCCTCATCGCGGGGCGGCTGAACGGGGATCGCGAACATCGATTGCAGACATCAAATTCCACGCCCCAATTTCATTGATTGTTCAACATACGGCCGCCAAAGTCAATCTTGGGCCTTCGCGCGGGCGGGCAGAATGACGGCGTCTGGCAGGCAGCGGTTGCGCCTGGCGCCCTTGCACCCGGCTCGCCAATCGCAGCATGACGTGATAGCGATTGCGTCATGAAACCTGACGATGGATTGGACAACGGCAGTCTCGCCGACCTTTACGGGCGCCCCGGCTTTTTGATCCGCCGCGCGCATCAGATCACCAGCGCGCTGTTTGCCGAGGAAACCGACGATCTGGCGATCACCTCGACCCAGTTCGGCATGCTGATCGCATTGCAGGGCGGCATATCGATCGACCAGGCCAGTCTCGCGCGCCTCCTGGGCCTTGATCGTTCGACGACCGGGCTGGTGGTCACCAATCTCGAAGAGCGCGGGTTCATCGAGCGCAAGACAGATCCGGGCGATCGCCGCCGCAGGATGCTCACGATTACGCCCGCCGGCGAGGCGATCCGGGCGCAGGCAGAAACGGCTTCGCGCCGGTCGCAAGCCCGCGCGCTAGACGTTTTCAGCGAAGACGACGCGGCCGCGTTCGTGCGGCTGCTCGGACATTTCGTGGACGCTTTCAACACCAGCATCCGCACACCCATCACCGACACTTGACCTCCCCTTGTAAATAAGTAAGACGTCTTACTTGTTTGAGGGAGACTCGGTTATGGCATGCGACGTTCTCGTTATCGGTGGCGGTCCCGTCGGCATGCTGCTGGCCATAGACCTGGCGGCGCGCGGGGTGACGGTGACGCTGGTAGAAGCGCGGCCAGCCGGTCAGTTGCCCAGCGTCAAATGCAACCATATCGCATCGCGCACGATGGAGACATTCCGCCGGCTGGGGCTTTCGCGGGCGGTGCGCGCGGTCGGCCTGCCCGATGATTTTCCCAACGACATCGTCTTTCGTACCCGGATGACGGGCAAGGAGATGGCCCGTATCCGCATTCCCAGCCGGCAAGACCGATATACGGCAACGGGCGGACCGGACACCGACTGGCCCACGCCCGAGCCGCCGCACCGGGTCAATCAGATCCATTTCGAACCCATCCTGTTCGCGCGCGCCGCTGCCGATCCCCGCATCACGATCCTGTCGCACTGCCGCTTTGTATCGGCAACGCAGGACCCAGACGGCGTCAGCGCGACCATCGAGAGCCTCGATGATGGCAGAACGATCACGGTGCAGGCCCGCTACATGGCCGGTTGCGATGGCGGCACCTCGACTGTGCGCAAATTGATCGGCGGCCAGCTCGAAGGCGATGCGGTGATCCAGCGGGTGCAGTCGACATTGATCGATTCCCCAGCGCTGCTTGGAGCACTCGGCAGCGGCCCGGCGTGGATGAGCTACAACTACAATCCCGAACGCGCAGGGACCGTGCTGGCGATCGACGGCATCCGTCGCTGGCTGGTACACAACTATCTGCTGCCCGACGAGGCCGACTTCGATTCGATCGACCGCGACGCCGGGATACGCGCGATCCTCGGCGTGGATGGCGACTTCCCCCTCGAGATCGTGGCGCATGAGGACTGGATCGGCCGCAGGCTGGTCGCCGATGTCTTCCGCAAGGACCGCATTTTCATCGCGGGCGATGCGGCGCATCTGTGGGTGCCGTATGCAGGCTATGGCATGAACGCCGGAATTGCCGATGCGATGGACCTGTCCTGGCAGCTGGCCGCGGTGATCCAGGGATGGGCCAGCCCCGACATTCTCGATGCCTATGTCGCCGAGCGCAAGCCGATCACCGAGCAGGTGTCGCGCTTTGCCATGAGCCACGCCGCACGCGCGATCCGCGAGCGTACCACGCTGCCGCCCGAGATCGAGGATGATACGCCTGAAGGCGAAGCTGCGCGCGCGCAGGTGGGGGAGGCGGCCTATCGGCTCAATGTCCAGCAATTCGCCTGTGCCGGGCTGAACTACGGCTATTTTTACGATGCCTCGCCGATCATCGCTTATGACGGTGACGCGCAGCCGGCCTACACCATGCACGATTACGTGCCGTCGACCGTGCCGGGGTGCCGGGTGCCGCATTTTGTCGTTGCCGATGGCCGCCCGCTCTATGACCTTTTGGGAGCGGGTTACAGCTTGCTGGTCTTCGATCGATCCATGGAAACGGCCCCCATCATCGAGGCCGCCGCGCGGTGCGGACTGCCCCTGTCGGTGCTGCATTTCGACCGAACGCTTGACCGTGTGCCCGCCGAGTATACACACAACCTGTTGATCGCTCGGCCAGACGGACATGTCGCATGGCGCGGCAACGCCATCGAGGATCCGTCCGGCCTGGTCGATCGTCTGCGCGGCGCGGCTAGAGAACCTTGAAATAATGGATGCGGTTGGCGCCGGGGATCTTCTCTGCGACGCCGACGAACACGTGCTTGGCCATCCAGTCGTACGGACCTTCGGGCACGTCGAACTTGGGGCTGACGCGCATGTAATATTCCGACGGGTCGGCAGGTTCGTTGCGCGCCATGCGCTCGGCGACTTCGGGGGTGAACGCCCAGCGGAAGCCGCGGTTCTGCATGTAGATCAGGGTGCCGTCATCGGTTTCGAGCAGATAGCGCGCATCGAAATCGATGACGCCGTCGGGGCGCTGCAGTGGCCAGTCGCCGCCGCTCATGGGTACAACCTTGCCCTTGATGTTGGGACCCTCGACGGTGCCTTCTGCGGCATAGACCGCTGCGCGGGTGGCACCCATCGTGGTCGGACGCAGCCAGTGCGCCTTGGTCAACGTGATGGCGATGGAAAAGGCATATTCCATCTGTGGGGCAAAAGGGTGGGGGGCTTGCGTCATGGAGATCCTCTCAAGCAGGGTGAAGCTCGGGCTGCCCGGCGCGGGCGACCTTGATGTGGCTGATGCGTCCGGCGGTAAGTGTGTAATGAACGAACACTCGCACCGAGACCGCCTGTCCGGCCTGCAGCGGCATGACCTGAAAGTCCGGCGCGTCGGCGTGTGCGGTGAAGGTGCTGATGATGTCGGCGGCAATCCCGCCATCATCGACGACCAGATGGTTGATGCTGAGCGTTTCGCGGACCCGTTCGAACATCGCGGTGTAAAAGCCGACAATCGCGGCGCGGCCCTCCAGCAGCGGTGCAGACGGCAGGTCGAGCACGACATCGTCGGTGTAATAGCTGCCAAAGCGCGCGCCATCGCCGCCGCTGAACGCGGTGGCATAAGCGTGAAACGCCGCGCGCTGCCCGGCGTGGCTGCCCAGCATCGGGGCCTTGCTGACGTGATACTCCGCCGGCCAGGTCATCGATTTGAGCTGGGTGACCATGCCATCGCGCAGTGCGTACAGCACGAAGAACTTCACCGTCTTGATGTCGCCGGGCATCAGCGGGCCGAACGGAAAATCGGGCCGCGGCGCGGTGGCGACGAAATCCATGTCGATCTCGGCAAAGATGCTGTCGTCGGATTCCAGAACGGTGATCGGCCGGATGATCTCGCGCACCCCGTCATGCGCCCAGCGCAGGAAGTCGAGAAACTCCGCCCGGCTGTTGTACGCGCGGGTTGTGCCAATGAACTTGAAATCCTCGACGAAATAGCGATCGATCAGCGCAGCGTCATCGCCGCGATTGAACGCCTCGACATATTCGGCATAGTCGAAGCCGCTCATGCCGGGATCCCCTCGCCAATCGCGATGTGGGGCACCAGCAGATGGCTGTCATACGGCCCGCCGGACAGCAGCTTGTGGGTTCCGTGGTTGCGCAAATCCTCATGCCGCGCAAAGGCGAGATTGTAGCGATCCTCGGTGAAGAAATCGCTGCCCTTCACGGAAAGCTGCAGCGACTCGCCCGCATCGAAATGCACCGATGTCGGCCAGATCTCGATCTCCAGCGGTACAGGTTCGCCGCGCGGCAGCGGGTCTTCGGCATCATGGCGATGGACAGGCTGCCAGGGGGTGGACCGTGCATCGTCCAGGGCGCGGTGCGATGCCCGCAGCCAGCCCAGCGCCAGCGGGCCATCGTCATACAGCGCATAGAATGTGAAGGGAACTCGGGCGCCGTTGGCGTCGAGCTTTTCGAGTGCGATGAACAGATCCATGTCGTCGGCATCGTCGGATTGCACCCATAACCGCAGCTTGAAATGGCCGGTGAGTTCGGTGGCGGCGGCGAAGGTGTGAACGAATGTCGCGGCGGCTGCAGGGTCGTTCGAATCATATTCCATGCTAGATGCCGCTGTGGGCAGGCTTTCGGCCAGCGCCCCGTCGGCGGCACTCAGATAGAGCGGGCGATAATCGGTGCGCGCCAACGGGTACTCGCTCTCGTCTCGCCATTGGCCCTCGCTCCCTTGGGTGCGAACCTGAATGCGCACCTTGGGCCAGTCGGCCATCGTATCGGGCTGACCTTTCAGGAAATGATCGAAGAACTGGCGCTGCAGCACGACGTTTTCAGGTGTGTAGTAATGTCGCCATTTCTTCTGGCCATGGACCAGCAACCACTTCTGCTCGCTGGATATGGCCTTGTACGCTTCCAGCGTCCCGCGCGTGTGCAGCCCGTGATCGGACCAGCTGGCGACCACAAAAACGGGCAAGTCGATGGCCGAAAGGTTCACATCCTTGCTGCGCCAATAGGCATCGTGAAGCGGATGGAGCCGGGCGTTCTCGGCCGTATTTTCGGTGCGCGTCGTCGACCAGTTCAGATTGCGCGCTGCACGCTCGACAAAACAGGTCTCGCGCATTCCGCCGTGATAGCAGAACTCGCGATACCAGTCCGAAAAGCCCTCCCACGGATTGAGCGCGGCGAGGTGCGGGGGCTTCATCGGGCCGACCAGATACTGGATACAGGCCAGATAGGACACGCCCGTCATGCCGACCTTGCCGTTCGACCAGTCCTGCGTGCCCAGCCATTCGATCAGGTCGTAAACATCCTCGCCTTCACCCTGGCCGTTGTGGCGCAATTCGCCTTCCGACAGCCAGCTGCCGCGCGGATCGGGATAGCACACGGCATACCCTGCCCTGGTCCAGTAGACCGGATCGGGGGCCTCGAACGCCGTATGGCGGCTGATCCAGCCGTTCTCGATTCCCGCAGGTGGCCAAAGATTGTCCGCCTTGCCGTGCTTGCCATAAGGGCTCCAAGCTAGCAGCACCGGCAGGTTCTGCTCGCCTGCGGCGCCTTCAGGCCGAAACAGATCGACATAGATGGTGATGCCATCGCGCATCTTGACCGGCACGTTGCGTTCGAACAGCATCCCGTCGATGACTTCGCTGTGCACGCCGAGCGGGGGGAGGGGCGGCTTGTGGGGATTGGTCGCCGGATCCGTGCCCGGAAGCATTGCCAGCTCGAACGTTTCGGTCATGCCCTCGCCTCGTGATTTATTTGTTGATTAATCATGATAATGCGTCTTATCAATTGCGCAAGCCCAAGTTTATGCTGGGTGCCGGCAAACAACAAAAGGAGAGCCTGATGGACGAATCCGCACTCGCGCTGCGCCACAGCCACGCCTTCGATATCCGCATCAATTTCGACAAGCGCTGGTCGCTGGGCCCGATTTATGGTGGCGCGCAGCAGGGGTACACGTCGATCGGCGAGGGCAGCACCGTGACCGGTCCGCGGCTTAACGGCATGCTGGTCGATTACAGCGGCGCCGACTGGCCCGTCGTCCGCGCCGATGGCGTGGTTGAACTCAACGCGCATTACATGATCAAGACCGACGACGGCGCGCTGATCTACATCCGCAATCTGGGTTATGTTCATGGACCGCTGCGCGCGCACGGCCAATCGCCCGATGAAGAGCCCGCCATCGCGCGCTATTTTCGCTGCACGCCCTATTTCAGGGCGCCCGAAGGGCCGCATGACTGGCTCAACCGCACGGTGATCGTCGGCGTCGGCCAACGCCGCCCCAAGCTGACCGATGCGGACGAGCCCGACCATTCGCTGTTCCGCTATTATACGATCGATTGACGCGTCACCCGGTCGATAAAGCCGGCCAGGATCGGGCCGACGGCGTCGGCCGATGACCCGATCTGCTGAACCGGGGTGATGTGATTCTGCCCGGCGAGCCGATGAAACTCGGGCCAGGCACCGGTCGCAGCCACGCGCCGTGAGATCATCGCGGCGGCCTGCCGCTGGAAATCGGGCGGGTCGAACTCAGCGACGGTGTAAAGGCAGGGTAGCGGCGTGGCGGCCAGCCCCTTGATGCTCGACTGACCGGCGAACTGCTCGGGATTGTCGCCATAATAAGCCGACTGATAGGGATTGCGGTCGGCGTTTGCGACATCGTAGATCCCCGACAGCATTGCAGCGCCTGCCAATGCGCCCGTAGCGGCGTCGGTCGCTGCAAAAGCCGCGACATGGGCCGCGCCCGCCGATTGCCCGATCAGCACGATACGATCGGCATCGCCGCCGATGTCGGCTGCATGGGCGCGCAGCCAGCCGATCGCCGACGCCACGTCATCGCGTCCCGCAGGCCATGGATGTGCGGGTGCCAGCCGATAGGTGATCGTGCAGCCGATCCATCCGTGCCGCGCGGCCCATGCACCGACATTGTTGTAGAACGGTGCTCCTGCCGCGCCCTTGTCGCCACCGATAAAGCCGCCGCCGTGCACGAACGCGACGATCGGTCGTGCGATACCGGGCTTGCGCGCGCCGAACAGGTCAAGCCGGTGGCGCGGGTCAGGCCCGTAGGCGATATCGCGCTCAACGATGGTTTCGTCGCATGCAGGCAGCAAAGGCGCGAATATCGCCGCCGACCCCTGTATCTGTTCGAGGCTGAAGGCGGTGCCCAGCGCGCGGATACGGTCAAGAACGTCTGTCATGCTGCCTCCATCGGCAGGTTCGGCTTGATGGCGGAGCCTGCGGCACTTTCCACGCCGCCAGCCGGTCGAAGGGAAAGCGACCTTGCTTTCAGGAGCCGATCGGCAAGGGGATGCAGTGTGCCGGGGCGCGGATTGGCCGCCGCGAGTCTCACCACGGGTCTTTCGACTGAACGCTGAACGGTCTGCAATCAGCCGCAGGGGCATTGTTGATCGGTCGTGGCGTCATCGTCCGTTTAGCTTTCCAGGGCACCTGATCGGCCTTGGTCCACGCATTCACGAACAGCCGGAAGAACTTCCAGCGGCCGTCGCGCTTGACGAGGCGGTCATCTCGCGTTCCGATGCCAAAGATGAAGTTGGTGCCATAATCGGCATTCCACTGAACGATCTGGAAGAAGCAGCGCACCCGCGCGCCTTCGGGATGCGGCTCCATGATGAAATGGTTGAACAGGTGCTGCCTGCCGAACCACCAATGCTGCCGGTCGAACCACAGCCCGTGCAGGTGTGCCCTTATCGCCTCATGGCCGGAGGCCTTTCCCTGCCAGAGATGATCGAATTCGCCATCTTCAGCAAATGTGTCCAGCACCTGCTCCTCGTCGGCAAGATCGATGCCCCAGGCATAGCGCGCGAAAAGCTCGGTGATTTCGGCGCGATCCTCCGCCGGCATGATGGCCGGCACGCCATTGGGCCATGCGCATTCCGACATAACGCTCTCCTTGCCAATCAACTGCAGCCTGCTCGCCTGCTTTTCTTTGATTGTTCAAGGAAAGTTGCGCAATGTCAATCGGGCGCGCGGGTTGAGTCCCGGAAAATGTCGAGCAGGCGCTGGCCCACGCGCAACAGCAGCGTGTCGAGCAGCGCGCGTTCGGCATCGGTGAGGTCGACCAGAAGGGCTTCGTGAAAGGCACTGCGCTCTGCCAGATTAGTGAAGTAGAGCTTGCGTCCGACCGGGGTCAGAAACAGGATCGGCTTGCGGCGGTCCTGAACATTTTCGCGGCGAGACGTGAGTCCACGCCGCTCGAGCGCCGCCGCCGCCCGGCTGACTTCGGCACGATCGACCCAGGCCAGTTCGGCAACATGACCCACCGTGCCGCCTTCGGGCAAGGTGCCAAGGCGAGAGAGCACGCGCCACTCGGCATAAGTGAGATCACCCTTGTCGGTAAATTGACGAATCGTCAGCCGATCCATGATCTTGGCGAGCAGGGTGATGCGGAAAGTCGGGTAATCGAGGTTGTTGAGCTTCCAGCCCGAGAGGTCCTCGATGGAACTGACAGCCGACGCTGTGCCTTCCACAATCGCTTTGGCTTTGCCATTATCAGCTTCTAAGCCTGGGTCGTGTCTGCTCATCAATCTTCCGCTTGTGATCCGTCCGCCTTTTCCCGGCGACCTTTGACTTATCATAGCGCACCAATCGTCGCTGTCACCCCGCCATTTGTGGCGAGGGCATTCAGCACCGAAGCGCCGACATTGCGAAACCGGCCTGCAACCCTTGCCAGTCGGGGAGCAAAGCGGGGTCTCCGCAGGAGCCTGGCGCTCCGCATCACGCGTAAAAATTATTGGGACGCGACCCGCATTATCGTTGACTTATCAATTTGATTGTTGATAGATCAATGAGAAGGACGCGCCGCCAAAGGCGCGCCGCGACTAGGGAGATACAGGATGATGACACGGCCGAAACGTCGCCCCTTTGGCACAGCGAGCATGGCGGCAGTAAGTGCGGCGCTGCTCTGGGCACCGAGTGCACATGCACAGGATGCACAGCCGGTCGAGTCGCAGCCTGAGGAGGCTCCGGCAACCGAGATCATCGTCACCGGCTCGCGCATTGCGGCCACCGGCTTCACCGCGCCTACGCCCGTCACCGTCATCGGGCAGCAGGACCTGCAGCAGCAGGGGTCTTCGAACATTGCCGACCTGCTCAACACCATCCCGGCCTTTCGTCCGCAATCGACCCCCGCCACGGTGGGCATCTTCTCGAGCAACGCCGGTGCCAACCTTGCCGATCTTCGCGGCCTGGGCGCCAGCCGCACGCTGGTGCTGATCGATGGCCGTCGCGTTGTCGCCGGTACCGTCGCAGGCGGCGGCTTCTCGCCAGCCGGTGCCGTCGATCTTTCGCTGATCCCGACCGTCCTGATCAACCGCACGGAAGTGGTGACCGGTGGTGCATCGGCTGCATACGGGTCCGACGCGGTTGCAGGTGTCGTCAACATCCTGATCGATACCCAGCTGCAAGGGCTGCGCGGCAGCGTGCAGTACGGAATTTCGCAGCAGAACGACAATGAGGAGTTCTTCGCGACGCTGGCGGGCGGCACGCAGTTCGCTGACGGGCGCGGCCATGTCGTGCTGGGCGTCGAATATTCCGACAACAAGGGCGTGGGCGACTGCTACACCCGCGACTGGTGCTCAGTCAGCTACAACACGATCTCCAACCCCACCCCTCAGACCAACGGCCTGGCGCGGCAGGTGCTGCTGCCCAACACCCGCACG
Source organism: Blastomonas sp. AAP25 (assembly GCF_001295965.1). NCBI lineage: Bacteria > Pseudomonadati > Pseudomonadota > Alphaproteobacteria > Sphingomonadales > Blastomonadaceae > Blastomonas > Blastomonas sp. AAP25. The sequence goes on from NZ_LJHP01000003.1 coordinate 78,169, forward strand.
TCGACGTCCAACTTCGGCGGCCTGATCACCAGCGGCGTTCTGCGCGGAACGACTTTCCGCCCCGATGGCAGCAGCTTTGCGCACGACTACGGCACGTTCTTCGGAACCGGGCCGACCTTTGCCAATGGCGGCATCTTCCAGTCCGGTGGCAGCGCCGATCCGGTCAACGGCTTCTACAACAACTTCCCGCTGGTGGCCCCGGTCGAGCGGATCGTCGGCTTCGGGCACGTCAAATTCGACATCAGCGACAATCTCCAGATTTTTGCCGAAGGGTCCTATGGCCAGGTCAACTCCGCAACGCTGGGCGCAGCATCGCGCAACACCGGCAACATCACGATCCAGCGGGACAATGCTTTCCTGCCCGCAGATCTGCGCGCCAGGCTGGTGACGGCCAACCAGACAAGCTTTTCGTTCGGTCGCGTGTCGAATGATATCGGGCCGCCGGTGGCAGATGTTCAGCGTGAAACCTATCGCGGCGTTGTCGGCCTGTCGGGCAGCTTCGGCAGCACGTTCAAATGGGACGCCTATTATCAATATGGCCGCACCAATTATTCGCAGGACACCACCAATACCCAGATCACCGACAATTTTGCCCGTGCGGTGGATGCAGTCGATCAGGGCTTGTTTCAGACCGGCGTCGCCAACGGCAACATCGTCTGCCGCTCGACCCTCACCCAGCCGACCAATCCTCTGGTCGCAGGGTGCCGCCCGCTTAATCTGTTCGGCGAGAACCGGTTCAGCCAAGCAGCGGTGGCCTATGCCTATGGCACCGCTTCGCAGCGCACCAGCCTGACCCAGCACGTGGCCGCACTCAACGTCCAGGGGGACCTGTTCGAACTGCCGGGTGGATCATTCTCTGTCGCCGCCGGCGCTGAATACCGCGTCGAAGATGCCGAAGGTACGGCAGATCCGATCTCCACCGCGCTGCGCTTCATCACCAGCCCGGGCCAGGCGATCACCGGTCCAGCGATCAAGGTCAAGGAAGCCTATCTCGAAGCGGCTGCACCGCTGCTGGCCGATGTCCCGTTCTTCTATTCGCTTTCGCTCAACGGAGCGGTGCGCATCACCGATTACTCCACCAGCGGTTCGGTCACCTCCTGGAAGGTCGGCGGGGTGTGGGAACCAGCCGAAGGCCTGCGGATCCGGGCTACCCGGTCTCGCGATATCCGGGCGCCCAATTTCTTCGAGCTCAACGCCCCAATCAGCACCAGTTTCCAGTTTCTCACCGATCCGCGCAACTCGGGCAGTTTCCTGACCTCGGTGCAGCTCGGCGGCAACCCCAATCTGGTGCCCGAAGTGGCCGATACCTTCACCATCGGCGCGGTCATCAGCCCGGCGCGCAATGTCAGCCTGTCAGTCGATTATTACGACATCTCGCTCGACGGGGCGGTCTCGACGCTGGGCGGACAGATCATCGTCAACCGCTGCCAGGCCGGTGCAGCAGAGTTGTGCAACCTGATCACGCGGGATGCCGGCGGGCTCCTGAGCAGCGTGCGCAACGTCAACCTCAACCTCAATTCGCTCAAGACCCGCGGTGTCGATGCCGAGTTCAGCTATACCACCGAACTGTCAGGTGTCGGGATCTCGGTGCGGGCTCTGGGTACCTATGTTCTCGACCTGATCACCATCGATGGCACCGGTACGTCGGTGAACCGTGCGGGCATGAACGGCGGCCCGGTTTCGCAACCGTCGGGTCTGCCCACCTTCACCGGCAGCCTGACGCTTGGTCTTTCGGCCAAGCCGATCAGCGCCGCCATGCAGATCCGCTACATTTCGTCGGGTGTCTACAACGCGACCCAGATCGGGCCGCACCAGCAGGGCTATAGCCCCACTTTGGCCAACAGCATCAGCGACAACTCGGTCGACGAGGAATGGCGTCTGAACTTCAACGTTCAGTACGACCTGTTCGAGCGCGGCAACACCAAGGTGCAGCTGTTCGGCGTGATCAACAACCTTTTCAATCAGGACCCGCCCAACGACCTCCCCTCCAGCTTCGGGGTGACCAATCCGGTGCTGTATGATGTGATCGGGCGATCGTTCAAGTTCGGCGTCCGTTTCGCCTACTGATGCCACTCAAGGCCCGGGAAGCGGCTGTCGCTCCCCGGGCAGGTGGCCAAATGAATGGATAAGCAATCTGTGGCGGTCATCGACCCAGCAAGCAAGACGATGCCAGCGAGCGAAAGTGCGACCAGTCTCCCCGCAGAACGTGTCTATGGCCCTGTGTACCGCGCAGTTCTGCTGACCCTCATCCTGTTGACGGCAGCATTTGCCTATATCGACCGTGTCATCGTCCAGACGCTGGCCGAGCCGATCAAGCAGGAGTTCGGGCTGAGTGATTTCCAGCTGGGGCTGCTGGGCGGTCTCAGCTTTGCGATCCTGTATTCCTCGCTCGGCCTGCCGATCGCGCGGCTCGCCGAACGCAAGGATCGCGTGACGATCATTTCGGTCTCGATCGGCATCTTCTCGATCATGAGCGCGCTGTGCGGTTTTGCCACCAGCTTCTGGCAACTGTTTGCCGCGCGTGTCGGTGTCGGCATCGGCGAGGCCGGCGTGCAGGCGCCCAGCGCATCGCTGATCGGGGATCACTTTCCCCCGCATCGCCGGGGCTTTGCGCTTACCATCATGCGGCTTGGGGCGCCGGTCGGCTCGGTGATTGGATCGGTCGCCGCCGCCTCGATCGCCGCGGAATATGGCTGGCGCACGGCGCTGATGGCGGTTGGCGTGCCGGGGCTGGTGGTGGCGTTGCTGTTCCGACTGTTGCTGACCGATCCGCCGCGTGGAATGAGCGATCCTGCCGCACAGCGGGCAGAGGCTGCCAAGCCGCCGCCGATGATGGCGGTGTTCAGGCTCCTGCTCACCCGGCCTGCGTTTCTGCATATGCTGATCGGGCTCGCGCTGGCATCCATGGGGCTCTACGCTGGCGGTGCCTTCACCACCCCGTTCTTCATGCGGGTGCACAGCCTGACGCTGGCGGAGGCGGGTGGATATCTTGCGTTTCTTTCCGGCATTGCCGCCACCGCGGGCATGAGCCTGGGCGGCTTCGGCATCGATTTCATCGCGCGGCGCGGCGAACGCTGGTATGCGTTGCTGCCGTTCTGGGGGCTGGCGCTGAGCCTGCCGCTGTATCTGTTCGGCTATATCGCACCCGATCCGCGCGTCAGCCTGGTCTGCCTGACGATTGCCGGCATCTTCCTGTTCTTCCATTCGGTACCGACGCTGGTGGCGTTCCAGAACATGGTGGCGGCCAACATGCGCACCACCGCAGCGTTTGTGTTCTTCTTCGTCTCGACGCTGATCGGCGTGGGCTTCGGACCGCCGATCATCGGCCTGGTGAGCGATCTGTACACCGGCTATGCGATGGATGGCGCGGGGCTGACCGCACGATGCGCCGCTGACGCAACGGCCGCAGGCTGCGCCGCAGCATCGGCATGGGGCGTGCGTGCCTCGCTGCTCACCAGCCTGAGCCTGTATGCCTGGGCCGCAGTCCACTACTGGATTGCGGCGCGCGCCATCGCCAGGGATGCGGTGGCGGCATGAGCGAGAGCGCAACCCGCGAGGTGCTGGACCAGCCGATGCACGCGCCGGGCTATCGGGCGTGGATGATGACGCTGCTGGTCGCGGTTTATGCCTCGTCTTCGCTCGACCGGCTGATCATCGCGGTGCTCGGCCCCGCGATCAAGGCCGATCTGAGGATCAGCGATCTGCAATTCGGTCTGCTCGGCGGGATCGCCTTCGCGTTTCTCTACACCGCGTTCGGCATTCCGGTGGCAAGATTGGCCGACCGGCGAAACCGGATCGTGATCGTCTCCATCGCCACCGCGGTCTGGTCGGCCATGACGGCCTTGTGCGGGCTCGCCGCCAATTTTACGCAGCTTTTGCTGCTGCGCATCGGCGTGGGCCTGGGGGAGGCGGGGTGCTCGCCGCCATGCTATTCGCTGATTTCTGACCAGTATCCTCCGCGGATGCGCGCAGGCGCGATTGCGATCCTGGGCCTGGGTGTGCCGCTGGGTTCGATGGTCGGTGCGTTTCTGGGTGGCTGGGCGTCCGAGTTCATCAGCTGGCGCAGCGCCTTCGTGATGGCGGGACTGCCTGGCCTGCTGCTCGCCGCGCTCGTGTTCTTCACGCTCAAGGAGCCTGCGCGGGGCATGTTCGATCCTGTAGCCTCGCGTATCGGGACGCCGCCAACGTTCGGTGCCGTGCTGCGCGCGATCGCTGCCAAGCCCGCCTTTCTGCACCTCACCGCAGCGGCGGCCTTGTGCATCTTCTGCAATCTTGGGCTCAACCTGTTCATCCCGACGTTTCTGGTCCGGTCGCACGGGCTGTCCTATTCGCAGGCGGGCTTTTACTTTGGACTGGTCACCGGAATTTCCGCAGCGATCGGCACCACCGGACTGGGGTTGCTGATTGCGCGCCTCGCCAGGCGCGATGTGCGCTGGTACGGATGGGGACCGGCTTTGGTGCTGGTGGCAGGCGCGCCATTCTACATCCTTGGGCTCGTGCAGACCGACTTCGCCGCTGGCTATGGCTTGATCCTCGCATCATCGTGCATCGGATTTGCCTTTCTCGGCCCCTCGATCGGTGCGACGCAGAACATGATGGAGCCGCGCATGCGCGCATCGGCGGCGGCGGTGCTGCTGTTTGCCATGCACATGGTCGGCGGTGGCCTTGGGCCAACATTCATGGGCTGGGCCAGTGACCTGTTCGCCGCGCGCGCCTTTGGGGTGGGCTATGCGGCAAGCTGCCCTTCCGGGCTCGCGCCGGTCGATGCCTCGTCTTCGGTCGTCAGCGCTTGCAATGCCGCGTCGGAAGAGGGGCTTCGCTATGCGCTGGTCGCATGCGCGCTGTTCTTCTTCTGGGCTGCATTCCACGCCTTCATGGCAACACGCACAATGGCCCGCGATCTTATGCCCGCCGTGCCGCAACCCGTTCAAACACCCGCTCTTTCGCAGGAGGTATCACCTTGAAATTCCCTGAAACCCCCAGCTTCACCGGCTTCTTCGCGCCTTCTGGGGTGGAAGCGACGGTGCACGACCTGACCGTGATCGATGGCGAAGTGCCCGCCGATCTCGATGGCGCGTTCTACCGCGTCGCACCCGACCCGCAGTTCCCGCCGCTTTCGGGCGACGATATCTGGTTCAACGGCGATGGCATGGTCACGCAGTTCCGCTTCAGCAAGGGCAATGTCTCGCTGCAGCAGCGCTGGGCCCGCACCGACAAGTTCGTGGCGGAACGCGAAGCGGGCGGGGCGCTGTTCGGTGCGTATCGCAACCCGCTGACCGATCACCCCAGCGTCGCTGGCGAAGTGCGCGGCACCGCCAACACGAATGTGCTGGTCCATGCCGGGCGGCTGTATGCGCTGAAGGAAGACAGCCCGCCGGTGGTGATGGATCCGCACACGCTGGAGACGATCGACTCGAAATTCGATTTCGGCGGCAAGATGACCAGCCAGACCTTTACCGCACACCCCAAGATCGATCCCAGAACCGGCGAGATGCTCGCATTCGGCTATGCCGCTAAGGGGCTCTGCACGCGCGACATGGTTTTCTACACGATCAGCCCGGACGGCGAGATCACCGACGAAGTGTGGTTCGAGATTCCGTATTACTGCATGATGCACGACTTCGGCATCACCGAGGATTATGTCGTGTTCCACGTCGTCCCGATCGTCGGATCGTGGGAGCGGCTCGAGGCGGGACTTCCCCATTTCGGTTTCGACCGCGGACGGCCGGTGCATCTGGGCGTGCTTCCGCGCGGCGGCCGGGCAGAGGATATCCGCTGGTTCAGCGCCCCGACCTGCTTTGCCAGCCATGTCATGAATGCGCACAACGAAGGCGGCCTGGTGCATTTCGATGTGCCGATGGCCAAGGGCAACATGTTTCCCTTCTTCCCCGACACCGAAGGCCGTCCGTTCGAACCGCACGAGGCTGCCGCGCAGATGACCCGCTGGACGGTGGATATGCGCGCCAACTCGGACGAGATTACCATGACCCCGCTGGCCGATTTCATCGGCGAGTTTCCCCGCATCGACGATCGGTTTGCCGGGCTGAAGAATCGCTATGGCTGGCAGCTGGTGCAGGACATGACCAAGCCGGTCGATCTGCCCGGCGGGCGCAGCGCATCGGGCATGATGATGAACACGCTCGGCCTGATCGATCTGGAGACGGGCGAGACGCAGAGCTATTGGGTCGGCGCGACATCGTCGTTTCAGGAGCCCGCCTTCATCCCGCGCCCCGGATCGACAGCAGAGGGCGACGGCTATCTGATCGTCATCGAGAACCGGCTGGCGGAAATGGGTTCGCGGTTGCTGCTGTTCGATGCGCTGCAGATCGCCTCCGGGCCGATTGCAACGATCGCGCTGCCCTTCCGCATCCGTCAGGGCCTGCACGGCAACTGGGCAGACGCCGCAACGCTGCGCGCCGCTGCCTGATCACAATCCAGGAATCCTAGAAAGGTCCCTCATGGCTGACTATGAAAACACCGGCTATCCCCAGCTGGGCATGTACATCGATGGCGAGTGGCTGACCGCCGCCGGTCGCCGCACCCAGACGGTGATCAACCCGGCAACCGGCGATGCGCTCGGCGATCTTCCGCTGGCCGATGCCTCTGATCTGGACCGTGCGCTCGAGGCGGCCGAGCGTGGCTTCCGGCTGTGGCGTTCGACGCCGGTCGAGGAGCGCGCGAGGGTGCTGCGCGGTGCCGCGCAGTTGCTGCGCGACCGGATCGACATCATCGCCGCCAACGCCACGCGCGAGGAGGGCAAGACCCTGCTGGAGACGCGGATCGAGACGATGGCGTGCGCGGGGCTGTTCGATTTCTATGCCGAAGAGGCCAAACGCAATTACGGGCGCGTGCTGGTGCGGCCGGTGGGAACCCGCTCGATCGTGACGCGCGAGCCTGTGGGACCGGTGGCGGCCTTTGCTCCGTGGAACTTCCCGATCCACAATCCCGGCCGCAAGCTGGGCGCGCCGATTGCCGCAGGCTGTTCGGTCATCCTCAAACCGGCCGAGGAAGCCCCGGCCTCTGCCATGGCGGTGGTGCAGGCGCTAATTGACGCGGGGTGCCCTGCAGATGTGTGCCAACTGGTGTTCGGCGTCCCCGATGAGGTGTCGCGCCATCTGCTCGCCAGCCAGGTCATCCGCAAGGTCAGCTTTACCGGGTCCACCGCGGTCGGCAAGCATCTGATGAAGCTGGCCGCTGACACAATGAAGCGCACCACGATGGAACTGGGCGGTCATGCCCCGGTGCTGATCTTCGACGATTGTGATCTGGACAAGGCGGTCGATCTGCTTGCCACCGGCAAGGTGCGAAACGCGGGCCAGGTATGCGTGTCGCCGACCCGTTTCTATATCCAGGAAGGCATCCACGACCGGTTTGTCGCCGCATATACCCAGCGCATGGCTGCAGTGCAGGTCGGCGACGGGCTGCTGCCGGACAGCCAGATGGGGCCGATGGCCAATCCGCGCCGTCCCGCTGCCATCGCCGATCTGGTGGCCGATGCCGTCAGTCATGGCGGAGTGATCGGCACCGGCGGCGAGCGCATCGACCGCGATGGCTTCTTCTTTCAGCCCACGGTGCTGTCGAACGTCCCGCTGTCGGCCAGGATCATGAACGAAGAGCCGTTCGGACCCGTGGTGGTGACCAGCCCGTTCCGCACCTTCGATGAAGCGATCGAGCAGGCGAACCGGTTGCCCTTCGGGCTGGCAGCCTTTGCCTTCACGGAAAACGGGCGCCAGGCGAACCTGCTGGGCTCCGCGATCGAGGCCGGGATGATCGGCATCAACACGACCTCGCTCGCCGCCGCCGATTCACCGTTCCAGGGAATCAAGGAAAGCGGCCACGGCTCGGAGGACGGCCCCGAGGGGCTTGCCGCCTGTTACGTCACCAAATCGATCCATCAGGTCTGAGAGGAAAACGACCATGAACGCACCCCAGACCGGCGGCGCGCAGGGCTATCTGCGCATCGCGACGGAAGAGGCCTTTTCGACGCCCGAGCTGATCGCGGCGTTCCGCGACGAGCTCGCCGCGCCCGATGTCGACCCAGGTTTCCAGAGCCTGATCGGCTTCTATCTCGATCATCCGGCAGAACGGCCGCAGTTCATTGCCAATGCCCTGGTCGATCTGGGCGAACAGCGGATCGCGGATATGGACATCCGGGGCATCGACCGACAGGTGCTGGCGCTCACCGCGCCGGCCACCAACGCGCTGCGCGACCCCGATCGCGCGGTGATGGTGGCGCAGACCGCAAACGACCGGCTGGCCGATGCCTGCCGCAAATATCCCGACCGGTTCAGCGGGATGGCGGCCTGCGCGGTGCAGGTGCCCGATGTTGCGGCCAGGGAGATCGAGCGCTGCGTGACCAAACTCGGTTTCACCGCCGTCGTGATCAACAGCCACATCCTGGGCGAATATCTGGACAATCCCAAATTTTCTGCGGTGCTCGAGGCGGCAGAAGCGCTCGACGTGCCGATCTATATCCATCCCAACACACCGCCTGCCAACATGATCGGCCCGATGCTCGAATCCGGGCTGGATGGTGCGCTCTTCGGCTTTGGCGTGGAAACCGGGATGCATGCGCTGCGGGTGATCACCAGCGGGGTGCTCGACAGGTTCCCCAAACTCCAGATCATCCTCGGCCATATGGGCGAGGCTTTGCCATACTGGCTCTACCGGCTCGATTTCATGCACCAGGCGGGCGTGCGCGCTGGCCGCTACGAGTGCATGAAGCCGCTGAAGAAGGGCAAGGTCTCGAACTATCTGCGCGAGAATTTCCACTTCACCAATTCCGGCATGGCCTGGGAACCGGCGATCAAGTTCGCGCAGCAGGTCATCGGTGAAGACCGGGTGCTGTACGCGATGGACTATCCCTATCAGTGCCCTGTCGAGGAGGTCAGCTATCTCGACGCGATGGACATGCCGATCGAGACCAAGCGCAAGTTCTTCCAGACCAATGCCGAACAGCTGTTCAAACTGGCATGAACCAGCCAGCGGCAGAGTATGACTATATCGTGGTGGGCGCGGGCTCTTCGGGCTGCGTGCTCGCCGCGCGTCTGTCGGAAGACCCGGGCTGCCGAGTCCTGCTGATCGAGGCAGGCGGCAGCGAAAAGCGCGCGATCGTGTCGATGCCGCTGGCGTGGTTCGAGGCGATGAAAACGCCGGGTATCGGCTGGGGCTATCTGTCCGAGCCCGAGCCCCATTGCGACGATCGGCGCATCCCCGCGCCGCGTGGCAAGCTGATCGGCGGCTGCTCCTCGATCAACGGCATGATGTATTCGCGCGGGCATCCGGGCGATTACGACCAATGGGCGCAGATGGGCGCACGCGGCTGGAGCCATGACGAGGTGCTGCCCTATTTCCGCAAGTCGGAGAGCAACTGGCGAGGTCCTTCGGAGCACCATGGGGGCGATGGGCCGATCACCGTCGCGCGTCACGCCAGCGATGCGGTCGTCTACCCCGCGCTGCTGGCCACCGCGCAGAAGCGGGGATGGAAGCAGCTTGGTGATTTCCACGGCGAGGATCGCGAAGGCTGGAGCGCGCCCGATTTCACCGTCCACCGTGGTCGCAGGGCGAGCCCCGCCGCGCGGATGCTGCGCCCCGCGATGGCGCGTGCCAACCTTACGGTCATCACCCATGCGCTTACCCATCGCATCGTCATCGACAAGGGCAGGGCGACCGGCGTTGTCTATGAACGCGACGGGCAGCTGCAAACGGTAAACGCTGCAGGCGAGGTCATCGTGTCTGCAGGCGCCTTCAACTCGCCGCACCTGCTGATGCTGTCGGGGATAGGCCCCGGCGATGCCTTGCGCGAACACGGCATCGACGTCGTCTGCGATCTGCCGGGCGTGGGCGCCAACCTGCAGGATCACGCGTCGATCGGCATGGTCCACAAGGCAAGCGGAGCCTTTTCATTCGATCGCGAGCTGCGGCTGGACCGGTTTGCGCTTTCGCTGCTGCGCTGGCAGCTGTTCGGCACCGGCCCTGCAGGCGGGCTGCCGGTGGGTGCGCAGGGGTTCCTGCGCACCCGCGAAGGGCTCGACCGGCCCGACCTGCAGCTGCTGATCAACCCGCTGGCGATGGACTCGCGGCTGTGGTTCCCCGGCTGGCGCGCGCGCAAGGGCGATTATCTGTCGCTTTCGGCGGTGCTGCTGCACCCGGAAAGCCGTGGCCGCGTCGCGCTGAAGAGCGCCGATCCGCGCGCCAAGCCTGCGATCCATCTCAACTTGCTCGCCACCGATGGCGACCGCGCCAGCTTCCGCAGGTTCGTCCGGTTCACGCGCGACTTTCTGGCGGATACTCCGGCGAGCGACCTGATCGACTACGAGGTTGTGCCCGGCCCCGATGTCCGGTCGGATGCTGAGATCGACGCCTTTGTCCGCCAGCGTATCGGCACCGCGATGCACCCCACCAGCACCTGCGCAATGGGCACAGGTGAAATGGCCGTCGTCGATCCCCAGCTGTGCGTCCATGGCGTGCAGGGGCTGCGCGTCGTCGATTGTTCGGTGATGCCAATCATCCCGGGGGGCAACACCAACGCGCCTGCGATCATGATCGCGGAGAAGGCCGCCGACATGATCCGCCATGGCCAGGCAGCGGCGATCGCGGCATGAACGTCTTCGACTATGTCATCGTCGGTGCCGGCAGCGCAGGCTGCGTGCTCGCCAATCGGCTGAGCGCGGATCCTGCCAACCGGGTTCTGCTGGTCGAGGCTGGCGGCACCCACAAGAAGTTCCTGCTGACGATGCCGCTGGGCTTCATGCGCGCGCTGCGCGATCCGCGCTATACCTGGCCCTATATGTCCGAGCCAGAGCCGCATCTGGACGGACGCTGTATCCCGATCCCGCGCGGCCGGGTGCTGGGGGGGTCGTCCTCGATCAACGGCATGTTCTACATGCGCGGCCATTCCAGCGACTATGACCAGTGGCGCCAGATGGGCTGCGAGGGGTGGAGCTTTGCGGAGGTTCTGCCCTATTTCAAGCGGATGGAAACCAGCTGGCGCGGGGCGGGACCCTGGCATGGCGATCGCGGTCCGCTGCACGTGGCCCCCGTCGATACCAAACGCCTGTTGCACGATCCGCTGATGGCAACCGCCGCTGCTGCGGGATTTCCCGTATCGCCCGATCTGCAAGCCGAGCAGGAAGAGGGGTTCGCGCGCGGCGAACTGACCATCGACCCGAAGGGCAGGCGCTCCAGCACCGCACGCGCCTATCTGGAGCCCGCGCTGGGTCGGCCGAACCTGACCGTTGTCACCGGGGCGATCACCGAGCGCGTCGTGCTGAAAGCGGGCCGCGCCACCGGCATCGTCTATCGCGCCGAGGGCCGGACGCACGAAATCCAGGCAGAGCGCGAGGTCATTCTGTGCGGGGGATCGTACAATTCTCCGCAGCTGCTGATGCTCTCAGGCATCGGCCCAGCCGACGAACTTGCCCGGCACGACATCGCGGTTGTCCATGATCTGCCCGGCGTCGGGAAGAACCTGTCGGAACATCCGCGCGTTCCGGTGCATTTCACGCTGCAGCGACCCGTCAGCTTTCTGAACGAACTGCGGTTCGACAAGGTGGCGTTGGGCGTGGCGCGTTGGGCGCTCACCGGCAAGGGGCCGTTTGCCAGCCAGGTCAACAGCTGCAACATCGTGCTGCGCACCCGGCCGGAACTGGACCGCCCCGACATCCAGCTGTGGAGCAACCCGGTGCGGATGGACGCGCAAATCTGGTTTCCCGGCGTGCGTGCCCGCCAGCGTGATGCGATCACCGCAGATGTCATCCTGCTCCATCCGTTCAGCCGCGGGCAGCTCACGCTGCGCTCGGCCAATCCGGGCGACCCTCCCGCCGTGCTGCTCAACAATTTCTCCGATCCTGCCGATCTGCGCACCGCGATCGACGGCATCCGGCTGGCGCGGCGTATCTATCGTACCCAGCCGCAGGCGGCGCTCACCGGAGAGGAGCTTTTACCGGGACAGGACCTGCAGAGCGACGAGGAGCTTGTCGGCCACATCCGTCGAAGCGCGCAGGTCACCCAGCATCCGGTGGGCACCTGCACGATGGGCCACGGCCCGATGGCCGTGGTCGATCCGCAATTGCGGGTGCACGGCATCACAGGGCTTCGCGTCGTCGATGCATCGGTGATGCCCACCGTTCCGGGCGGCAACACCAACGCGCCCACCATCATGATCGCCGAAAAGGCCTGTGACATGATCCTGGGATTGCCCGCGCTGGCGCCGGAAGACCCGCGCGTGTCGGGCACCAGCGCAAGGAGAGCGGCATGACGAAAGAGGATTTTCAGACCTATATCGCCGCGTTTAACGCCAAGGATTTCGAAGGCTTCGGGCGCTTTTACCGCGACGACGTCACGCTCTCCCTTTCGGGCAAGCGCGTGCTGCGCAGCCGGGACGAAATCCTGTCCTTCTATCGCGACGTGGCAAAGCGCTGCGACGAAAAGCTGGATCTCAGGCGCATCGTGCTCGACGACACCGGCATCGCGGTGGAGCTGGACACCGAGTTCAAGGGCTTGGTCGACGATCCCGGCTTCATCGCCGGGCCGCTGGTCACGGGCCAGTCGATCTTCATCACCAGCGTCATCTTCTACACCATCAAGGACGGTCGCTTCAGCGAGATACTGGCGCGCCGGGTAGGCGATGCGCGAACCGGCCCTGCCACATTCTGACGGAGAATGCTTGAATGAACGCCCCCTTTTCGCCCGAAGCTCTGACTGTATTGCGGGCAGAGCTCGCGTTCGGCGCGCGCCCGCTGTTCATTGACGGGGTGTTTGGCCCTGCTGCTGCGGGAGCGACGATCGACGTGATCGATCCGGCAACCGGCGATGTATTTGCCACCGCTGCCTGCGGCGATGCCGGCGACATCGATCGTGCGGTGCAGGCGGCGCGGCGGGCTTTCGACGGCGGGGCATGGCCTGCGACCACCCCGGCGATGCGGGCAAGGCTGATGACCCGGCTGGCTGATCTGATCGAGGCGCATGGCGAAAGGATTGCGCTGACCGAAAGCCTCGACAACGGCATGCCGTTCATGATGGCCAAGTTCGGCGGCGTGATGGGCGCATCGGAGCAATTGCGTTACAATGCCGGCTGGGCGACCAAGATCACCGGAGAAACGGTAACGCCGTCCGCTCCCGGAGAATGGCACGCGTTCTCGCGGCGCGAGCCGGTGGGTGTCGTCGGCGCCATCGTGCCGTGGAATTTCCCGTTCGTGATGGCGGTGGCCAAGATCGCGCCTGCGCTGGCGGCGGGATGCACCGTGGTGCTCAAGCCTGCCGAACAGACGCCGCTGAGCGCGGTGATCCTCGCCGAGCTGATCGCCGAGGCGGGGTTCCCTGCGGGCGTAGTCAACGTCGTCAACGGCTATGGCCAGACCGCAGGCGCGGCGCTGGTCGATCATCCGCTGGTCGACAAGATCACCTTCACCGGATCGACCAGCGTCGGCAAGGCCATCGTCCGAGCCGCGACCGGCAATCTCAAACGGGTGACGCTGGAGCTGGGCGGAAAATCGCCGGTGGTGATCTTTGCCGATGCCGATCTCGACAAGGCGATCCCCGCCGCTGCCATGGGCATATTCGGCAATGCCGGGCAGATCTGCGCTGCAGGCTCGCGGCTGTTCGTGCACGACGGCGTGTACGACCGCGTCGTCGAAGGCATCGTGGCGCGCGCCGGAAGTCTGCGGGTCGGCAACGGCCAGGCTCCCGGCACCGAGATGGGGCCGCTGGTCAGCCAGGTACAGTGCGACAGGGTGATGGGCTATATTGCAAGCGGCGCAGACGAGGGCGCGACTGTTGCATGCGGCGGGCAGCGCGTGGAGGGTCCGGGCTATTTCGTCCAGCCCACGGTGCTGACCGGCACCATGGCTGGCATGAAGGTGGTCGACGAGGAGATCTTCGGGCCGGTGCTGTGCGTGATGCGTTTTGGCGAGGATGACATCGATTCAATCGCGGCAGCCGCCAATGAAGGCAGCTATGGTCTGTCGTCGTCGATCTGGACGCGCGACATGTCGAATGGGCTGAGGCTGGCAAATCGTCTCAAGGCAGGGACAGTGCGGATTAATGGCGGCGGCGGCGTGGACCCCGCACTGCCGCTGGGGGGCTTCAAGCAATCCGGCTGGGGTCGGGAAAACGGTCGGGCCGGGGTCGAAGCCTTCACCGAGCTCAAATCGGTGACGGTCGCGCTGTAGCTTTCAGCACCGCCATTCGCCGAGGGGGCTGCCTCTGCACCCATTGTCGCCGATCGCAAACCAGCCTCAATGCCGGTTGCTGGCGCAGACGTTCACGCAATGTCGCGGCGCTAGAGGATCGGGGCGAGCGCGAGGCGGCCGTTGGCGAGCGGGGCGCGGGCGTGCTGGCGCATCAACTGCTCGGCCTCTTCCGCCTTGCCCGCCAGGATGGCGTTGCACACCGCCACATGCTCGCGATGCGCGGCGGACAGCTGGTCATAGGTCGCGGGCAGATCTTCCCAGTCGAGCGCGAGCGCGGCAGCCGATCCGAACGGCAGGTGATTGTTGCGCGACAGCGCATAGGCGATCGCGGCATTGTCGCTGGCAGCCACCAGCAGATCGTGGAACGCACAATTATAGGCGTAGAACCGCTCGAGATCGGCCTCTTCGAGATGCCCCTTGGCGAACAGCGTCTCGCCTTGGGCCAGGCAAAGCTCCAGCTTTCGCGCGAGGGCAGGCGGGGCGGGGGTGGAGGCGACGATCCGCGCCGCAAGCCCCTCAAGCACCCCGCGCACCTCGATGGCATCGGTCACCTGCCCCATCGTCGGGCCTCGCGCGGCATAGCCGCGGGCACCGATCCGGGTCACCAGCCCTTCCTGCTCGAGCGTTCGCAGCGCCGTGCGCACTGGCATGCGGGACACGCCAAGCCGTTCCGCGGTCGGAATTTCCGCAATGCGCTCGCCATCGGCGAGCTCGCCAGACGCGATCATATTGCGCAGCGCGACGATCACGCGCTGTCCCGGCTTCATCCGCTTTTCCATGCGGGTTTCTTAAAGTCTCGAGGTCGCCCGGCAAGCCCCAATCGCGCTTGACGGCGATCAGCCATCATGCTTATTGGATCCAATAGCGCGTCGGAAAGCACCGCGACCAAGGATGTGGGGAGAGCAACATGACCAATGCAGCATCGGCTTCATCGACCGGAAGCGCGCCGACATGGCCGGTCAATGCTTGGTATGTCGCCTGCACGCCCGACGAGATCGAGGGCAAGCCGCTGGGGCGCCAGATCTGCGGCGAACACATGGTCTTTTTCCGCAATGGCGAGGGCAAGGTTGCCGCGCTCGAGGATTTCTGCCCGCATCGCGGTGCACCGCTGTCGCTCGGTTTCATCCAGGACGGCGCGCTTGTGTGCGGCTATCACGGGCTGGCGATGGGCTGCAATGGGCGGACGGTCGGCATGCCCGGCCAGCGGGTCAAGGGCTTTCCCCCGATCCGCACCTATCCCGTCGTCGAGCGCTACGGCTTCATCTGGGTGTGGCCCGGCGACGCTGAAGCCGCCGATCCTGCGAAGCTGCGGCATCTGCCATGGGCGCAGAACGACGAATGGGCCTTTGGCGGCGGGCTGTATCACGTCGCGTGCGATTATCGGCTGATGATCGACAATCTGATGGACCTCACGCACGAAAACTATGTCCATGCCAGCAGCATCGGGCAGAAGGAAATCGACGAGGCGCCGGTCAAGACCCGGATCGAAGGAGACGAGATCGTCACCAGCCGCTTCATGGATGGCATCATGGCGCCGCCGTTCTGGCAGATGGCGCTGCGCGGGGCGGGGCTGCCCGACCAGCAGCTGGTCGACCGCTGGCAGATCTGCCGCTTTTCGCTGCCCAGCAGCGTGCTGATCGAGGTCGGCGTCGCGCTGGCGGGCAATGGCGGTCATGAGGCCGACAATGCGCACAAGGCGTCTGCGATGGTGGTCGATTTCATGACGCCCGAAACCACGACGTCCCACTGGTACTTCTGGGGTCTTGCCCGCCGGTTTGCCGTTCAGGATGCGGCGCTCACCAACACCATCCGCGAAGGCCAGACCAAGATCTTCGCCGAGGACCTGGAAATGCTCGAGCGCCAGCAGCGCAATCTCGAGCTCCATCCGGAGCGCAGGCTGCTGCTGCTGAACATCGATGCCGGCGGCGTGCGTTCACGGATGCTGATCGATCAGGCGATCGCCGCCGGCCAGGCCGGGCAGGCACCCGCCGATCAGCGCTCGGTTGCTGCGGTCTGATCAGGGGTCAGAACGCCAGCGAGCCGCACCGCTCGGCAAACAGCCACACGCCGTCGTGCAGCTCCATGCGGTCGTGGAAATCGCCGATCAGCGTCTTGTCCGCCATGTACAGCACAACATAGCTGTGCGCGCGCACTTCGCGATCCGACAGGATGTCGACGATGGTGTTGGCCATGACATGCCTGGTCACCCGCCTGGGCCGGTCGCGGAAGAAGGCGCAGATTGCCTCCCGGCCAGCTACCGGCGCGTCGGGCTCGCTGGGGCGGGCAAAGCTGCCATCTGCGGTGAACATCGCCGCCAGCCCATCGGCGTCGTGCGCATCGTTGAGCATGGCAAAGCGCCGGATCTGCCGTTCGACCGCCCATTCGATTTCCATCATGCCGCTTGTCCTTCAGGTTCGTGCATCCATTGCCAAAGCGCGTCGCTGACCGCTTGGGCTGCCTCCATCGGCGCCATGTGGCCGCTGCCTTCAAACACGACATAGCGCGCATGGGGAATGGCAGCGGCGATCTCCTCGTGCTGCGCAGGCGGGCTCCAGCGGTCGAGCGCGCCGACCCCGATCAGCACCGGGCAGCCGATCAACGGCAGCAGCGGGCGCGCATCGGGTCGGCCGAGGAGTGCCGTGATCTGCGCGCGGTGGATCGCGGGCGACATGCGTTCGACCATCGCATACAGCGCCGCGCGCACCGCGAGCTCGGCATCGAGCAGACCGTCCTTCACCATCGGTGGAAGCCAGGCATCGGCGAGCGCCGTCATGCCGTGGTTGGCGCTGATGTCGAGCATCGCCTGGCGCTTTGGCAGTTCGTCTGGCCCCGCCGGGTGCACGGCGGTATCGAGCAAGGCGAGCCGCTCCACCCGCTCTGGCGCCTGCTGCCAAACCTCCAACGCCACGCGCGCGCCCATCGAATGCCCCGCGATCGCAAAGCGCGGCGGGGCATCGGCAAGCACGTGCGCTGCCATGGCGGCAATCGAATCCTGCCCGGTCAGGTCGGGAATGCGAACGTCGTAATCTGCCGACAGCGCCGCAATCTGGTGCTGCCAAATCGCCGCATCGCACAGCAGCCCGGGTACGAGGATCACCGTCTCACGGGCGGGCGTACCCGTCGTGTCAGGGTTCGACATCGGGCAGCGCTGCTCCGTTGACCACGACCGGCGCGGCCTCGATCAGCACAAAGGCGATCCGGCAGACGGTATCTGTCGAAGGGTTGCGCCACAAATGGATGGTGCCGCGCTGGATGATGATATCGCCAGCAGAGGCGCTGGTAACCGCGCCGTCATCGAGCTCGAGCTCGACCGTCCCTGCGAGCACGATGCCGTAATCGATGCTGCTCGACCGGTGCATCGGCGATGTGCCGCCCGGCAGCATGTCGACGATGCGGATCACCGAGCCCTGGTGCAGCGTCAGGCCGGCATCGCGCAGCCGGCCATCGGTCTCGTCGTTGTTGTCCGCAGGTACGCTCGCGGTGGTCCACACCAGGCTGAAGGCCGCGTCACCCGAGGGGATCGGTTCCACCGGCAGCAGGTCGTCGCTGCGGATGACGGCCTTGCCTGCGGCATCATGCCCGGTGACGATGCGACGGACGGGGGGAGAAGCGGGCGCGCTCATCCCCTGATCACCTTCTGGTCGATTGCGCCGAACAGCACCCCGCCATCGGGCATGCGCGCTTCCATCCGCACGGTATCGCCAAAGCGCATGAACTCGGTGCGCGGCTTGCCCTCGTCGAGCATTTCGATCCCGCGCCGCTCGGCGATGCACGACGATCCGATCTCGCGGAAATTGCTGTTCGAAACGGTGCCCGATCCAATGATCGTGCCTGCGCACAGCGAGCGCGTGCTCGCGGCATGCGCGACCAGATCGTGGAAGCCGAACTCCATCACCCCGCCCAGAGCATCGCCAAAACGCTTGCCGTTCCAGTCGACGCTCAGCGGCAGGTGGACGCGGCCCTCGCGCCAGGCATCGCCCAGCACATCGGGGGTCACCGCGAACGGCGCGATCGAGCAAGCGGGCTTGGCCTGCACCCAGCCGAAGCCGGTCTTCATCTCGATCGGCGCCAGTGCGCGCAATGACCAGTCGTTGATCTGCACGACCAGCTTGATGTGCGCAATCGCCTGCTCAGGCGTCACGCCCATCGGCACGAAGTCGGTGATGATGCCGAACTCGCCCTCGAAATCGATGCCGTCTTCCTCGCGCGGCAGCGGTACGTCGGCGGTGGCGGAAAGGAACTGGTGCGACAGCCCCTGGTACATCAAGGGGCGGCCCGCAGGCGGCGGCTCGGTGCCGAACAAGGTCTCCATCAGCTCGCCATGGCTGCGGAAGGCCGAGCCATCGAGCCATTGCCACGCGCGGGGCAGGGGCGCGGCAAGAGCGAGGTTCGAAGCACTTTCGCCTTCGCCCGCAGCCAGCCGGTCTGCCAGCGCCCGCAGCGCAGGTTCGGTGCTGGCCCAGCCATCGAGGGCAGCCTGCAGCGTGCCAGCGACATCCGATGCGCCGAGGAAGCGGGTGCCATCGGCGCTGACGACGACCAAAGCGCCGTCGGGGGTGCCATTGTCCTGGGTTGCGAGTTTCATGCGGGGTCCTTTCAAGGGATCAGAGATCGGCCAGCGCCTGCGCCACCAAAGCGCCAAGGCTGCCATCGTGGCGAAGCCCCAGCGCATCGGCGCGGGGCGTGGCGAGCGGGGGCTGGCGTCCGAACGCCGCCTCGATCGCGGGATCGGGCGCATAGTCCACCAGGGCAGGGTCGTGCCCCGTCTGGCGTGCAACCTCGGCGACGAGATCGCGCAGGATCACGCGCTGTGCAGGAAGGTTGAGACGAGCATCGGCCGGGTCGGCGGGCAGATCCAGCGCCTGGCACAGCTGCGCGATCAGCCCGCGCCGCGACAGCAGCCAGCAGCTTGCCCCGGCGGAAACCGGCAGGCTGATCGGCTCGCCCGCCTTGAGCGCGTGGAACAGGTTGCTTAGGAACGCCGATTTCATCCCCGATGGCCCCAAGGGCCGAGCAACGATTCCGGGGAGCCGCAGCGAGAGCCCGCGGATCGCACCGCGCCGCGTCATCGTCGCGATCCACTCCTCGATCATCGCCTTGTGTGCGCCATAGCGCAGCATCGGGCGCGCAGCCGTGGCATCATCGACATAAGCGGGAAGGGGGTCGCCGAACACCGCGATGCTGCTGGCAAACAGGACGCGAGGGCGGTTGCCGTGCGCGGCGGCGGCATCGATCAGAGCCATCGATGCTGCGACGTTGACGCGCGCGGCAAGTGCGGGATCGGCTTCGGCGGCGCCGCCCGGAACGGTCGCCAGGTGCACGATGGCATCGAACGGCGCTGCGGTCAGCACGGCTAGCAGTGCTGGGTCATCCAGGTCACCGGGCACACCCGTGACCCCGGCAAGTTCTGCAAATTCCAGCCCGCTGCGGTCCGTCGCGGTCACGCGGCAGTGCTGCGCCAGCGCGCGCACCAGCGCCTGGCCGACAAAGCCGCCCGCGCCGGTGACGAGCACTTGGGAGGACCGGTCAGCTGCCATCGGTGATCGACGTTCCGCCATCAATGGCGATCTGCTGGCCTGTGATGAAGCCGCTGGCGGGCGAGGCGAGGAAGACGCACGCTGCAGCGACATCCTCAACCGATCCCACCCGGCGCAGCGGCGTCATCTGCAACCGCCGCGCCATGAAGCTCTCGTCGGCCATCAGCGGCTCGGACAGGGGCGTGGCGATCAGCCCGGGGGCAAGCGCGTTGACCCGCACGCTTTTGGGGCCCCACTGCACCGCCAGATTGCGCGCGAGCTGCGCGACGCCAGCCTTGGCGAGGGCATAGGCGTTGATCGCGCCGTTGCCGCGCAGCGCCGCCAGGCTCGACATCAGGATGACACTGCCATCGCCGCTTGCCGCGATATGCGGCAGCGCCAGCGCCGTCAGCGCAACGATGGACCTGAGGTTCACCGCCATCACGCGATCGAAATCCCCGAGGTCCCAGCTACCTGCCTCGCCGGTGATCCCGGCGTTGCAGACCAGGATATCAAGACCGCCAAACCTGTCGACCGTGCCCTCGACAAGCGTCGCGAGCGCGGCGGCATCGGTGACGTCACAGGCGATCCCATGGACATCATGGCCCGCTTGCGCGAGCGATGATGCGGCGGCCACCACCGCCTGCGGATCTTCGCTCGATATCACGACCCGCGCGCCGGCCTGCGCCAGCGCCCGCGCGATACCCAGCCCGATCCCCTGCGTCGATCCGGTGACGATGGCCGTCCGGCCCGACAGACAGAGGGTATCGAAAGCCATGGTCAGTCTTCGATGATCGCCACAGCCCGCGTCCAGCCAGCCGATGCGCCGCGGATCTTGTGCGGGAAGCAGCTGACGGTGAACCCGTGCGCGGGCAGGCTTTCGAGGTTGTGCAGCTTTTCGAGATGGCAGTAACCGATGTCGCGTCCGGCCTTGTGGCCTTCCCAGATCAGCGACGTGTCGCCGCTCTCGGCGACCTTCTGGGCGGTGTAGCTGAACGGGGCGTCCCAGCTCCAGGCATCGGTGCCGGTAACGCGGATGCCGCGCTCGAGCAGGTACATCGTCGCCTCATAGCCCATGCCGCAACCGGTATCGACGAAGTCGGGCTTGCCCACCGCGCCGCCTGCAGCGGTGTTGACCAGCACGATATCGAACGGCTGCAATTCATGGCCGATCCGCGCGAGCTCGGCTTCGACATCGGCGGCGGTGACGACATAGCCGTTCTCGAAATGGCGGAAGTCGAGCTTCACGCCGGGGTTGAAGCACCATTCGAGAGGTACCTCGTCGATCGTGATCGCGCGCTGGCCGCCATCCATCGTCGGGTGAAAATGCCAGGGCGCATCCAGATGCGTGCCGTTGTGCGTGGTCAGCGTCACCCATTCGGCAGCGGCAAAGCCCGCGCCATCAGGCAACTGCTCGGCGGTGACTCCGGGGAAGAAATGGCCGAGCTCGGTGACCGTATCGGCATGCTGCTGATAGGTGATCTTGGGCCGCATGAACGGCGGATCGGTGATCACGTCGTTTTCCAGATAGATCGACAGGTCGATGAAGTGACGGGCCATGGTCTTATCCTCTTGTCAGTACGGAGCGAAGGGCCAGGGGTGTGATGATCAATCCCAGAAGCGCGCCGAATGCAACCTTGATAGCAAATGCGGTCCCCCAAGCGAACGTCGCGATACCGTTGAGTTGCAACGCGCCGATGGCCATGCCCGCCAGCCCCAGCGCCAGCAGCGCGAGCATGATCGCGCGCACGACGATCGATCGAACCGTGGGCGGCGTGCCGGGAAGCTTGCCCTTTATCATCGCGGCGCGCGTCTGCAGCGCGGGCATTAGCGCGGCCATGAACGACGCTGCGCCCGCTTGCGGCAGGAAGTCGAGCGCGAGATTGTCGGGCGCCCACACCGCTATGGGGTCGGTCCGGCCGAAGACAGCCAAGAAGAACCCGGCGCTGATCGCCATCGTGATCACAATCGAGATCAACGTCTGCCTGCGCACATAGCCGCGCGCTTCGTTCATGCGTCGGTCCAGTTGTACGCCAGCGGTACTTCGCGGAAAGCGAAGCGGTCGATATGCCGCTCGAGCGCGCCCTTCAGCCCGTCGCGCTGGCCCTCGGCGCTGGCGGTGATCGTGCAGACCAAAGTATCGGCCTCGGCATCCAGGGTCACCACCGCATCGGCAGGCCAGTTGGCACCACGCGCATCCTTGGCAAAGGTGATCTGTCCGTGATCCTTGTCGAAGCTGACGGGCAGGGTGTGTTCCCAATGCTTGCAGACCTGCTGCAGGTACTTACTGGCGCTGGCCGTGGGGATGCGCGCGGTGGCGACGAAGCTCATGGCCTGGCCGCCGATGTGCGACCGCCCAGCGTCTCGGCGAACCAGTCGGCGATGTAATCGCGCCCGAACGACATGTTGTCCGCGCCGACATGCTCGACCCCGCCTTCACGCGCGGTGAAGATCTTGAGTTCGCGTTTGGGGCAGTTGGTCAGCTGCTCGAAGCTCTGGTGCGCGTATTCCAGCCCGATCTGGCGGTCCTTCTCGCCGTGCGTGACGAGGAACGGCACCGTGATGCGGTCCATCACGCCATTGAGCGTCATGTCTTTCGACTTGGCGTGGAAATCATCCATGTCGGTCGCGCCGAACACCCACATCACATGCGCCCAATAGTGTGGCACGGGGTTCTCGCCCTCGCGGCGCAGGCGCTTCTGCTGGACTTCGGCCCAATTGTGGTTGGCGCCCCAGACGGCTCCGCTCGCAAAGCGTGGCTCGAACGCCACCGCACGCGGGGCGAAATGGCCGCCCAGCGAGATACCGGTCATGCCGATGCGCGCCGGGTCGACATCGGGCTGCTTTTCAAGCCAGTCGACCGCAGGCGAGGCCCATTTTTCCGAATGCGGCGTGGCAGGAAGGTTGTTGAGGCGCAGCGCCTCGCCGGTGCCCGGCTGATCGACGCACAGGCTCGAGATGCCGCGCGCAGCCAGTGCATGCGGCAGCTTCGACCAGTAGAGCAACTCCTTCGAGCTATCGAGGCCGTTGCAATAGACGACCACCGGCTTGGGGCCATCGCCCGGCGCACGGCAATACAAAGCGGGGAAGGTGCTGCCTTCATAGGGGATTTCGACCCGCTCGACGGCGTGATCGCCCAGGGTCATCGCGCGCTTGAAGGTGTCGAGCGCCTTGGCATAGGTCGCAGCGCGGTCGGGGCTGCCCTGGCCCTGCATCCGTTCTGCGACCAGCAGATACAGCGCCGCGCGCTCGAGCTTGGCGGCAGCGGAGAACGCGCGGCCGCGTTCCTCGTCCTCGCCCGCCAGGCCGATCAGCTTGTCGCCGGTTTCCACCCAGGCCCGCATGAACTGCGGCGTGCCGGCATCGGCGCCATTGGCCGCGGCATCGCGGATGGGCTGGCACATGTCGATGATCTCGCCGATCTGCCCGCCGCTTTCGATCGCGATCGCGACCGAGAGGTTCCAGATGTAGTTGGGAAAATACTCAAACAATGCCATGGCTTATACTCCCGCCGGCTGGAACAGGCCCTTGTCGGGGGCAGGGTGTGGCATGGTCTGCGGACCGCCGGTGCCGATGCCCCACTGGTCCATGACCAAAGGAGCTGGCGCGTGCACCGTGGCCACCCAGGTGGCATCGTCGACCTCTTCGAGATCGGCGGTGTATTCGACCGCAAAGCCGCCCGGCGTGGTGAAGTAGCTGAAAGTGTTGTTGCCCGCGGTGTGGCGGCCGGGCCCCCAGCGGATGTCGGTGCCCTGCTGCTTGAGCCGGTGGATGCCGCGCATCATGTCATCGACGCCAAGCATGTCATAGGCGACATGGTTGAGGCACGGCGGCCCGGGGAGCAGCGCGATACGGTGGTGCCACTGGTTGCAGCGCAGGAAGCACATGAAGTCGCCCAGCCAGTCGCTGACCTTGAAGCCCAGCACGTCGGTGAAGAACCGCACCATCTCCTGATGATCGGGCGAATGCAGCACGATATGGCTGATCTTCTGCGGGATGCCTTCCCAGCGGACCAGCTCGCGCGAGGTGCCGCGCGCGACATCGCTGGAGATTTCGAAAGGCAGGCCGTCCTTGCTGAAGAAGCGGAAGCCATAGCCGCCGCCCAGCGTGTCGAGCTCCCTGGGCGCAAACACCACCTGGCAGCCATAGGCCGCGACCTTGTCGTGCAGCGCATCGACATCGGTGCGGCAGTCGGCAGCCAGCGTGATGATGTCGATCTTCTGCACATCGGCCTGGCGCAGGCGAACGACGTACAGCTCGTCGTTTCCTTCGGCGGCGAAGTGCAGCATGCCGTCCTTTTCACCGGCGTCCTTGAGACCCCAGGTGTCGCGATAGAATGCAGCCTCTGCTGCCAGATCGGTGACAGCGTAGCCGACGTGGCGAATCTCGCTTACTCTGGCCATGATGAATTTAACTCCTTGAAAGATGGGGGAAACGCCGACCTCAAATGGGCTCGGCAACCTTCATGAACATTTCCCGGGTCGCAGTGGCGTTATCCACCAGCGGGCCCTTGCCGATCTGGCCAAAGCAGATCGCCTTGGACGACTCGACGATATAGCGGCAGCGCTCGAAGCGGCGGTCACGATAGGCGGCAAGCGCGGTCTCGATATCGTTGGCGGCCTCGAGCTCTTCGGCGAGCACCAGCCCGTCCTCAATCGCCATGCCGGCGCCCTGCCCCAAATGCGGGGTGGTGGCGTGGACCGCATCGCCGAGCAGCGCGACGCGGCCCTTGTGCCACGCGCCTTCAAGCAGCAGCCATTCGAGCGGCTTGTAGACCACCTCGTGGTTGTCGGTGATCTGGTCGACCAGTACGGCGATGGCGGGAGAGGGGACCCCGGCGATCTTGGCGCGCATCGCTGCTGCCAGCTCTTCGGTGGCGTACCAGGGGTTGCCCGGCTCGGGCGTGGTCACATACATGTACATCAGCTCATCGGAGAGCGGGACCAGCCCGATTCCGGTCTGCCCTTCATAAGCCTGCAGCCCGATGACATCGGGCGTCCGCCGGAAATTGTAGCGCCACACTGATTGGCCGGTGAATTCGGGCCTTGGCGCGTCGGGGAAGATCGTCTGGCGGGTCTGCGAATACAGGCCATCGGCACCGATCACGATATCGTAACGGCCCGTGCTTTCATCGCTGAAGGTGACCGAAACACCCGCGCCGTCATCGTCCAGGCTGGCGACGGTCAGGCCCAGCCGGACGGTCGCGCCCGCGCCGATGGTCCGGTCGCCCAGCACCTTGTGCAGCGCGCGGCGGCCGATGCCGACATTGCCGGGATAGCCATCGACCAGCCGCGGCGTGGGGATATCGGCGACGCACTGGCCAGTGGGGATGTACACCTGCACCCGGTCGAAGCCGAACCCGGCGCTGATGTAGTCGTCGATCAGGCCAAGCTCGGTCATCGCGCGGACGACATTGCCCTGCTGGATAATCCCTACCCCATAGACCGACCAGTCAGGATCGCGCTCGATCACATCGACGGCATGGCCCTTGCGTCGCAGCGCAATGGCCGATGTCAGCCCGCCGATTCCGCCGCCAACGATCAGAATTCTCAAGTCTTTCACGCGTCCGCTACCTCTCCGACACCCCCGTTCAGCCGGTGGGCGCATCATGGTGCTGAAATAGAGGGTTCGGCGTAAATCTGTAAATTTTATTGTTTGGATTGATGTCTATCAGCACTGTCGATGCTTCGCAGTGCAATCACGGCAGCGCGCTGTCGTGCCGGAGCTGGTTTCGCAGCCATTTGAGCCCTTCATCGCTGGCGCGGGCGCGGTTGAACTGGAGCATCTCGCGCATCATCGGAAAGGGGAAGGGGATCGGCGCGATCGCCAGCGGGAACATCCGCGCCATCCGCCGCGCCAGGCGTTCGTGCATCAGCGCCAGCCGCCCCGTCTCGATCACCAGCCACGGGACGACGGTGAACGACGATGCCATCACATCCATCCGGCGGAACCGGCCGAGCTGCTCCATCATGCTGTCACCGAACGCGCTGGTGCGCTGATTGCCCATGTGCACCCCGACATGGCTGGCCTGCATCAGCGCCTCTTCGGTGAGCACGTCGGCGAACAGCGGGTTGCGATCCCAGCCGACGACAACATGGCGTTCCTCGAAGAACAGTTCTGCCGGCTGGCCGGGATTGATGAAATCTTCGGGCGTGATCAGCAGATCGAACGCGCCCTGCGCGAGCAGATCCGAGCTGCCGTCCGAGGGGAGCACCGATTCGAGCCGGATGCTCGGCGCGATATCCGCCAGCCGGCGCGACAAGGGTGCAATGATGGCGGCGGTGATATAGTCGGATGCGATCAGCCTGAAGGTGCGCTGCGAGGTGGCCGGATCGAACGCGGTCGAGGTCGTGATCAGCGCATCGACCTGCCGCAGCGTCTCCTGCACCATCGGCAGCAGCGACTCGGCATAGGCGGTCGGAAACATCCTTTTGCCCTGCAGCACCAGCAGGTCATCGCCGAAATATTCGCGCAATCGGCTCAGCGCCGCACTCATTGCCGGCTGGCTGAGATGCACCTGCTCGGCCGCGCGCGAAACGCTGCGAGTCTCCATCAGGCAGCTGAACGCCACCAGCAGATTGAGATCGAGACCCTTGAACCGCATGAAATTAACCTATCGATGGCGTGATTGGATTACCATTAAAACAAAAGATTTAACCTATGGCTAGCCCCTGCCTTAAAAGGTCCGTCAATACAGCGGGTGCCCGTGCAGGCAGTCGCGCCTTTTTGGGGAGATGAATGATGAGACCTTTGCTGCTGGCAACCACCGTATTGGCCGGGCTGATCGTCCCGGGTGCCGCATGGGCGCAGGACCAGGCCGATACCGCCCAGACCACCGAGAACCAGGAAAACACCGGTCTTGGCGAGATCGTCGTGACCGCGCAGCGCCGCGAGGAAAGCCTTCAGCGCGCCGCGGTTGCCGTTTCCGCGGTGACCGGAGACGATCTCACCAAGTCGGGCATCACCGAAACCGCGGGCCTTGGCCGGCTGGTTCCCTCGCTCGTCGTCCAGCCCACCGGCGGCACGACCAGCTTCTTCCTGCGCGGCGTCGGCACCAATTCGCAGAACTCGTTCGCCGAGAACGCCGTCGCGTTCAACTTCAACGGCATCTATGTCGGCCGCCCGACGGCCCCTGCCGGCGTGTTCTACGATCTGGAGCGGGTCGAGGTGGTCAAGGGGCCGCAGGGCACGCTCTATGGCCGCAACGCCACCGGCGGCGCGATCAACGTCATCCCCAAAAAGCCGGTGCTTGGCACGTTCAGCGGCGAGGGATTGTTCGAATACGGCAACTACGACAGCAAGAAGGCCTCGCTGGCGCTCAACATTCCGATCGGTGACACGGTGGCGTTGCGACTGGCCGGGCAGATCGTCGATCGCGACGGCTATATCTCGGACGGCTATGACGACGACAAGGGCGAGGCGTTCCGCGCATCGCTGCTGATCGAGCCCTCGGACCGCTGGTCGATGACCCTGGTCGCGGACTATTACAACCAGCGCGGCAAGGGTGCCGGCGCGGTGCTGCTGCCCGAAGCTCGCTACACCGTGCCTCCGCTCGAAGACCGGGTCAGCATCTCCGATCCGCGCGCGCAGGCTGCGGTGCGCAGTCTGGCAAGAGGGATCTTCGCGCCGCCGTTCTGCGGAGGGCCCGGCAATTTCGTCAACAGCGGCTGCGTCGCGCTGGCCGGCACCGATGGCTTCCTCGACAACCAGTTCTTCGGCGTCAGCGCCACGGTCGTCGGCGATATGGGCTTCGGCACGCTGACCGTCATTCCGGCCTATCGCCGCTCGGACGTCAACGTGCTCACCTATCTTCCGGGCTTTGCCGGCACGATCAAGGATGTCGCGGAGCAAAGCTCGCTCGAAGTGCGGCTTGCGTCCAACGAGGATCAGCGGCTGCGCTATGTGCTGGGCGTCTTCTACTTCGGCGAGAACCAGGTCACCGAGAACTTCTTCCGCCAGGGCAATATCTCGACCACCCGCTTCACCCCGCGGCTGAGCACCGAGAGCATCGCCGCCTTTGGCCAGCTGACCTTCGACATTGCCGATACGCTGCGGCTGGTCGCCGGTGGCCGCTACACCCGGGAAGACAAGGAGCAGTTCACCTCGGTGGCATCTGGCGGTCTGCCCGGCCCGGTGGCGCCGCCACTCAGCGCGCCGTTCACCGGTGACCTGTCGTTCGAGAAATTCACCTGGAAGGCTGGGCTGGAATGGGACGCTGGTCCTGCCTCTTTGGTCTATGCCAATGTCGCCACCGGCTTCAAATCGGGCGGGTTCTTTGTCGCCCAGCCGCCCAACAACACCTTCGCACCCGAAGAGCTGACCGCCTTTACGCTGGGCGCCAAGAACCGCTTCTTCGACAACAAGCTGCAGCTCAACATCGAGGCGTTCTACTGGGACTACAAGGACCAGCAAATCACCTTCGTCGGCGGCGTGCGGACGGCAGGCGGCATCTTCGCGCAGGGCTCGACCACGGTCAACGCGGGCAAGTCGCGCATCTACGGCGTAGAGTTCGAGGCCCGCTTCGCCCCGAGCCGCAACGATCTGTTCAATCTCAACGTCCAGTATCTCAACGGCAAGTACGACAGACTGCAGACCGCCAACTTCTCGCCCACCGGCGCGCCGGTGACGACGGGATGCACCACGCTGGGCAGCCGGCTCGCCAATCCGGGGGTCAACGGTGCGCGCTTCTTCGACATCGATTGCTCGGGCAACCCCACGGTCAATTCGCCCAAATGGGCGGTCAACCTGGGCTATGAACGCACGTTCGAGCTGACCGGCGATCTCAACCTGGTCTTCGGTGCGCGCGGCAACATCGAAAGCAGCCGGTTCCTCAACTCGAACTTCCGGCCCGAGGAACGCCAGGGCAGCTTTGCCATGGCCGATGCCTATCTGACGCTGGAAAGCGCGGGCGGATGGAATGTCACCGGGTTCATCAACAACATCACCGATGAAGAGGTGCTGGCGCGTGCGGGAACGCGGCCGATCCTCGACTTCCCGGTGGCGACGCTGCGCCCGCCGCGGACCTATGGCGTGCGCGTCGGATTCAACTTCTGATGCGCGCGGCCTGGCTGACGCTGGCGCTGGCGGTCTCCACGCCGGCGCTGGCGCAGCCCGCTGCGCCCGCAGCGGATGCGTTCATCACGCTGGGCACCATGGGTGGCCCTGTTCCCTCGCCGGACCGGTCGCAGCCCGCCAACGCGCTGCTGCATGCAGGCCAGGTGTATCTGGTCGATGCAGGCGATGGTACGGTGCAGCAGCTCAGCCGGGCCGGCATCATGCTGCCGCGAGTGCGCGCGGTGTTTCTCAGCCATCTCCATGTCGACCACACCGGCGGGCTTTCAGCGGTGCTGGGGCTGCGCAATCAGACCAATGTGCGCGAACCGCTGACGGTCTATGGTCCGGCAGGAACGCGCGAACTGGTCGCGGGGATGGTCGCATCGATGCAGCCTGCCGCGCGGGCGGGATATGGCATTCCGGGCAAGCCCTGGACGCCGCCTGCCGATACGGTCACCGTCATCGAACTGGCCAATGGTGAAAAGACCACGCTGAACGGCATGACCGTCACCGCAGCGCAGAACACGCATTATGATTTCGCGCCCGGAAGTGTCGAGGATCGCAACTACAAGTCGCTCAGCTTCCGTTTCGACCTGCCGGGCCGGTCGATCGTCTACACGGGCGATACCGGGCCCAGTGCTGCAGTGGAAAAGCTTGCCAAAGGCGCGGATCTTCTGGTCAGCGAGATGATCGACATGGCTGGCACGATGGCCAATGTCGCGCGCAATTCCCCCAACATGCCGCCAGAGGCCAAGCGCGATCTCGAGCAGCACCTGTCGACCCATCACCTCACCCCCGAGGCTGTCGGGCAGCTTGCCGGCAGGGCAGGGGTGAAGGCGCTGGTGATCACGCACTTTGCGGCCGGCACTCCCGATCCGGCGGGTACAAAGGGCTATGTCACGCAGATCGCGAAGAGCTATTCCGGTCCGGTCACGCTGGCAAACGATCTCGACAGGTTCTGATCCGCGCTCAATCGGACCAGTAAAGCCGCATCGGATTGCCGACCAGCAGCTTGTGCTGCAGCTCTGCCGTCGCGGCGATGTGCGGGATGGTATCGACAAGCGCGCCGTCGTCGGGCAGCACGCTTTCCATGTTCGGATGCGGCCAGTCGGTGCCCCACAGCACGCGGTCGGGATAGTCCTCCACCAGCGGGCGCACCGCGCGCACGAAATCGGCATAAGGCGGGCCTGAAGGATCGAGCCGGTCGGCGCAGGTGACCTTGGTCCAGATGTCGTCGCGGCTGTCGAGCAGCTTGCGGAACGCGGTCATGTCCGCGCCATCTGGCCCTTGGCGGACATCGGGGCGACCCATATGGTCGATGACGATCGGCACCGGGATCGCGGCAAGGAACGGCAGCATCTCGTCCAGGATGTCCGCCTCGAAATACACCACGACATGCCAACCCAGCCGCTCGATCCGGCGTGCGACGTCGAGGAACCTGTCCTTGGGCGCATCGTCGACCAGCCGCTTGAGGAAGTTGAAGCGCACGCCGCGAATGCCGCCCGCATGCAGCGCATCGAGCTCGGCATCCGAAATCGCCGGATCGACCACGGCGACGCCGCGCGCCATGCCGTTGGAGAGCGCGATGGCGCCCAGCGTCGCGCGGTTGTCGGTGCCGTGGCAACTCGCCTGGACGATGACGTTGCGCGCAAAGCCCAGCCGGTCGCGCAACGCGAACAGCGCGTCAGGACCGGCATCCTGCGGCAGGTACTTGGCCTTGGGGCTGAACGGAAACTGCGCCATCGGCCCGAAGACATGACAATGCGCATCGACCGCACCCGGCGGCGGGGTGAAGCGCGGCTTCGAGGGGGTCAGCGTCCAGCTGCGGACGCGGCCCTGGGCGTCGGTGCTCATGCGAAGATATCTCCATCCATCAGCTTGCGCGCGGTGCGCAGCATCCCGGCTTCGACCGGCTGACCGTTCTCGTCGACCGTCACCACGCATTCGGTGACGCCGCTGGGGTGCTCGACGCCCAACGTCTTGATCTGCCCTTCGCCAATCTGCGCCATCGCGGCGGCCGGCGACCCCTCGATCAGGCAGGCAGTGGCGACGCTGACCGCGCCGAGCACGCCGATCGAGGCATGCACCCGATGCGGGATCAGCGAGCGCACGCTGATCGCGCCGCCCTCGCGCGGGGCTGCGACGAGCATCATCTTGGGCACCGACTTGGCGCTGACATCGCCCAGGTTCATCATTGGCCCGGCCTTGAGGCGGATCGCCTCGACCTGCGCCTTCATCGCGGCATGGCCGTCGAGCGTGTCGCGGTCTTCATAGCCGGTGATGCCGACATCGGCTGCGGCCATCACCACACAGGGCATGCCGTTGTCGATCAGGGTGACGCGCACCCCGTCGATTTCGTCCGCCGCATGACCGGTGGGCAGCAGCGCGCCGCACGACGAGCCTGCGGTGTCGCGGAACGCGAGCGGGATCGGCGCCGCGCTCCCGGGCACCCCGGTGATCGTCGCATCACCATCGTAAGTCACTCGCCCGCCGGGCGTCTGGACGCTGGCGACTGCGATCTGGCCGGTATTCTCCATATAGACCGCGACCCGCGTCACCCCGTCCCGCGCTGCAACCAGCCCGCGCTCGATCGCGAACGGGCCGACCCCGGCAAGGATGTTGCCGCAGTTCTGCGCATCGGTGACGATCGCCTGATCGACGAACACCTGCAGGAACAGGTAATCGACGTCGACCCCGGGCCGCTCTGACTTGCTGATGACAGCGACCTTACTGGTCAGCGGATCGGCGCCGCCCATGCCGTCGATCTGGCGCGGATCGGGCGAGCCCATCGCGCGCAGCAGAAACGCGTCGCGCGCAGCCGGATCGGCGGGCAGGTCGTCCTTCAGGAAGAACCCGCCCTTCGAGGTGCCGCCGCGCATCCACATGCAGCGGATGGCCTTCACATTCCCTCTCCCATCGGGAGAGGGAGGGAGGCGCGCAGCGCCGGAAGGGTGAGGGTGGCCGGGAGGGCGTC